>CAYNFY010000030.1:0-42681 GCA_964396585.1 uncultured Nocardioides sp.
GTCGTGTCGGTCGCCAGCCGGGGCCGGGCGGCCAGCAGTTGCGGGGCGGAGATGCCCGGAAGCACGTCCCAGGTGCATTCCTCGGAGAGCAGCGCCGCCACCTGCTCCACGACCCGCAACGTGGAGTCGTACAACGAGGGGTCACCCCAGACCAGGAACACCGGCGAACCGCTCCGGGCACCGATCACCTCGGCATAGGCGGTGGCCCGAGCGGTGTGCCAGGCGGCCACCGCGGCCGGGTAGTCGGCAGGATCGTTGCGGTCCCGTTCCGGATCCGGCACCTCGACCAGGTCGAGGGAGAACTCGGCACAGATCGCCCGGCGTACCTCCAGGAGCGGATCGGCGGCGTCCGGGGTGGTGGCGGTCTTGCGGGCCGCCACCACGTAGTCGGACTCACGCAGTGCCGCCTCGGCCTCACGGGTCAGTTGCTGCGGCCCCATCCCGATCCCGACCACCCGGATCCGGATCATGAGGTGGCGGTTCCTTCCGCGTCCTCTTCCAGGTCGCCCTCGACCTCCAGGTAGACCTGCTGCAGCGCGGCCAGGGTCTCCGGGTCCGGCTCGGCCCACAGTCCTCGCTCGGCAGCCTCGTGCAGTCGCTCCACCATGCCCCGCAGCGCCCACGGGTTAGAGGTCCGTAGGAACTGCTGGTTCGTCTCTTCCAGGACATAGGAGGAGGCCAGCTGCTCATACATCCAGTCGTGGACCACCCCGGCAGTGGCGTCGAAACCGAACAGGTAGTCCACGGTCGCCGCCAACTCGAAGGCACCCTTGTAGCCGTGCCGCTGCATCGCCGCGATCCAGCGCGGGTTCACCACCCGGGCCCGGAACACCCGGCTGGTCTCCTCGGCCAGGGTGCGGGTACGCACCGCATCGGGCGAGGTGGAGTCGCCCACGTACGCCTTCGGGTCACTGCCGGTCAGCGCCCGGATCGTGGCCACCATGCCGCCGTGGTACTGGAAGTAGTCGTCGGAGTCGGCGATGTCGTGCTCGCGGGAGTCGACGTTCTTGGCCGCCACCTTGATCCGCCGGTAGTTGGCGCGCATGTCGTCGGCGGCCGGAGCGCCGTCCAGATCGCGTCCGTACGCGAAGCCACCCCAGGACGTGTACACCTCGGCCAGGTCGTTGTCGTCACGCCAGGTGCCCGACTCCACCACCTGCAGGATGCCGGCACCGTAGGAGCCGGGTGCCGACCCGAAGATTCGGGTGGTGGCCCGGCGTTCGTCACCATGAGCGGCCAGATCGGCCCGGGTATGGGCCCGGACGTGGTTCTGCTCGTCGTCCTCGTCCAGCTCGGCGACCATCCGGACGGCGTCGTCGAGCATCGACACGACGTGCGGGAAGGCATCGCGGAAGAAGCCCGAGATCCGGACCGTGACGTCGACTCGCGGTCTGCCCAACTCGGCCAGCGGGACCACGACCAGGTGGTTCACCCGGCGGGAGGCCTCGTCCCATTCGGGGCGCACCCCCAACAGCGCCAGTACCTCGGCCACGTCGTCGCCGGAGGTCCGCATCGCGCTGGTGCCCCATACCGACAGCCCCACCGAACTCGGGTACTCGCCGGTGTCGTCGAGGTAGCGCTGCAGCAGCGAGTCGGCCATCGCCTGCCCGGTCTGCCAGGCCAGTCGAGAGGGGATCGCCCGGGGGTCGACGGTGTAGAAGTTGCGGCCGGTGGGCAACACGTTGACCAGTCCGCGCAGCGGCGAACCCGACGGCCCGGCCGGAACGAAGCCACCGGCCAGGGCATGCAGCAGATTGCCGAGTTCGTCGGTGGTGTCGGCCAGTCGGGGGACCACCTGGGTGGCGGCGAAGGTGAGCACCTCGCGCACCTGTGGGTCCTGGTGCAGGGAAGCGACCGCCTCGGGACGCCACTCAGCGGCCTCCATCGCCTCGACCAGTGCCCGCGCCTGAGCCTCGAAGTCGTCGACGACGGTGCTGGCCTCATCCTCCTTGAGGCCGAGCGCGGCGCGCAGCCCGGGCACGGCCTGGCCGACCCCGCCCCAGATCTGGGCGGCGCGCAGGATCGCCAGCACCAGATTGACCCGGGTCTCGCCGTTCGGGGCCTGGCCCAGAACATGCAGGCCGTCCCGGATCTGGACGTCCTTGATCTCGCACAGCCAGCCGTCCACGTGCAGCAGGAAGTCGTCGAACTCCTCGTCGCCGGGCCGCTCCTCCAGACCCAGATCCCGGTGCATCTCTGCGCTCTTCATCAACTGCCAGATCTCGCCGCGGATGGCCGGGAGCTTCGCCGGGTCCATCGCCATGATGTTGCCGTACTCGTCCAGCAGCTGTTCGAGCCGGGCGATGTCGCCGTAGCTCTCGGCCCGGGCCATCGGCGGGATCAGATGGTCGATGATGGTGGCATGCGCACGGCGCTTGGCCTGGGCTCCCTCGCCCGGGTCGTTGACCAGGAACGGGTAGATCAGCGGCAGGTTGCCCAGCACCGCGTCGGTACCGCACTCGGCCGACAACGCCGCGTTCTTGCCGGGCAGCCATTCCAGGGAACCGTGCTTGCCCACGTGCACCACCGCATGGGCGCCGAACCCGCCCTCGGTGACGGGTGCCTCCAGCCAGCGGTAGGCGGCCAGGTAGTGGTGGCTCGGAGCGAGATCGGGGTCGTGATAGATCGCCACCGGGTTCTCGCCGAACCCACGCGGGGGCTGGATCAGGATCACCACATTGCCCGCACCCAGGCTGGCGAGTACCAGTTCACCGGCCTCGTTGACGAATAGGTTGCCGGGGGCCTCGCCCCAGGTCTCGATCATCGACCGACGCAGCGCCTCGGGCAGCTGCGCGGTCCAGGCCCGGTACTGCTCGGTGCTGATCCGGACGTGGGCGTCGGTGAGCTGACCGGAGGTCAACCACTCCTCGTCCTGACCACCGGCCGCGATCAGGGCATGGATCAGGGCATCGCCACGCTCGCTATCGGAGCCGACCAGGTCCAGCCCCGGGATCTCACCGGGCGCACCGACGTCGTAACCGGCGGCGCGCAGCGTCTCCAGCAGCCGGATCACCGAGACCGGGGTATCGAGTCCGACCGCGTTCCCTATCCGCGAGTGCTTGGTCGGGTAGGCCGAGAGCACCAGCGCGATCCGCTTCTGGTCGTTCGGCACTGTCCGCAGCCGGGCGTGGTTGAGTGCGATCCGGGCCACCCGGTCGCAGCGCTCCGGATCGGCCACGTAACGGGGCAGACCGTCGGCGTCGATCTCCTTGAACGAGAACGGTGCGGTGATGATCCGTCCGTCGAACTCGGGGATGGCCACCTGACTGGCTGAGTCGAGCGGGGTCAGCCCGTCGTCACTGGCCTGCCACTCGGCGCGGCTCGAGGTCAGGCACAGGCCCTGCAGGATCGGAATGTCCAGCGCGGCGATCCGGGCCACGTCCCAGGCCTCGTCGTCGCCTCCGGCACTGGCCGAGGCCGGCACACTGCCGCCGGCCGCCAGCAACGTGACGACCAGGGCATCCAAGGAGCCGAGGGCCTCGAAGAGGTCGTCCGGTGCCGAGCGCAGCGACCCGGCGAAGACCGGAACCCCGACGCCCAGTCCGGTGGCGTCCACGGCATCGGCCAACCCATGCGCGAAGGCGTTGTTGCCGGAGGCCTCGTGGGCCCGGTAGTAGAGGATGCCGATCCGAGGCTGGGGAGTCTCCAGATCACGCTGGAGATCACCTGCCGGTCGCTGCGCGAACCCCCAGGCCGGGATCGTCTTCGGGGGGTCGAAACCGGCCCCGGTCAGCAATACCGTGTCGGCCAGGAAGGCGTGCAGGTTGGCCAGGTTCTCCGGGCCGCCCTCGGCCAGATAGCGATGGGCCTCGGCAGCCACCCCGATCGGCACCGTGGACAGTTCCATCAGTTCGGCACTGGGCTGCTGCTCACCACCGAGTACCACCACCGGGACCCCGGCCTGCTTGAGGTCGGCCACCCCGGCCCAGAGGTCGTGCGGCGAGCCGAGCAGCCGGATCACGACCAGGGACGCCTCCCGGCCCAGGGCGCGGAGGTGCTCGTCGCTGCTTCGGGTCGGATTGGCCAGCGCCCACGGCGCGGAACTGGCGCGGGCCGACAGCAGGTCGGTGTCGGACGTGGAGAACAGGGCGATACGGATGGGCTCGGGCTGGACGGACACAGCAGGGCTCCTCCTCCGGGGTTCGCGCCCCGGGTAGCGGTCGGAAGTGTCCGTGGTCAGTGTCTGGCTGGTCGGCTGCTCGGCAGTCGACATCACAGTGGCGGAACCGCCCCGGAGTCATACCGGGTTCCTGGTCCACGGACGGGATCGAGCCTACGGGAGTGGGTCCGGACGGGTTCGCACAGGGGATCGTCTCGTGGATCGTCTGGTGAGTCGGCGTCGGTGGTCACGGCAGGCAGGTGCGCGTGGCGCAGTGCATACTGTTGGTATGCTCACCCGGCGGATCGGTGCTCATGGGGTGCACCGACGCTGGTGTGGGTTCAAGCATGAGGTGACGTGTGGGTACATATGTGGTGACCGGTGCGGCGTCCGGGATGGGCCAGGCCGCGATGGATCAGTTGGACCGGGAAGGGCATCTGGTGATCGGGGTCGATCTGCACGACACCGACGTGGTGGCCGATCTGTCGACCCCGAGTGGGCGCAGGACGGCGATCGCTCAGGTGCTCGCGCTGTGTGACGGTGTGCTGGACGGAGCGGTGCTGGCCGCCGGGGTCGGACCGACCCCGGGGCGTGGTCGAGCCCGCCTGATCGGACAGGTCAACGTGCTCGGGGTGACCGACCTGCTGAACGGCTGGCGCGAGGCGCTGGCCACCGAGAACGGCGGCAAGGTGGTCGTGTTCACCTCCAACTCGGCCACCACGGTGCCGATGGTGCCCCGGCGGGTGGTCCGGGCCTTCCTGGCCGGTGACATCGAACGAGGTGCTCGATTCCTGCGACTCTTCGGACGAGCCGCACCGGTGTTGGCCTATGCGGCGTCCAAGATCGCCCTTACCCACTGGGTGCGCACCACCGCCGTGCAGCGGGACTGGGCGGGCGCGGGGATCCGGCTCAATGCGTTGGCCCCGGGGGCGATCCTCACCCCGCTGCTGGAGGAGCAGATGGCCACCCGGGCCGGGGCGAAGCAGATCAACTCGTTCCCGGTGCCGATCGGTGGGTTCGGCGACCCCGACTGGATGGCGCTGTGGGTGATCTTCATGCTCGAGGAGTCCGCCGACTTCCTGTGCGGCAGCGTGCTCGTCGTGGACGGCGGCTCGGACGCCTGGTTCCGGACCAAGGACTGGCCCACCCCCTATCCGGCCCGACGAATGCTCACCTATCTCAAGCGGATGCGCGGGGTGGCCCCCACCCTGTGATCCCTGTGATCCGGGCCGGTCAGCCTTCGACCGAGGCGCTCACGTGGTTGAGCCGGCGCACCTGATCGGGGTCGAGCTCCAAAGAGGCGCCCGCCATCAGCGCGTCCAACTGCTCGGGGATCCGGGCACTGGCGATCGGCGAGCTGATCCCGGGCCGGGTCAACAGCCAGGCGATGGCGACCGAGGCCGGGACGACTCCGTGCTCGTCGGCCACCTCGACCAGCACGTCGACCACCGACAGTCTCTCCACGGTGAGGTTGTCAGCCATCCCGGCGCCGCGGGCGGACTTGGAGAAGTCGTTGGCGGTGCGGTACTTGCCGGTCAGGAAGCCGGCGGCCAGGGCCCAGTACGGCATCACGGACAACCCGTGGGCGGCCACCAGCGGAGCCAGATCCTGCTCGTATCCGGTGCGGGTCACCAGGTTGTAGTGCGGCTGCAGGGCGACCGGCCGGGCCAGGTCCTCGGCCTCGGCGATCGAGAGCCACTCGGTGATGCGTTCGGCCGGCAGATTCGAGATACCCACGTGCCGCACCTTGCCGGCGCGGACCAGGGCGTCGAAGGCGCCGGCGATCTCCGCCACCGGTACCGACGCGTCGTCGTAGTGGGCGTAGTAGAGGTCGATCCGGTCGGTTTGCAACCGGGCCAGTGACTCGTCCGCGGCGGCGGCGATGTTCGCGGCCGAGAGTCCCTTACGGGACGGCTTCTGGCTCACCTTGGTGGCGACCACCAGGTCGTCGCGATCGCCGCGCCCGGCCAGCCAGTCACCGAGGATCCGCTCGGACTCACCGCCTTCGTGTCCCGGCAGCCAGTGGGAGTAGGAGTCCGCGGTGTCCACGAAGTTGCCGCCGGCGGCCACGTAGGCGTCCAGGACCGCATGCGACTGGGCGGGGGAGGAGGTCCAACCGAAGGTGTTGGCCCCGAGATTGAGGCGACTGACAGGTCCGAAGGCAGGCGTACGGGTCACAGGCCGGACAATAGCGTGCATGGATGAGACAGCCAGTCAGGTGTTCCTGGTCCGGCATGGAGAGTCGGAATGGAATGTCGCCCGGCTGACCCAGGGGCAGAGCATGGCCCCGGCCTTGACCGATCGCGGTCGCTCCCAGGCCCGGTCGGCTGCCGAGCGACTGGCCGCAGCGCTGCCACCCGGTCGCGCGGTGCGGATGGTCAGTTCCGACCTGATCCGCGCCGTGCAGACCGCCGAGATTCTCGGCCGTCGGCTGGGTGCCCCGCAGATACTGCACGACAAGAGGTTGCGTGAGCAGGATCTGGGCGATCTGGAGGGCCGCGGTTACGAGGAGACCTGGGCGGCTGCGGAGGCACACGACTGGTCGGATCCGACGTTGCCGGTGGGTGGTGGTGAGTCACCCGCCCAGGTACATGCCCGGATGGGGGAGACCGTCGACCAGGCGCTGGCTGCGACTGGGGGCGGGGCGATCGTGCTGGTCAGCCATGGTGACGCGATCCGGGCGGCGGTGGCTCATCTGCACGGACACGCAGCCGGGGCGGGGCCGTGGACCGACGTCCCGAATGGTGTGGTGCTGCGGATCCGGCCCGGTGCGGTGGAACGTCTGGACTGAGAGCGACTGGACCGAGGGGGTTCAGGACCCGGAGATCAGCCGTAACCCCGGCCCACGATCGCGGGTCTCGTGATCTGTCCCGGCGAACAGGTCCCAGGCGTCTGGGTGCAGGATCTCTTCGAGGGCGCAGTGACCTTGATGGACGTCGGACCAGCAGACCCAGCAGTCGGTGAGCCGTTCGTGGGTGCCTCGATCCGCGCAGGCGACGAACTTCGCGGCCCCGGCGCGGATGTTCCGGGTCTGCGGTAGCTGCGGCTCTCTGGCCGCCGAGCAGGTCGGGCAGGCACAGTCGGCGGTCTCGGGAGCCGTCTGGGACATCACCGAACCGCCTCCTCTCGCCATCGCTACTGAACCTGCCGGGCAAGTGTGCCCGAGTCGGGCCCCGGATCGGGTCACCGACAGGCGCCGGAGCGCGATGAGTTGCGCGCGGGCGTCAGGTCGGGGGAGTCGGGGCGGGCGACCACCAGCGGTGCGCGATCTCGAACCGGCTCCGCAGCTGCCATCGGAGCAGGATCGCCGACACATGTGATTCCACGCTGTGCACGCTGATCTCCAACTGAGCGGCGATCTGACGATTGCTCTCACCGTGGGCCAGCAGACGGGCCACCTCGCACTGGCGCCGGGTCAGCCCGGGGCGGTAGTTGTCGTCGGTATCGGTCGGTGCGGTCTGTCTCAGGGCCAGCAGCCCGGTCCGGGTGGTCACCTCGAACGCGATCAGCACCCGGGACACATGGGTCCGAACGGTCGAGGGGGCCAGAGCGAGCGAGTGCGCGATCGCGGCATTGTCGGCGCCGGTCAGGATCAGTTCGGCCACCCGGCGTTCGCTGGGTGAGAGCACCGACCAACCCCCGCCGGGACGGGGTGGCAGCCGACGTTTGGTGGGTCGCAACAGCTCGACGGCGGCCTGACGTACCGCGAACAGGCCACGTCGATCACTCGCCAGCACGGTGCGTCGCAGCAGCCGGACGGCGGCGGAGTCCTGACCCAGGGCCAGGTGGGCCCGGGCGGCCAGCACCTCGGCTTCGACCACCTCCAGCAGCCGCCCTCCATCCCGGGCCTCGGTGGCGGCGCTCTCGGCCAGTTGCAGGGCACGGGCGGGGTCCCCGGCCAGCAGCGCGATCCTGGCGCGGGTGCGGTTCAGGGCGGGCAGGGTCGCCCGGTGCTCGTTCCAGTCGGCGCCTCGCCGGACCCACAGTTGGGCGGCATCCAGGTTCCCTTCCGCGATGGCGGAGCGGACCAGCAGTTCCAGGGCCTGGGCCCGATCGCTCAACGGGATGGCATCCGCGTCTCGGCAGGGTGGGTCGCCCAGGAGCGCGGCGGCTCGGCGGGAGTCGCCCAGCGCCGCGGCCCCTTGGGCGGCCAGCAGCCGGACCTGGTGGCCCAGCCGGTCGGGTGGGGTCCGATGGGCAGCCTCGATCCGGTTCAGCCGTCGGCCGGTCATGGCCACATTGGCGCCGGTTCCGCCGACCAGCGCATACGCCGCGTCGAGCAACAGCCCCACGGTGGAGGTTCCGGTGGGGCGTCGCACCGGCGCGATGGCCGCCAGCGCCTGGGGTGGAGCAGTCGAATACACCGCGGTCCGCGCCCGGCATACCGCCATCACCGGGGCGTAGGGGTGACCCGCCCAGGTGCTCTCGGGGGTGGGCAGCAGTGCCAGGACCTGCTGGGCCAGGTCGACCCGACCGCAGGCCAGCGCGGCCTCGGCCACCAGATGCTGGCAGAAGGCCGGGACCCTGCCGTCGCCGGGCGGGGTTGGAATCGCCGATAGTCGGGTGACCAGGTCCGGCAGATCGTGGCCCGGCCCGGTGCGGCAGGAGCCGCCCAGCGCCAGCACCGCGAGCCGGGTCGTGGTCGCGATCGGATCGGACGCGTGTGCTGGGAGGGGATGGTCGGCGACCGGGCGAGAACCCATGAATTCGCAGAAGTCGGCGATGCTGGCCGCGAACGTGTCGCCGCTGCGAAACCGCTCATCTCGTGCCATCTGCGCGGCGGGCAGCGGATCCTGCGCGGCGATGGCGCGCAGGACACGGTCGAGCAGTTCGACACGCAGCATCCGCGGAGCATATCGCCGTTTGTTACGCAACATCGGGGATGTGAGAGATCGCTCGCGTCAGCACAATGAAGTCAGACGCGACCCGGGCGTGGGACGTGAGTCGGGTTTCATCCCCGTCGCCCGTGACCCTGACCCCCGTTCGGGTCGCGCATCCGACCAGGGACGGGTTCTCGGGGTTCGGCCGCACTGTACGAGGGGGGAGTACGGCCGAACGACCGTCCCGGAGTCACCGGAGCGCTCTGTCTGCTCGACCTGAGCGCGGGACCCGCCTGAGAGAACAGATTCTCTCCGATCGCGGCACGCGTGTGATGGATGATCACATCATGATGCGCACCCAGATCTCGCTCACGGTGGACGAGCGGCGGCTCCTCGATATGGAGGCTGCGCGCACAGGGCGCTCGATCTCCGCACTCATCCGGGATGCCGTGTCCAAGACATACAGCCCCGGGCGAGACGCCGACGCCGATCTTCGAGATATCGCTACCGCGCTCGGTGCCTGGGCTGAACGTGACCTCGACGGCGAGGCGTATGTCGAGCGTGTGCGCTCCGGCAATCGGTTGGATCAGGCAACTGCGCGATGACGGTCGGTGTTGATCGATGTGCTCCGAGGAGAGGCGGCCGCCGCTGATTCTCTGCGAGAAGCGCGTGAGTCCGGCCTTCTGCATGCAAGTGAGGTGACCAGGCTGGAACTGCTGGCTGGTATGCGTGCTCGCGAGGAGGTTGCCTCCCGTGCGCTGTTCCGTGTCTTCGTATGGCATCCGGTAGACGAGAGGATCGCCGAGATCGCTGGTGAGCTCGGGCGACGGTGGTTGCCCGATAACGCGCCGTATTGACTCCGCGGTTCCAGGCCATCGAGCCCTAGACGGGGACCTGGGCCCGGGTCGAGGAGCCGAGTTGTGCGAGGCACAGTCGACGTGAGACGGGCCACATCTGCGGCCCTGATCGCTAAGATCCAGATTCAGGTCCCATTCGAAGGAGCACCACATGAAGACTCGTCTCAACTGCCCCTGCGGCACCTACATCACCGCCCCGAACGAGGATGAGCTCGTCGAGAAGGTGCAGGAGCACCTCGCCGCCGAGCACCCCGGTCGTGAGTACGACCGGGACGCGATCCTGTTCATGTCCAGCTGACTCGGTTCAGTCGAAGAGCCGGGGTCAGTCGAAGAGCGAGGCGAAGATCTCGGGGTTCTCTTCGGGGGGTTCCTCGAGGGCGAGATCTGTCGGGTCCGGCAGCCCGGGCAGGTGTGGCTCGGGGGGCGGCAGCTGGTCGGATCCGTCGAGTCGGCGCAGCGGGGCGCCCATCGAGGCCGGGTCGGTACTCAGCACCCGCACCGCCAGGTCGGTGGTGAACTGGGTGTTCAGGTGCCCCACCACGCGCGAGACCCGCTCCATCGGCAGCGGGAGTAGCCCGCGTGACCCGGGCACCTCGGGGGTCAGCCTCAGATCGACGTCGGTACGTCCCGACATCAGGGCCAGATTGAAATCGAAGCGGGCTCGGGCCCCTTCGGCGGTCAGCCGCTTGAGCAGCATCGAGCCGATCCGGCGCTCGCCGGTCTCCTCCGACCAGGAGTCCAGGGTCGCCACCAGCATCCGGCCCTCGTTGTGCTCGATGTCGGCCCACACCGCCTGCATCGAGCCCATCTGCTCAAGCAGGATCGGGGCGGTCTTCTCGCCGATCCCCGGGACGCCGGGAAGGTTGTCGGAGGAATCACCGCGCAGAGCGGCGAAGTCGAGGTAGTTCTCGGCCGCGACCCCGTACAGCATCCGCAGCCGGTCCGGGTTGAGCAACGGCGAGGCGTTGATCCCGCCGTTGATCAACCGCAGTACCTGGGTGTGCCCGCTGATGTGCGCGAAGGCGTCTCGGTCCGAGGTGACCAGCACACAGTTCCAGTCGTTGCGGACCGCCCATTCGGCGGCCGATGCGTTCACGTCATCGGCCTCCAGCCCGTCGGGAGTGACCGTGGCCAGCCCGAGGGCGTCCAGCATCGCTGCGGCCCGGTCCAGCTGGTCGATGAGCTCGGGGTCTTTGTCGGGGCGACCGCCCTTGTAGTCGGGGTACATCGACTCGCGGATCGACTGGGTCCGGTCGTCGATTCCGAAGACCACCAGGTCGGGGGCGAAGGACTCGATCGCCTCCAGAATCTGGCGCAGCATCCCGTGCAGGGCCCAGGCCGGGCGTCCGGAACGATCCAGGAGCCGGGTATGCGCCCGGGCATGGTGGTTGCGGTGCAGCAGTGAGGGGGCGTCCACCGCGAGCAGCAGCTTGCGCTGATCGGCTGGGATGGGAGCAACAGACGGATTCATGGTGATCGAGGGCCATCGTACGGTGCGATCACGGGCCCGCGAATCCCTGCGGTCCGTCGCAGCGACACTGCTTCGAGAGCGGCAATGGTGGTCCATGGCACTGGTCCGGCAATCTGTCGCCAGCACAGCGTAGACTCAACACATGACAGCCGGAATCGATGAGATCACGCAGTTGGCGCTGACGCTCCCGGTGGACCAGCGCGCGCAGGTCGCCAGCGCGCTGCTTGCCAGTCTCGATGATCCTGCCGATTCGGCACAGGTCCACGAGGTGTGGACGGCAGAGATCAAGTCTCGGGTCCACGACATCACCAGCGGTCGCGTGCAGACCTTTTCCCGTAGCGAGGTCAGGGCTCAGCTCGCGGCAGACCGTGCCGCGAGACAGCAACAGTGACGCTCGACAGGATCCTCGAATCGCCCGAAAGCGGAGCGATATGGCCCGGTTGGTTCAGTCGCCCCGCGCTGTAGGGCGATGCCTCTCCGGCGGGTATCGGTGGGCGGCCCGGATATTGGCGAGACCGAGCCTACGAACGGCCGAGAAGAGCCGCTACCTCGGCGATGTCCTGCGGGATGGCGGTGGCGATGGTGTCCCAGATGACTTGGCTGTCGAGGATCCGATAGCCGTGGGCCACCTTGTCTCGAAGAGCCACCATCATCTTGAACCGGATACCCGGGTGAGCCGCCAGCGCCTCGGGGCTGAGACGCTTCGCGCCCTCACCGAGATTCAGACAGATCATCTGCGCCGCACGCTGCAGCAGCAGGTCCTCGTCGTAGGCGGACTTCCCGCGAGACACGAGCAGTTCGGCTTCCCGACCGAAGCCGAGAATCTCCTCCAGGGTCTCGCGATCCCGGTCCGAGGCGCTCACACCGCGACCGCTGCCAGGCTGGACCAAGACCGCCCACCACTTCTGACCGCACCCTCGGTGACCACATCCACCGGGACGCCGCAGAGGGTTTCCAACTCCTCCTCCAGCGCGATGATGTCGAACATCGTCATGCCGGGTTCCGCGACCACCACGATGTCCAGATCGGACTCCACGGTGTCCGTACCCTTCGCCACGGAGCCGAACAGCCGAGGCTCAGCCGCTCCGTACGCGGCACAGATCTCCCTGATCCGATCCCGGTGTACCTGGGCGGCGAAGGAGGGACGGAACCCGATGGCAGCAGAGAGTCTCGCCAGCATAGGGTCGGTCAGTCGGCGGGCTCCGGACTCATGTGCGGACCAGTTGGACTGGCTCACGGAAGCCAACGCTGCGGCGACGGACTGGGTCAGGCCCATCGTCGTTCGTCGCACTCGCAGCTTGGCGCCGTTCGTCATGACCCGAATATATCAGTCGGATGATATTGTATTCACCGCGGATATTTCAGCGATCGAGGTGGCCCTGGCGCTTGGCCAGCCGCACGAGGTCCATGGCATTGCCCGGCTCGATGCCGATCGACTTGAACCCGTTGCGCGCTCGCGCCAGGTAGGTCTTGAGTGCGCTCTCGGTGATCTGCAGCAGGCGTGCGGCGCCGCGGTAGTCGTGCCCGTCGGCCAGCGCCCGCAGGATGTCGACCTGTCGCTCGGAGAGAGCGGCCACGGCCAAGTCGTCGGTGAGCAGCGCGTGAGCGAGCGTGCCCGAGCAGTAGAAGTTCCCGTCGGTGGCCTCTCGGATGCCGTCGGCGATGGTCTCGACCGGGTCGCTCTTGAGCAGCACGCCGGCCACCCCGGCCGCGACGGCCCGGCGCAGCGGGACCGGTCGCTGCTCGCTGGTGTAAAGCAGCACCGTGGCGCCGGTCTCGATCAGCGTGGGAATGGCTTCCAGGGTGCCGTCGACGCTCGCCGGGTCGCTGTCGTCGAGTCGCAGATCGAGCAGGACGACGTCGACCTGCACGCCCGCCGTATGGAACTCCTCGACGGTCTTGACGGCGGTGACGAAGGCAAGGTCCTTATCGACCTCCGGCAGGCTGGCGATGCCCATATGCACCACCTGATGGTCGTCGATGACGGCAACGCGGATCATGGGGTCCATCCAACAGAACCGTCCGGGCTGAGGGCAGTCGGCCGATCGGTCGACACCACCACGACCATCTGAGCGGGGTCGGTGCTGATCTGGGCTCCGGGTAGCGCCCCCACCTCGATGGGTGGCACGATCACGATCCGGACGCTGGCCGTGCTGCCCCGGGACGGCACGACGGTGACGGTGTGGCTCGGGCCCGCGGCGGCGAGGATCGCGTCCAGGGCGCGCCAGCCGGCCGTCGGCACCTGTCCGTGTCCGGTCGAGGTCCGGATGGTGAGGGTGACGCCTCGGTATCGCGCGTCCCGGGCGGCAGTCCGGGTGTGCTCGGGCAGCGGCTGGGTGAGGTAGAGCTGGTCGCGGCACTGGGCCGAGAGCACGGCAGCCCTCGGCGCCGGGTCGTCGGCGGTGCTGTCGAGAAGCGCCTCGAAGAACGGGACCACGTCGGAGTCGAGGTGCACCAGATGTACTTCGCGGGCTCGGCGACGCTGCGCCCGCCAGGCCCGTTCCTCTTGCTGTGCCGCCCGGTCGGCCTCGGCTTCGGAGATGATCCGGACGCTCCGGCGCAGTGCGGCACCGAGGAGGATGCCGGTGCCGATGACCAGGACGACCGTGCCCAGCGAGCCGACGGGCTCCAGTGGTCGCAGCGTCGGATCGAGAGCCGCCCAGCCGGCGACCAGCAGCAGATTGACGATGAGGGTGCCCAGCGACCAGAGCACGGGTGCCTCGAAGGCGAGAATGGTCAGCACGATGCCGCAGTAGCCGAGCACCCACGAGTCGAGGGACAGCAGCGCGCCATTCCCGGCGACGGCCAGCCCGGCCACCAGCAGGCCCAGGGTGGTGAGGGTGGCCAGGGCGACGAACCGCAGGGGCGGTGCACCGTCGGACAGCCGGCGCGCCACGATGACCAGCAGCGCGGTCACCGCGAGCCAGATCGTCAGGGCGAGCGCCGGATGATCGCCGGGGTGGCGTATCGCGAGCAGCAGGTTGGCTACCGCGGGGGCGACTCCGACCCATAGATAGGCGGGTGCGCTGTGCTGCAGGGGCGACGGGGTCGTGTCGTCGGCGTCGTGTCCGGCCGGTCGGGGCCACATCAGCCGGACCGTGGTGCCGGTCGGGCTCGAGGTGACCTCCGCCGCGCCGCCGATCGCCGCCATCCGGCCGACGATGGACTCGCGGATGCCGAACCCGTGGTGAAGGCCGGTATCGAACCCGGTGCCGTCGTCGCGGATCTCCACGCTGACATGGTCCGCGGCACCGTCGAGCAGAAGCTCGGCGCCCGTGGCCTGGGCGTGACGCTCCACATTGCGTAGGGCCTCGGTGGCCGCGCCCCGCATCGCCTCGACCACCCGCGGTGGTGGTGCCGTCGGCCAGCCCTCGTCGCGTACCCGCACCGCCACGCCGGTCGAGGTCGACAAGGAGGCGAAGGCCCTGGTGTGGCCGCCCGGGTCCTCGCCCCGGGTGCGCGAGAGAGCCGTCAACGCGCTACGGCAGGCCTGGTCACGAGTCACCGTGGGCACGTTCAGCTCGATCCCGCGCAGTGCGGTGATCACCTCGTCATGCAGGACGCGATGTGCCTCCTCCACGGCGAGGTCCGCGTTCGCGGCCGCGGTCGCCGCGGCCGACTCGAACCGGTTTCGAGCGATCAGCGCGTCGGCATATGCCGCACCGCCGCGCAGCACACCGACGACCACGATGATCGCGATCGAGGAGGCGGCGGGAAGGATCCACTCGTCGATCGCGGCCCAGGTCGACAGTCCCGAGGGGCGCAGTGAGAGCACCGCCAACGGACAGGTGGCCAACACCAGTCCGGTCGCCAGGATCGGCCGGGTCAGAAAGCCGATCGCCACCAGCTGGAGCGTCTGGATGGCGTTGGCCGGCAGGGTGTGCGTGGCGAAGTCGGGTAGCTCCCCGGCCCCGGCTAGAGCGACGGCGCCCAATCCCGCGAGCGCGGCCAGCAGTGCCGGTCCGGTCAGCCGGGCCGGGGAGCGAAGCCGGGCGCCGACGAAGCAGAGGATCCCGAATGTGGCCTGGCTGCCCATCAAGACGATGAGCGCCACCCGGGTCCGGTCGTCGCCGGTGCCCAGCGCACCGGTGGTGGCCAGGAGTTGGACCGTGGCGAGAAATCCCGCGCAGATCAGCACCGCGCGATCGACCGACCGTTCCCAGGACCGTTGCACGAGAGCCGACCATAGTGGGAAAACCTTGATTGTACTGGGAGAACGCTTGTTTCACTGTCGTCCGATCGGGGGACATCAAAACCGACGTTGACGGTGCGGATACCGATTAACTTCACCGCCATGAGCCAGCCGATGCACCATCGACCACGAAGCACGCCCTCCTTGCTTCGTTCGGTCGCCGTCGCGGTCCTTACCCTCGCTGTCGCAATCACCGGAGCGGCAGCGACGTGGGGAGTGAGCCCACCTGCTACCGGCGCTCCGCACCTGGTCGGAGCAGCAGCGGCTGGGTGCACGCCGGTAGCGATCATGGCGTTTCGAGGCTCTGGTGAGGATCCGGTTGCTCCTCAGAGCTACAAGTCCCAGAAATCCAACGGATACGAAGGGCCGACTCTCCAACGACTCTTACGCGAGTACGCCTACTCCGATAGCTATGACGCTTCGCTCGCAGGTGTGCCGATCGTCGGGCTCTCCATTGACGATGGTTACGACCCGCCGGAGGTCGACGTGATGTTCGAGGCGAGCCGCTTCTTTCCCGCCGAGTCCAGGATCTATCAAGGGGCGACCGACGGGGCGATCGCAGCGATCCGGAAGGTTGGGGAATTCCAGCGAGCTCAGCCGTCGAACTGTCCGACGACCAGGTGGGTGCTGGTCGGATATTCGCAAGGGGCGATGGCCGCTCGGTGGACGTTCGAGGCACTGCGCAGCCGAGTCGCGAGCCTGTACCTCTTAGGTGACCCGTTCCAGAAGCCCAACGCTCCGGGTACCACGGGGAAGGGCGCGAACGGTCAGGGCGTCTACCGGTTCAACTGGCAAGGAATACGAGCCGAGTTGGACCGGTACTACACGATCAAGCCATCGACTGCCATGAGTTTCTGCCACGATAACGATGTCATCTGTGACCTCGGTCCCTACGGAATCGGGGAGCACACCAATTACTTCACCACACCTGCCGAGAAGAAGCAGCAAGGCCGCCTCTTGGCAGGCATCGTGAAGGCTGCAGTGAAAGGGTCGGGTTCATCCACCAGCTTTGCCAAGCAGGTGGAGGTCATGTTCGCCGTCGATACCACCGGTTCGATGGACCCTTATATTGAAGGCGCCGTTGAGGCGGCTGCCTCAATCGGGCAGAAGGTGCTCGGTACCGGCCCGGGCGGCAGAGTAGGGCTGGTCGAATACCGAGATCACGGAGATGACTTCGTTGCGCGCACCGTGGTCCCCTTGACGCGTGACGTCGGCCGCTTCCAGAGGGGACTCACCGGTCTCTACGCCGACGGAGGCGGGGATACGCCCGAGGCTGTCTATAGCGGGATCATCGAAGCCGCACGAGCTGGCTGGTCCAGCGGAACGGTCCGGGCGATCGCAGTCCTCGGAGACGCACCCGCTCACGACCCCGAGCCGGTGACGGGTTACACCGCGGCTTCGGTAACCAGGTACCTCAAGTCGCTGGGACTCGGGGTGACGCCGCGCCGCGCGGTAGGTCTGACCAGAACGGCTGCTGATGCTGTCGGCGGCGTCAGCTCGGATGCCCCGCGGATCTTCGGGTTGTCGTCAGACTACGAACTCACGGGACAGCTCGACTCGATCATCAGTGAGGTCGGCGGCCAGAATTATGAGATCGGCGAAGACGGGTCCGTCGCGGAGCTGATGAATGACGTCGTGGCCGAGACGGTAGCCGCCCCTCAGGCGGCACTTCATGTGTCGCCGTCGCTTACCGGCCACCTGACAGTGATCTCCGCTGCAGCCACGATCGTCAGTGCTCGACCCGCGACGTTCCAGTTCGACCTGGACGGGGACGGAACCTACGAGGTGTCGAACGATCGTGACACCCAGGCCGTCGTACTCCCCGCCGGAGCGCATACGTTCGGAGTACGGGTGACCGACGCTGAGGGCCGAGTCGGTCACGCGACAGCGAAGACCGTCACGACCGACGCCCGCACTACTCTGACGCCTCCCCGATCCGTCGCGAAGGGCGTTCGATGGAAGCCCCGTCGAGCCGTCGCCGGGCGGATCCTGCGGGTCCGGGTACCCCACAACGACTCCGCTCACGTGGCGTGGCTGAGCCCGGCCGCGGGGAAGGCCCAAGGGCACAAGGTGTTGGCCGCCGCGTCCTCGTCCGGCCCAGGTCCGATGCTGCTGCGCGTACCGCGTAAGACCAAGCCGGGTCGGTACCTGCTGCACGTGATCGGCGATGACGCCACGAAGGCAACGAAGCGCGTCAGGGTGGTACAGAGACCTCGCCTGCGGGTCCGGGTTCGCGCCCACGTTGATTCGTTCACGATCCGGGTGCGGGCCTCGTCGCCCAAGGGGCGTCCCCGCGGCGTGGTCGCAGTCGTCCGCCGAGGCCACACCATCGCAACCGCGAGGATGCGTCATGGTCGTGCGCGAGTCGCAGTGCCCCGACCACGGCTCGGGGACACACGCAAGAGCCGGGTCAAGGTGGTGCTCAAGCCCACTAGGCACTTCGCCCGGGCGAAGAAGAAGGTCCTGCTTCGCAATGGCGGGCGTGCTTCTCGCTGAGCTCACCGTTGCATCTGCCAGAGGTGTCGTCGTTTCGGACGACACCCAGAGTGATGCCTTCGTGGGGCGTAGGGCACTACGTTGTGGAACATCCGAAGTGGGCGCTAGCCGACTGCGGGCTAGTACCACTGGACCGCGGAACGGGGGTCGGTCCAGTGGTGCGCGAGTACGCCCCGTCCCTGCCTCGATACGGGCGGGATGAGGAGGTTTCCCTCGTTTCGCCGGAAACGCCTTCCGTCCTCCGGCATCTGTGAGAGAGTGTCTCTGCCCTGCCGGAATACGGGATCGACAGGGTCCAACATGCGTAGAGAGAGTTCATATGAAGAAGATCGCCGCCATCCTGTTGGCTGTTTCCCTGATGTCTGTGGGCCTGATCGGTGTCGGTGCGACCACCGCGACCGCCGACCCCTACACGGGTACCGTCAAGGTCAAGCCGGCCAAGGGCAAGGTCAAGGCCAAGGCCAACAAGAAGGCGAAGATCAAGCTCTCGGCTTCTGGTAACACCAAGCCCAAGGGCAAGGCGAAGGTGACCTGCAAGGCCACCAAGGGCCCCGCCAAGGGCAAGAAGGTCAAGGCCAACAAGAAGGTCAAGAAGGGCGTCGCCCAGACCGGCAAGCTCCGCAAGGGCACCTGGAAGTGCACCGTCAAGTTCAAGGGCTCCGGCGTGTACGGCAACTCCACCTCGAAGGTGACCGTCAAGGTCAAGTGACCTCGACGTCGCTGATCCGGGTCGATCGCCCGACCCACGTTTCTTGAGTGAGGGCCCCATGGGTTCAACCCTGGGGCCTTCCTCTATGCACGAACCGAATGACGGGGCCTGATGCTGAAGTCGAAGAAGGTGTGGGCCTGGACGGCCGCATCTGTGATCGTGGTGGCCCTGGCCTGGGCCGGCTGGCTGGTCTGGCAGGTCAACAAGGACCTGAACCGGGCCGTCAGTGCCAGTCAGCGGATCCAGGACGCGGTGGTGGCGCGCGATACCACCGCACTCGACAGCCAGTTGAGCACGCTGCGCGAGGCCAGCACATCGGCGGCGAAGCGCACCTCGGGCCTGACCTGGTCGGTGCTCACGAAGGTGCCGATCTTCGGCGACGACGCGGCCGGCATCGAGACCACCAGCCGGGTGCTGGCCGACCTCGCCGACGACGGCGTCGGCCCCCTGATGTCGGCCTCCGACCGGTTCGAGGAGTTGCTGCCCAAGGGCGGCGCGATCGACCTGAGCGTCGTCCAGCAGTTGCAGGCTCCCGTCGCGCAGGCCGACCAGGCATTCGCGGTGGCCGGGGCCGAGCTGGCCGGGGTCGACGACTCCGGCTTCGTGGGTCGACTGAACGCCAAGTTCAAGGAGTTCCGCGATCAGGTCGATCGGGCGTCCGAGGCACTCGACTCGGCGGCCATCGCGACCCAGGTGCTCCCGACGATGCTCGGCGCCGACGGCCCGCGGCATTACCTGCTGGCCTTCGAGAACAACGCGGAGCTTCGGGGGATGGGCGGCATGGTCGGTGCAGCCTCCTATGTCGAGGCCGAGAATGGCCACCTGGACCTGACCGAGCATGTCACCGGAGGGTCGCTCGGTGAGGCCGACAAGCCTGCGTTGCCGTTGACTCACGCCGAGACAGAGCTCTACGGCGACGTCTTCGGCACCTATTTCGTGAACGCGACGCTGACCCCCGACGTGCCCCGAGCGGCCGACCTGATGCGGGCCCGCTGGGAGCAGCAGCATCCGCAGCGACCGATCGACGGCGTGGTCTTCGTGGACGCGGTGGCGATCAGCTACCTGTTGGAGGCGACCCAGCCCGTCGTGGTCGACGGGGTGAAGGTGACCGGGGCGAATGCGGTCGACGAACTGCTGCACAACACCTATCTACGTCTCGAACCCGCCGAGCAGGACCAGTTCTTCGCCGACGTGGCCGCCGAGACCTTCAAGCGGTTCACCACCGGCCTGAGCAACCCGACCGGGGCGCTGGAGGGGCTGGGCCGGGCGGTCTCCGAGCGACGGATCGCGGTGCACTCCTTCGACGAGGCCACCCAGCAGCAGTGGGCTGGCACCTCGATCGCCGGTGAGTTCACCACCGCCGACCCGAACGAGCCCGACATCGCGGTCACGGTCAGCGACATGACCGGCTCCAAGATGTCCTACTACCTGAGCTACGACGTCGACGTCGCCGCGACCACCTGTCGCGGCTCGGCGCAGAGCTACACCGCCAAGGCGCGGCTGCATTCGAGTGCGCCCGCCGACGCGGCCTCGCTACCGTCCTCGATCACCGGTGGCGGCCGGCTCGGTACCGACCCGGGCAACCAGCTGCTGGCGGTACGGATCTTCGGCCCCGACGGGGGGTCGGTGAGCGGCATGGAGCTCAACGGGGTCGCCTCCGACGTGGTCTCGGTCGACGACGACGGACGCCCGGTGGCGATGACCTACATCCAGCTCACCCCGGGCCAGACCGTCGACCTGGCCTGGAAGATGACCAGTGGCCCCGGCCAGACCGGCGACACCCACGTCACGATGACCCCGACGATCGAGCGGAAGGACAACACACGGGTGCTCACCAGCACCTGTGCGAACTGATGATGATGGACATGCCTCGGGAAAGGGGATCCAGCTGTGGAACTCCGTGACTATCTGCAGTTGCTGCGTCGCCGCTGGATCTCGATCCTGCTGATCACGGTCATCGCGGGGGCGGCCGCCGCCGGCCTCACCGCGCTGCAGACCCCGCAGTACTCCTCGAGCGCGCGCCTGTTCGTGACCACCGCACAGTCGAGCGACAGCTCGCTGCTGCAGGGCGGTCAGTTCTCGGCGCAGCGGGTCAAGTCCTACGCCAACCTGATCGGCAGCCGCGAGCTGGCCCAGCGGGTGATCACCGACACCGGCCTGAAGCTCACCCCCGAGACGCTGGCCGCACAGGTCTCGGCCACGGCCGTGGTCGACACGGTCAACCTGGACATCACGGTGACCGACGACGACGCCCACCAGGCCCAGCTGATCACCCAGTCCTATGCCGAGCAGCTCACCGACCTGGTCCGCGAGCTCGAGACACCTACCGGTGAGACCCAGGCGCCGATCAAGGCGACCATCGTCGACGCCGCCTCCTACTCCTCGGCTCCGGTCTCGCCGCGACCGAAGCGTAATATCGCGTTGGGTCTGGTGCTGGGTGCGATGCTCGGGTTCGGCCTGGCGGTGCTCCGCAACGCGCTGGACACCCGGATCAGGAACGCCGACGAGTTGGCCGAGGCCGTCGAGGGCACCGTGCTGGGCACGATCGGGTTCGACCAGACCATCAAGACCCATCCGCTGGTCACCGATGTCACCCCGCACGCTCCGCGCGCCGAGGCGTTCCGGGTGCTGCGTACCAACATCCAGTTCGTCGACGTCGACCAGTCACACAAGGTTTATGTGGTCACCTCCGCGCTGCCCGAGGAGGGCAAGACCTCTACCTCGGTCAACCTCGCGCTGAGCCTGGCCCAGGGCGGGTTGCGGGTGCTGCTGATCGAGGCGGACCTACGCCGCCCGCGGGCCGCCGGAATGCTCGGAGTCGACGGCGCGATCGGCCTGACCAATGCGCTGGTCGGCAAGGTCGAGTGGCGCGACGTGGTCACGGAGCACGAGTCTTCGGGTCTCGACGTGCTGCCCGCCGGGCAGATTCCGCCGAACCCGGCCGAGCTGTTGCAGTCCCAGGCGATGCGCCGACTCCTGAGCGAGGCCCGGGAGACCTACGACGTGGTCTTGATCGACTCACCACCGCTGCTCCCGGTCACCGACGCCGCATTGCTGGCGGACCTGGCCGACGGGGCGATCCTGGTGGTCCGGTACGGCAAGACCACCCGCGAGCAGGTGACCCACGCGGCGGAGCGGCTGGCCGGGGTGGACGCGCAGCTCAAGGGCTTCGTACTCAACATGGCGCCCGTCAAGGGCAGACACGGCAGCTACGGCTACGGGTATGGCTACGGTTACGCGCCCGACCCGGAGTTGTCGGGTCAGGAGCCGGCTCAGCAGCAGGCCTGACTCGGCTCACCACAGTTTCTCGGATCGAACGGTCCAATCGGCTCGACGGACACGACTCTCGGTATCAAGGAGGAACACACATGTGCGGAATCGTCGGCTATATCGGTCACCAGGAGGCGGCGCCGCTGGTGTTGGAGGGACTCACCCGGCTGGAGCACCGCGGCTACGACTCGGTGGGCGTCGCGGTGCTGACCGAGGGCGACCTGGGGGTGGCCAAGCAGGCCGGCCGGGTCCGGGCCCTGGCCGACGTACTGCCGGCACACTTGTCGGGAACGATCGGTATCGGGCACACCCGGTGGGCCACGCACGGTCCGGCGACCGATGAGAACGCCCACCCGCACACCGATGAGGCCACCCGGGTGGCGCTGGTGCACAACGGCATCATCGAAAACGCCGCCGCGCTGCGGACCGAGTTGGTCGCGGCCGGGGTCACTCTCACCGCAGACACCGACACCGAGGTGCTGGTGCACCTGATCGCCCGCGGTACCGCTGCCACCCTCGAGGAGCGGGTCGCCGACGCGTTGGCCCGGGTCGACGGCACCTACGGCATCGCGGTGACCCACGTCGACTTCCCCGACCGGCTGGTGGTGGCCCGCAACGGCAGCCCGCTGATCATCGGGGTCGGCAACGGCGAGATGCACGTCGCCTCCGACCTCGCCGCGCTGGTTCGCTACACCACCAACGTGGTGCTTCTCGAGGACGGCGAGATGGCCACCCTCACCGCCGAGGGCTTCAGCACCTACCGCCTCGACCCGACCGGGATGATCGCGGTGCAGCGGGTCGCCGAGCTGGTCGACGTGGACCCGGAGGCCTACGAGGCCGGCGAGCACGAGTCCTTCATGCGCAAGGAGATGCTGGAGCAGCCGGCCCGCGCCGAGGCGGTACTGCGGGGTCGGCTCGATGAGCGCTACGGCACCAGCCACCTGGGTGGGCTGAACCTCGACGCCCGCGAACTGCGCGCGTTCCGTCGGGTCAAGATCCTGGGCTGTGGTTCGGCCTACTACGTCGGGCAGATGGGCGCCGGGCTGATCGAGGAGTTGGCCCGGGTGCCCGCCGATGCGGAGGCCGCGAGCGAGTTCCGTTACCGCAACCCGATCATCGAGCCCGACACGCTCTATGTGGTGGTCAGCCAGTCCGGGGAGACCATCGACACCCTGCTGGCCGTCCAAGAGATCCAGCGCAAGGGCGGTCAGGTGATCGGTGTGGTGAACGTGGTCGGCTCCGCGATCGCCCGCCAGGTAGACGGCGGCATCTACCTGCATTCGGGCCCCGAGGTGGCGGTGGCCTCCACCAAGGCGCTGACCAATATGTTCCTCGCCTTCGCGATGCTGGCGGTGCAGTTGGGCCGGGTGCGTGACCTGTCGCTGGCCGAGGGCAGCCGGTTGGTGGCGGGACTGGGCCGGGTTCCGGAGCAGATCGAGGCGATCTTGGCCATCGAGCCGCAACTCGCGTTGATCGCCCAGCGGTTGGTCGACGCCCCGAGCCTGTTCTTCATCGGTCGGGTGCGGGGCTTCCCGGTGGCGCGCGAGGGAGCCCAGAAGTTCAAGGAGATCACCTACCGGCACGCCGAGGCCTACCAGACCAGTGAACTCAAGCACGGTCCGCTGGCGCTCATTTCACCTGACCTGCCGACGATCGCCCTGGTGCCCGACGACGAGCTCGTCGAGCGCAATATCGCCGCGCTGCACGAGATCGACGCCCGCGGCGGCCCGCTGGTGGTGATCACCCACGCCGGTGTCGATCTGGGTGATCTGGCGGCCGTGGTCGAACGCATCGACGTACCCAAGAACGAGCGTGAGATCGACCCGATCCTGCTCACCATCCCACTGCAACTGCTGGCCTACCACGCGGCTCAGAGCATCGGGCTCGACATCGACAAACCGCGCAACCTGGCCAAGTCCGTCACCGTGGAGTGAGGCGTCCGCCGACAGTCGAACCGTCGGTGGACGCCGATCGAGTGGTTGCGACGGAAAGTGCTAAATCGCCACGCGAGCCCGAATTCCCGTCTAGTATTCGAAATGTCGCTGCGGGGGGCGTGCGACCCTCTGTAGTCGGACGTTTGAACGGGTTGGGAATTTTGAGAATGTTGCGCGATCATGTGCGCATCACGGCGGGTATGCGCCGTTTCCGCGTACGGATCTTGATATCGACTGATGTACTCGCACTCCTCGTAGCTTTCGCAGTTCTCGGCAGTCTGCGTTACGACGATGCCGCTGTGCCATGGGGCGGGATCTTCTTGGTAGCCGCGTTCGCTGCGGCTGTTCATCTGGTGCTCTGCTGGCAGGTCAAGCTTTACCGCGGGCGGGCCATCGTGGCCAGTTCGGAAGAGACGGTGCTGCTCGCCGCGGTCGCGGTGGTGACAACGCTGCTGTGTTCGCTGTTCAACCTGCTGCTCGACCCGCACCCGGTGGCCCGCACGGTGCCGGTGGGCGCGCCGATCGCGGCGGCCGGGTTGATGATCGTGGCCCGGGCGGCCTGGCGTCGCTACGCGATGCGTACCGGCTGGAACCGCAGCGGTGAGGCGGTACGGACCCTGGTGGTCGGTGCCGGTGAGGCGGGCCAGCAGTTGGTGCGCTCGATGATCGGCAACGTCTCCTCGCCCTACCGCCCGGTCGCCTTCCTCGACGACGACCCGTGGCGTCGGCACTTCCGCTACGAGGGGGTGGCGGTCGAAGACACTGTGGCCGCGTTGGAGTCCGTGGTCGAGACGCAGGCGATCGACACCGTGGTGATCGCGATCCCTTCGGTGGCCAGCGAGTTCATCGTCGACGTCTCGGAGCGCTGCGCGGCGTTGGGTGTCGACGTCAAGGTGGTGCCGCCGGTCGCCGAGCTGCTCGGCAGCCGGGTCAGCATCCGCGACGTGCGCGACATCAACATCACCGACCTGCTCGGTCGCAACGCGATCGAGACCGACATCTCCTCGATCGCCGACTTCCTCAACGGCAAACGGGTGCTGGTCACCGGGGCCGGTGGCTCCATCGGCTCGGAGCTGGCGCGACAGATCTCCAAGTGGCATCCGGCCGAGCTGATGATGCTCGACCGCGACGAGTCGGGGCTGCACGGGGTGCAGCTCTCCATCCACGGTCACGCGTTGCTCGACACCCCGGACGTGATCCTGTGCGACATCCGCGATACCGATGCCTTGAACGCGATCTTCGACGAGCGCCGGCCCGAGGTCGTCTTCCACGCGGCGGCGCTCAAGCACCTGCCGATGCTGGAGCAGTACCCGCTCGAGGCGGTCAAGACCAACGCGTTGGGCACCGCGAATGTGCTGGAGGCGGCCCGCCGGGCAGGGGTGGAGCGGTTCGTCAACATCTCCACCGACAAGGCGGCCGACCCCACCAGTGTGCTCGGCTATTCCAAGCGGGTCGCGGAGCGGCTGACGGCCGACTTTGCGGCGCGTGCTCCGGGCACCTACCTCAGCGTCCGGTTCGGCAATGTGCTGGGCAGCCGGGGTTCGGTGCTCACCACGTTTGCCGCGCAGATCGCCCTGGGTGGTCCGGTCACCGTGACCCACCCTGATGTCACCCGGTATTTCATGACGGTGGCCGAGGCGGTGCAGCTGGTACTGCAGGCCGGGGCGATCGGCAGCGACGGCGAGGTGCTGATTCTCGACATGGGGGAGCCAGTGAAGATCGACGACGTCGCCCGCGAGCTGATCCGCCAGTCCGGGCGGGGGATCGATATCGTCTATACCGGGCTGCGCGACGGCGAGAAGATGGATGAGATTCTGCGCTCCGACGTCGAGCTCGACAACCGGCCGGTACACCCGCTGGTCTCTCACGTACGGGTCGAGGCGACCGGTACCGAGAGTGCGCTGGATCGTCTCGCCCGTTCGGGCCTGGAGACGGCGGCCCACGACCTGCGCGACCTGTGCGATCTTGGAGTGGTGGCACCGAGGATCATCCAACAACCCCGGGCGGCGACGGTCGAGGCCCTGTGACCGCCATACCTACGGGCTTGCCAGTCGCGCCCGAGGTGACCGAGATCGACCAGGACCCGAGTCCGGATGCCGGGCGTCCAGACGCGGTGGTTCTGACGGCTGTGCCTGTCTCTGGCAGGGACAATGCTCCGGTGACCTCCCGCGCAGTAGTGCTGCCCCGTGTCCTGCTGGGGCTCTATGTCGCTGTGGTCGCCTTCATCGTCTTCCAGCCGGTCCCTGATATCGCCTCTGGCACAGTCGGTGACCTCGCCGATCTGCTTTACCGGCTGGGGCTTGATCCGACAGTGGTGACGGGGGCGCGAGTCGAGTTCGCGCTCAACGCGCTCATGTTCGCCCCGATCCCGTTTCTCGGCACCTGGGTCTTCCCACGGTTCCGTTGGACCGACTGGGTGGTCATCGCGTTCTTGGGCTCGATAGGCGTGGAGCTGATCCAGGCACTCTTCTTGGATGCTCGTTCGGCGCAATACGTCGACATCGTGTCCAATACGTTGGGTGGCCTCATCGGGGCGCTGGCCGCACGATGGACTACACAGATACTCACCCGAGATCGTAAGAAGTGATCGGGCAACAGCAAGGCTACAAGGAGGACCATCACGGTCCAGACTTGTGCAAGCCGATGAGATGCGGGAGCGAAGCCAAGTGCATGTGATGACGGCTGCCAACCAGGCAACAGTCCTGGTCACTGGAGGCACCGGATCCTTCGGATCGACGGTAGTACGGCAACTGCTGGAGTCGGACGTACGTGAGATCCGGGTCTTCAGTCGCGATGAGCTCAAACAGGACGACATGCGGCGGGCGCTTGGAGACTCCCGGGTGCGCTTCTACATCGGTGACGTTCGCGACTATGACAGCGTCGACCGAGCCACTCGCGGAGTGGACTTCGTCTTCCACGCGGCAGCGCTCAAGCAGGTCCCTAGCTGCGAGTTCTTCCCGATGGAGGCGGTCCGAACCAATGTGTTGGGGTCTGCGAATGTGATTGAGGCCAGCAACGCCAACGGAGTGCACTCCTTGGTCTGCCTGGGCACGGACAAGGCTGCGTATCCGGTCAATGCCATGGGTCTCTCTAAAGCAATGATGGAGAAGATCGCTCAAGCCTTCGCTCGGAACAACCCCACGGCTCGCACCACTGTCTCGACTGTCCGCTACGGAAACGTCATGTGCTCGCGTGGTTCAGTGATCCCGCTCTTCATCGAGCAGCTCAGGGCCGGCAAGCCGCTGACGTTGACCGACCCGAAAATGACCCGCTTCCTCATGTCCTTGGAGGAGGCCGTGTTCCTGGTTGATCATGCCTTCGAACATGCCGATCCCGGCGATTTGTTCATCCGCAAGGCACCGGCTTCCACTGTCGAGGTGCTGGCTCGGGCGGTGGCCAAGGCACTGGGGGTGGAACCTGAACTGCAGGTAATCGGTACTCGCCACGGCGAGAAGCTGTACGAGACTCTCGCGACTCGCGAGGAGCTCACGCGCGCTGAGGACCAAGGGCAGTACTACCGAGTCTCCGTCGATGCCCGCGACCTCAATTACGACCAATTCTTCGATGAGGGCGACGAGCAGGGGTCGACGATGGACGACTACCACTCGCACAACACCGAGCGGCTCGATGTCGACGGCGTCCTTGAGTTGCTCAACTCACTTGAGACCTTCCGTCGATTGGTGACCGTCGACCGATGACTGCCTTCCTCGGGGCCCTGCTGGCGGCACTGGTGCTTACTGGAGTCGCCATCCCGGTGCTACGTCGGGCGCAGTTCATGGACGTTCCGAACCACCGTTCGTCACACACCCTGCCGGTGCCACGGGGTGGCGGGGTGGCCGTGGTGTTCACGATTTGTGCGGTGGCCGCGACTCTGGGCCAACTCAGCACGCAACTGGTGGTACTCCTAGTCGTAGCCGCACTCATGGGTGCCGTGGGACTTATCGATGACCTGCGATCGTTGCCCAGTGGGGTCCGTCTTGGTGCTCAGATTGTGGCCGCGCTGGCGCTCGCGACTTCATTTCTCGCGGCGGGCACAGTCTCGTGGTGGTGGCTCCCTGTCCTGGCCATCGCCATCGCCGGTTACGTGAATGCCTACAACTTCATGGATGGCATCAACGGCATCTCGGGGTTGGCCGCTGCCATGGTGGGTGGTTGGTGGGCTTGGGCCGGGCACGACCAGGGTCATGAGCTCTTGCATGTCCTCGGGCTGGTCCTCGCCGGTGCCGCTTTGGGTTTCCTCCCGTGGAACGCGCCCCGGGCCAGGGTGTTCCTGGGGGATGTTGGCAGTTACGGCATTGGAGTCTTCATCGTTGGCCTCAGTGCCCTTGCACTGACCTCGGGCTTTCCCTGGCTGTGGGCCCTGGCGCCGCTCGTCATCTACGGTGCTGACACCGGGTGGGTGCTGATCAAGCGCTACCGCGGACGGCGGCCGCTCACCGAAGCTCACCGTGAGCACGTCTATCAACGTCTTGTCGATGGCGGGTGGTCCCACACCAGCAGCGCGGTGCTGTGCATCGGTGCAGCCGCACTGGTCTGTGCCCTGGTGGGGCTGGCTGGACAGGATTTCGCGTGGTGGTCCGTGCTTGCCCTCTGCCTTGCGACACTCACCTATCTGATTTCGCCGGTGTTGTTGCTTTCCAAGGAGAACGCCTGATGAAGATCTCAGTCATTACACAATGGTATGACCCAGAAACGGGCTCCGCTGCAATCCCGGGATCAATTGCCAGGGCGTTACGCGCTCAGGGAAATGATGTGGAAGTGATAACGGGATACCCGAACTACCCTTCGGGTCGCATTTATCCTGAATATCGGATTTGGTTTCACACCAAAGAGCAGCGTCATGACATTCTCGTTCACCGCATACCACTCTATCCGAGTCACGGCACCTCTGTGACGGGGCGCATTTTAAACTTCTTGAGCTTTATGGTCTCTTCGAGCACCATCGGAGCCTTCCTGGCCCGTCGATCTGATGCCGTTCTTGTATACTATACGTCTGCCACCGTGGGAATGGCTGGATGGTTTGCGCGAAAAGTACTGCGACGACCCGTGGTTATCTATATCCAAGACATTTGGCCGGACAGTGTTACCGCCACCGGGATGGTTCCCGCGAGATTCGCACCAATGGCCGAGCGCATCCTGCACGCTATGTGCAACGGGACATATCGAGCAGTGGATCGAATCCTTGTCATCTCGCCCGGAGCGAAAGATTTGCTCATCGAGCGGGGGGTTGATTGCGACAAGATCGAAGTGGTCTACAATTGGGTTGACGAGCAGGCCTTCTTTCCCTTTGCCGGAACAGATCGCGTCGGGCGCGATTTCGAAATCATGTATGCAGGAAGTCTGGGTCACGTCCAAGGCTTGGATACGGCAATACGCGCTTTGAAAATTGCTCGCAAGGCGTCACCAGTTACCTTGCGTCTGATTGGTTCGGGAGTCGCGGAGGAAAGTCTTCGGTCCCTCGCGCAAGAGCTCGGTGTGAGCGAGCACGTCAAGTTCGAAGGCACCCGGCCGCTGGGCGAGATGGCTCAAGCCCTCGCGGATGCGGACGTACAGCTGGTATCACTGCGAGACGATCCTCTCTTTTACATCACGATGCCCAGCAAAATTCAGGCAATTCTCGCGAGTGGGCAGCCGCTCATTACATCAGCTCCGGGTGATGCCGCACGGCTCACTGACGAGTCTGGCGCGGGATGGAGTTGCCCGGCTGGCGACATTGATGCCTTGGCAGATCGATTCATCACAGCGGCGGGTACAGATCGAGAAACGCTCCGTGCGCTTGGTGTGCGGGGACGGAACTTCTACGAGGCAAATCTGAGCGCAGCGGTGGGCGCGGCCAAACTTGATCGCGCCTTACGAGCCTCGACAGTGGATGGCTGATAGGGCAGATGACCCAGTTGACCCCAGCATCGGAGGAATGAGCATATGAAGATCGCGATCACCGGAGGCCACGGCTTCCTCGGGTGGCACACGGCCTGCCGTCTGCGGGCGCTGCATCAGGTTGAGCCCGTCCGTCTGGGACGTGAGGACTTTGCTGACCCAGCCACGCTGGCCGCCAAATTGCTCGACGCGGACGCCGTCATCCACATTGCCGGTGTGAACCGTGCCGAACACGATGACCTAGTCGAGACAGGCAACGTCGAACTGGCTCGGACCTTGGTGGCTGCGCTTCGCAGCAACGGGCGACCGGTCGATGTGGTGTACGCGAACTCGGTGCAGGCGCAGCAGGACAACCCGTATGGGCGTGGCAAAGCCGCTGCTGCGGTGGAGCTGGCGCAGGCCGTGGCCGAGCTGGGTGGATACTTCGCGGAGCTACTGCTGCCCAACCTGTTCGGTGAGCATGGCCGGCCTGCGTACAACTCCTTTGTGGCAACGTTTGCTAACGAGGTCATCAACGGACGCACACCCACGGTCTCTGGAGACCGGGAGATCGAGCTTCTGCATGCCCAGGGGGCAGCAGCTGCGCTGATCGAAGCCATCGGTACTGATGCCAGCCGCGTGGTAGCGGGCGAACCGATCCGGATTAGCGCCGTGCTCGAGGCGTTCCAGGCCATGCACGAGACGTACCGCACCCGTGGTGAGATCCCAGATCTCTCCACGCCGTTGATGCGCAACCTGTTCAACACCTACCGCGCTGCGTCTTTCCCCGAGATGTGGCCCCTCTCCCCGCAGGTGCACAGTGATAACCGCGGTGACCTCTTTGAAACCGTCCGCTCGCACGGGGGTACAGGCATGGCCTACATGTCCACCACCCTCCCGGGTCAGAAGCGTGGCGAGCACTACCACCTGCACAAGGTGGAGCGCTTCTTCGTGGTCAAGGGCGAGGCAGAGATCGAGCTTCGTCGTCTGCTGCACGATGAGGTGGTGACGTTCCGCCTCAACGGTGACACGCCGTCCTTCGTCGACATGCCCGTGCTGTGGGTGCACAACGTCCGTAACGTGGGCTCTACTGAACTGATCACCATGTTCTGGTCTGATCAGTTGCTCGACCCGAACAATCCCGACCAGTTCCCCGAGACGATTGCCCAGGAGCCCACCCCGTGAAGGTGATGACCGTTGTCGGCACCCGCCCAGAGATCATCCGGTTGGCGCGAGTGATCGACCGCCTCGACAAGACCGAGGGCATCGAGCACGTGCTGGTGCACACGGGCCAGAACTACGACTACTCACTCAACCAGGTCTTCTTCGACGACCTGGGGCTGCGAGCGCCAGACCACTACCTTGGCGTCGACACCAGTTCGCTTGGTGCAGTGCTAGGTGGGGTGCTTGTTGGCACGGAGAAGGTGCTCCTGGCGGAGAAGCCCGACGCATTCCTAGTGCTAGGTGATACGAACTCCTGCATTGCCACCGTAATGGCCAAACGGATGAGGATTCCCACCTACCACATGGAGGCTGGCAACCGCTGCTTCGATGAGAATGTGCCGGAGGAGACCAACCGCCGGTTGGTCGACCACGTCGCGGACTTCAACCTTGTTTACACAGAGCATGCCCGCCGCAACCTCCTCGCCGAGGGGCTGCACCCGCGCCGGATCCTTCTGACCGGTTCCCCCATGCGCGAAGTGCTCAACGACAACCGCGACCAGATTGACGCCTCAGACATCATCAGCCGCCTTGAGTTGAACGCCGGTGGCTACTTTTTGGTCAGCGCACATCGCGAGGAAAACGTCGATTCCTCTGCGCGACTCAGCATGTTTCTCGACTGTATCGCGGCCGTCAGCGCGCGCTGGAATCTCCCCATCGTTGTGTCTACCCATCCACGGACGCGCAAACGACTGGAGAGTCTGGGGAGGACCGTGGAGGGTGATGTCCGGTGGCTTAAGCCCTTTGGGTTCCATGACTACAACATGCTGCAACTGGCATCGAAGTGCGTGCTGTCGGACAGCGGCACCATCGCTGAAGAGTCGTCGATCCTTGGATTCCCAGCCATTACTTTGCGGGACTCGATCGAGCGTCCGGAGGCGTTGGACGCGGGCGCAATCTTGATGACGGGACTCGATGTCCAGGATGTCCTAGCCAACATCCAGAGTGCCATCGAAGATGTGGGCGTGCCGCCCTCCCTACCAGCGGGCTACGAGATCGCGGACACCTCCCGCCGGGTGGTCAACTTCATTCTGTCTACGGCCAGGCGCGCCCACGACTGGGCGGGGATCCGTGGATAGCGCTGCGCGAGCTCCGGTGAGGCCGCCGGACGAATCCCTCGCTGCTCGGTCTGACCAGGCCACGCCGCTCACCAGTTGGCTCCTAGCCGTCTATCTCTTCTCCGGCCCGATCTTCTTCGGAACGTTGGGTGCGTTGGGGGGAACGCACCGGGCCGGTGACATCGGCCTCCAGGTCTTCAACGGCGCGCTTTTGGCGGGGCTCATCGGGTGCATTCTCCTGGCGCGAAACTCAGGACTTCTAGGCGTTCGGATGAACCGAAGGCGGTGGGTTCTACTGGGACTAGTGGTGACGATCGGAGTGTCCGCTGGACTGACTTGGGTTATGAATCCAGGGGCGGTCGTCATGGGAAACGTCCTCTATGTGTATTTCACACTGTGCCTGCCGGCCGCGCTCATCGCTTGCTTCGTCCCCGCACACGCCGCGCTGGCATTGCGTCGCCCGATGGTTGTGGTGAGTGTCTATCTGACGGTGGTGTTGTCGGCCTTCGTGGTTCGCAGCCCGTCCATTGGCGAAGCCAATCTCAACGACGTCGGTGGCACAACGCACCTGACAGTAGGTCTGGCGATGGCAATGGCGCTCGGGGTGAACATATCAGAACTGTTTCGTGGCAGGCGTCGACTGTTGGTCCCTGTCTTTCTGGTGCTCGCGGGTCTCAACCTATGCGTGATCGTCGTTTCCGGAAGCCGTGGCGCGCTGGTCGGCGCCACTGTCATGGTGCTCGTCCTTGCATATCATCGGCGCTGGCAATTGCAGAGAGTTGCCGGTTTTGTGACCGCGATCTTGATGATCGTTGCGGTGATCTACCTCTGGACGACACTCCAGGTGGAGGGGGCGGGAGGAACCCAGCGCATCGCCGCGCTGTTTGCAGACGGTCAAGATCAGTCTAAGGCGGCGCGGATCGACCTGTACGGCTACACCTGGCAACGCGTGGTTGATGCCGCTGCTTGGGGCCGCGGGGTAGGATCGTACTCGGTTGATTGGGGCTCATACGCGTATCCGCACAATTTTTTCCTTGAGGTCGCTAATGATTTCGGGATCATCGGCATCGTCATCGCGGCGGCCGTGTGTATCGGCACCTTTGTGCGCGCCGGTCGCGTCCTTCGGTCACGGACCTTCGAAAGTATCGGCATCGTCGCTGTTCTCTCTATTGGAGCACTCGCCCAATTGCAGTTCTCCGGTAGCTACACGGCAACGACCCAACTCTGGGTGCTGTTGGGTTTGCTCTGGATTCATGGTCGGCCGATGCTCGATGCGGTAATCGAAGCCGGGGCCGATCGTCAGAAGGCGATGGCGGCATGAACGGATCCGCTCGCAACTACGGAAGGTCGTATCACGAGGTTGTCGTCGTGTCGCTCCTGCCGTACAAGTTCGCCACCCGCTCTAGGAAGGCTGTCCGTCAGTATGACGTCGCCTGCGGATCGGCCCTCTTCGTCTCGTTGCAAGGCGCAGGTCGCGCGGGCCACCGCGACGAGGCCGGTAGGACACGTGATGGCAATATCGATATTCATCAGGTGGTCACGAGAAAGCCGAAGTCGGGGACGAGCGCCCGCGATCAGGTCGTGAATCTGCTGACCTGCTATCTCCCCGCTTACCTGCGACTATTTGCGGTGGTCCTGCGGACGCCGTCAAAGGTGATTCACGTGCAGGGAGTTCATCTGATTCCCATCGCGGTGCTGCACCGAATTGTTCATCGGTCACGCCCGATCGTCGACATAAATGAGCGACCCGCCAGCGTCGCAACCAAAGGTTCGCTCTTTTCGTCACTTCGTCGAGTAGAACGTCCTCTGCTACGGATGGTCCGGTCCGACGCCTACATCGTGTTGTGCGTGACGCCCGGCCACGCCGACATCTTGCGCGACGAATTCGGCGTGGCTGCGGCGATGGTGGTTCGAAACGCGCCCATGCAGGGGTGGGCGGGCGACTATGGTGCCCCTGTTGTCGCCGACCCTTTTCGTTTCGTCACGGTCGGCTCGATTTTTGAGGGGCGAGCATTCGAAATGCTGATCGATGCCATGGCATTGATTCCGGAAGGCCTTCACGTTTCCCTCGATATCATTGGCGAGGGTAGTGCAGAGTACGTGGATGGCTTGCGTAAGTACATTAGAACACGCGATGTGGTTGATCGTGTCCAGGTCTTGCCCGGCATTCCCACCTCCGCGGTCGCAGATGCCTACCGATCGGGTCACGTCGGACTCGCTCTGTACGAGGCCTACAGCGAGGGAAATGACTCCCTTTCGAACAAGATCCTTGAGTGCGTGGCAAGTCAACGTCCTGTTCTTGCCGGGAATCTATCGGAGAATCACCGATTCATCAAATCAAATGGAGCCGGCTGGCTCACGAATGTTTCCGCCGAGGCGATCGCTCAAGCGATGCGGGAAATTGTCGTGGATGAGCAAGGTTATCGAACGGCTCTCGAAAGAGCGCGCATTACCGGTCCTGGGCTCACCTGGGAAAATGAATTTACGAAGGTGGAGCAGTTACTGTGAACGATCACCGCCCGTTGAACATTGCCTTAATTTCCGCTCGACCGCTAGGGCATTACCGGTCTGCCGCCATTCGCTCTTTGCGAGTCGATCAAGGGATTCGGGTCGACTATTACGTCGACAGTGAGTCTCGGGGAGACATCACACCTATCTCACTGGATGAGTTTGATGAGGTGTTTCAGCGGCGGGTGATTCGTGTCGGCCCCATGGGTTGGCTGAGGGGGACAGTTGCACTGATTCGACGGCGCCGGCGCTATGACGCGTTCGTTCTCAACGGGGACCCGGCGATTCTGTCGACCTGGGTCTTGCTCGCGGCCCTGCGGTTGCTTGGGCACCCAACGGCGATCTGGACAATTGGCTGGATGCAGCCGGCGAATGGTCGACGTGACCGCATCAAACGCCTGCTGTACCGGCACGCAACGGCCTTGCTGCTCTATGGCGACTTCGGTCGTGAGCAAGCGCTTTCCGAAGGCTTTGATGCACGGCGACTCCACGTCGTCTACAACAGCGCAATTTCCGCTGCGGCGCTGACCCATCCGGCGCAGCAAAGGCGCGACCCTGTTGCACGCCGCACAGAAATTGGCCTGGACCCAGGTTGTCCCACCGTCATCCATGTAGGGAGATTGAGACCCGACAAGAATCTCGGCGACCTCTACGCCGCGGCAGAAACCTGCGCGGTGGCGTTTCAAGCGATCATCGTTGGCGGGGGCGAGTTCCGCCGAGAGCTGGAGCGTATGGCCGAGGAATCAGAGGTGGCGACGCATTTCGCGGGGGAGGTCACTGACAGCGACCGTCTGGCGCGTCTCTACGAAGCTGCCGACATCGCGGTGGTGCCAGGCAACTTCGGACTTGCCGCGGTTCAACCCTTGTACTTCGGTGTTCCCGTCGTTGCGACCCTTGAGCCGCCACTCCGTTACCCCGAGGCCGAGTCGCTGGTGGCTGGTGTGACCGGCGTTCAGTATCGCCGCGGAGATGTGTCGGCTCTGGCACGGTGTCTTGAGCAGGCGTTCCGGATGGCTGCTGAGTCTGGCGAAGAGATCGCGGAAGCCGCCTATCTCCGAGTGACTGACCGCTACACGGGCGAAGCCCAGGCAGGTCGGATAGCGTCCGCCCTGCATTCGATCGCCAGGCCGGTCGATCATGACTGACGGTTTGGCTGTTGGGCCGCCTGCCTCGCGGATTCTTGTTCTCAACCCCTATGGAACGGGCGAGTACAGCGGTCCCGCTGTGTTCGCTGAACGTCTGTTTCAGGCCGTCCAGGCCGCCGGAAGAACTGTGACGTTCCTAGGCCGCACCGCGACGCCTTGGGCTGATAGGTCGTTCCGGGCGTGGGGCGTGGGGCAACTCGGCCCTCGTGGACAGGTGTTGTGGGCGCTCCAAGCCGCGTTGCTGGTTGTTCGCCTTCACCGGAGTGTGGACGTCGTGCATGTCCACGGATGCTATCTCTTTTCGCTGGTGCCGACGGCCGCGGCTCGATTGTTCCGCGTACCGTACGTCCTTTTGCCTCTGATGGCTGGCGGCGATCTGGCGGCGCAATCTACTTCGAAGTTTAGGGCTGCCAGCCGGATTCGGCGCTCAGCGGTTTCGCATGCGGCAGCTGGTCTGGCGCTGGCACCGGAAGTCCTTGACGAACTCGCCTGGTGGGGACTTCCCCGCAGTAGAGCGCACCGGACCTTCAATGCAGTCGACCTGTCACGTGTTCTCGCAGTAGAGAGGCCGCGGAACTCCGCTCTGCAGACGATCGGTTTCGTAGGCAAAGTTGGCGCTCGCAAGGGCGCCATCGATCTCCTCCGCGCCGTGGCCGAACTGGCTCCGGGGCCAGAGGGTCCTCCGCGGGCCTTGTTCGTTGGGCCCTTTGAGAGCCAGCAGTTTGAACGCGAGTTCTGGTCCGAGGCGAGGCGCCTCGGCATCATCGACCAGGTACACGTCACCGGCTACGTGTCTGATGTGCAGCGTTGGTTGGCGAAGGAGATGATCGTCTTCGCTTTGCCGTCCCGAGGCGAAGGACTGCCTGGAGCCCTCTGTGAGGCCATGTGTGCTGGGCTCCCGGTGGTGACCACGTCGTCTGGAGCGATGGCGGAGGTGGTCGGTGCCTCGGGTGCCGGTTTTGTGCATCCAGTGGGTGATGTGGGTGAGCTCAGCTGGTCCCTGGGGCGCCTCCTCGCCGATGAGGACCTCTGGCTCGAGTGCAGTGTCGCTGGCCGCCGATATGGGATGTCGCACTTTTCCAGCGGTGCCGTCGCTCAGCAATATCTCAGTCTCATCTCTACCGTCTCCAGGAAGGATCAAATAGATGGCAACGCCTGATGGTTGGCCCGCGGGCGACCTGGATTCCCTGCTGGCAAGATTCGCCGGGGCTAGGGCTAGTGTGTTCGATCTTCGTGGGCGAACCGGCAAGCCGCTGGGAAATAATGGCGACGCGATCATGCATCACGCATTCCAGAAGAAGTTCGACGATTTGAACATCGTGGAGTCAGCCACCGAGCCCGACGTTCTGATCGTTCCTCCCAATGGCGCGTTGCTCGATTCCTACGGCATGCCACGACTTCTGCGGGATTGGCTGATCAATCAACCTGATATTCCGCTGGTGATTTTCCCGTCGTCCGCATTGTTCAACTCCTGGGATCCTGCTGAGATTTTCGCGGGACGGACGGCCGAAACGGTGTGGATCCTTCGCGAAGAACATTCCTTTCGACACTTGATGACCAACTGGGGGCCGAGTCTGTCGGGTGTTCATGTCGAACTTCATCTCGATCACGACATGGTCGTCACTGGCCGAAAGCACGTGGTCGAACTGGTCGCAGGCGCGGGGAAGGACCGAGCAGTCCAACAGAGCGGTCTCCTCGTTGCTCGCCTGGGTGTCGAGGGCAAGGACATGAGATCGGGCGTGGTCTTGGGCGTATCTCGTCGTCGCAAAGCGGCGGTCAATGCATATAATCGGTTGCCGAGTGATGTCCTAAAGCGGGTTGTGCGACGTCAGGTTGTTCGTGATTCGCAGCGAAGCGCCAATGCCGACCTGTTAGCCCGCCTTCCGGAGGACATCAGAGCGGAGTTTGGTAGCCTGCCTGGTCGGCAGGGCTGGGACATCAGCGACCCGACTCTAGTTAGTTTCGACAACTACCTGAGTTGCCTGGCAGGAGCGGAGGTAGTTGCCACGAACCGATTGCATGTTGCCCTGCCGGCCGCTGCACTGGGTGCACGGACCTTCCTGGTGGAGTCCGGATATCACAAGCTCCGGGGCGTGTATGAGCGTTCGCTGGTCGATGTGCCCAACATCACGTTGGTGAGGGCGCCCGGTTGGGAGTGAAATTGCCCATGGGAGACAGCTTCGCAAGACGCATCGCTGTGTTGTCGGCGGGGACAGGTGGAGCACAGGCCGCGGCTGCGATTGGCCAGTTCGCGATGGCGATCTGGCTCACTCCTGAGGACTACGGGGCATGGGCGCAGGCGACGTCCATGCTCGTCCTGGTGTCGGCTCTAACGAACCTTGGCGAGGTCAACGCCTATTTGTCGAGCGGCGGGGATCACCTCGCCGAATCGCGTCGCGCCGTTCTGAAGGTGAACGTTTGTTTAGCCGCGGTGGGGTGCGTGGTCGCGGCAGGTGTCATGGCCTTCGGCGATTCCACGGTGGGTCTGTTGATGGCTTTGGTATCCCTGAACATCCCGCTGAGTGGCGACGCGGGCCTCCTCTACGCTGGCTTCGTTAAGCGGCGTCTCCAAGGCGAAGTGGTAAAGTGGCAGTGGATCGCCGGTGGCACGAGAGTTGCGATCGGGATCGCGATCGCGTGGGCGTTTGCCTCACCTGTCGCCTTTGGCGTTTCGATGATTGCGTACTCAGGGTTGCTAGCTGCCTTCCTTAGCTTTAAGGGGGGCGCCGGTGGGTCTCGCCGGCAGCCAGCGCCGCGTCGAACTCAGTTGATTTGGGCTGTTCAATCCGTTTCACAGAGTCTGCCCACGCAGGCCGACTTTATCGTCGCATCATTGGTGGCGTCGCCGGCCGCGCTCGGCATCTACTTCTTCTCGTACCAGATTACGGTGGGAATCAGTTCGCTTGTGTCCTTGCCGCTGACGAAGTCTTTGATGGCAGAATTGTCGGCGGTTGCGCCTGCTGCGCGTGCCGCGCGGTCGCAGTCCCTTGCGGTTCACATTGCTGCGGCTGTCGGTATCGGAGCATTGTTGATCGGAGCCGTGAGCTACGCGGTCACTGGGATGGTCAGTGGGCGATGGGAACAGGTTGTTCCGGTGTTAATGGTTCTGGCGGGTGGACTTCCCGCGCGCTTTCTGGTGCCAGTCGTAGACGCTGGATTGATCGCCAACAAGCGCTGGGGTGCGAGCATCCGCCTCAATGTTATCGATGCTGTGGGCACGGGGGCTGCGGCAACGGTAGGTCTAACAAATTCCCCTCTGGCGCTCGCCTGTGCCACGGTTGCCTGGAAGGTGTTCTTCTCTTTGGTACGATACGAGATGGCATCAAGGAACCAACCGTTGCGGGCCCGAGCCGGGGCTATCGTTCCAATAGTGCTCGTACCGCTTGTCCTGACGTCCGCGGCCTTGGTAGGAGGTCTGGCATGCCTCGTGCTGATGGCGTCCACGGCAGGTGCCGTGGTGCTCGCGTGGAAGTCTGCACGAACGCGGACCGTCACTTGATTGTGGAATGATGAGGGCATGACTGACTCATGACCTGTGGGGCCGAGGTTGACCTGGTTCACGGGCGCGTCGGTTCAAGGGAGTACTTCTGCGTGTCCCAACTAGTTGACGGGCAGCGACAATTTCTTGAATCGGCCCAACTTTCGAGCATCACGCAACCTCAGCGAGGTGGACGCGACTAACCCGAGACTCTCCTGGCGGTGTCATGGCGTCGTAGCAACGGAAGATGGCGGCGGTGCGGCCCACGGTCGTGACGCCCTGCTCGTCGCGCTCGAGCGGGCGGTGGAGTTCAGTAGGTGGCGTGCCGGTGATGTTCGCTCTATCCTGGCCACCACCGGTCAAGCACCCCACCCGCGGCCCGCCGGTGATCGGCTCGCTGCTGCTGATCAACCAAGCGTATATTGGATCAGGTCAGGCATACCTCAACATCACCATCGACGGTCGACTTTGCGCTGCCCCACGCTGAATCAACGAGACGACGAGTTGGACTGAGGTGGCCTCACTCGACCGGCGAACCGGATCACAAGCGCAGATCAGATTCTGATTGGTCCAGAATGCTCTTGAGGTCGAAGAGGACGTGGTCGAGTTTACCGTAGGCATGGATTCCCTTTGCGCCGAGTTCGCGGAAGTTGTCGTGGGCGACGGCCAACACGATCCCATCGTAGGCGTCTGTTTGGGGGTCACCGGTGGCGTCAATACCGTATTCGTGTTTGGCCTCGGCCGGGTCGATCCAGGGGTCGTGGACATCGACTTGAAGCCCGTATGCGGCGAGTTCGGTGACGATGTCGACCACGCGGGTATTGCGCAGGTCGGGGGTGTTCTCTTTGAAGGTGAGCCCGAGTACCAGAACGCGGGCCTTGCGCAGGTCGATGCTCTTGGCGATCATGGCGCGAACCAGGCGGGTGGCGGCGTACTTTCCCATGGAGTCGTTGAGGCGGCGCCCTGCCCCAATCACTTCGGGGTGGTAGCCGACGGCCCTGGCCTTGTGGGTGAGGTAGTAGGGGTCGATGCCAATGCAGTGCCCGCCGACTAGGCCGGGTTGGAATTTGAGGAAGTTCCACTTGGTGCCGGCTGCCTCAAGAACGGCCTTGGTATCGATGTCGAGGAGGTTGAAGATCAGGGCGAGTTCGTTAATCAGCGCGATGTTGACGTCACGTTGGGTGTTCTCGATGACCTTGGCGGCCTCTGCGACCTTGATCGAGGGGGCCAAGTGGGTGCCGGCTGTGACGACGGAGGAGTAGAGAGAGTCAATGAAGGTGGCTGCCTCAGGAGTGGAGCCGGACGTGACCTTGAGGATCGTCTCGAAGCGGCGTTCCTTGTCGCCGGGGTTGATCCGTTCTGGGCTGTAACCGACGTAGAAGTCCTCGTTGAACGCCAATCCGGAGAGTTCCTCGAGAAGTGGAACGCACTCTTCCTCGGTTGCGCCCGGGTAGACCGTGGACTCATAGATGACCACGTCGCCCTTGTTCAGGCAGGCGGCAACCGAGTGAGTCGCGGCCAGCACGGGGCCCAGATCGGGGTTCTTATGCTCGTCGATTGGGGTGGGGGTGGTGATGATGAAAACGTTTACATCGGCCAGCGAGGCGGGGTCGCTTGAGCAGGTCAGGCGCTTGGCAACGGATAGTTCTTCCTCGCTCAGCTCGCGGGTGCGGTCGTGGCCGTCGTCGAGTTCCTTGATGCGGGTCTCGTTGATATCGAACCCGACCACGTCGTACTTCTTCGAGAATGAGACTGCCAGCGGCAGGCCGACGTACCCGAGGCCGATGACGCCGATGCGTGCGTTGCTGAGATCGAAAGACATGACTTGTTGTTCTCCCGGCGTTGAGATGAGCGTGTGCGCCGTCGTTTGGTGACTGAGCAGCAATGGGGTAGATCACGTTCGCGACTGCAGTGGATTAGGTTGGCAGTTGGCCCAGAAAATCTTCGATAACCTCGGCGATGCGTGGGCCAGCGGCACCGTCCCACAAGGGTGGGATCTTCCATTTAGTAGGTCGGCCGGTGGCGAGGGTCTCGGCGACCCTGCCGGGGAGGGCTTCGGCGGTAACGAGTTGGTTGGTGCCGTGCGTGATGGTGACCGGACGTTCGGTGTTCGGCCGGAGGGTCAGACAAGGGACACCGAGGACGGTGGTCTCCTCTTGAATGCCACCCGAGTCGGTCACGACCAAGGCGCTGCGACGTACGAGGCCTAGGAACTCTAGGTACCCCAGAGGGTCGACCGGGTGCATGTTGGCGTGGTCGAAGAGGCCCATCTCGGTCATCCGGGTCTTGCCGCGTGGGTGGACGGGCATCACGACTGGGATCTGCTCGGCGGTGGCATGCAAGGCGTTCAGCAGGGTCTTGAGATCTTTTGGATCGTCAACGTTGGCGGGGCGGTGCAGCGTTGCCACGGCGAATGGGCCGTTGGGGATGGTGAAGCCCGCCACTACCGGTGGCTTGCTCTCGTCCTTGACGAAGGAGAGGAGGGTGTCGATCATCGGGTTCCCGACCAGATGGATCCGCTCGGCGGGGATGCCTTCGTGGGCTAGGTGGGCGATCGCGTCCGGGCTGGTGACCAGGAGCAGATTGGCGAGCCGGTCGGTGACAATCCGGTTTACTTCTTCGGGCATGGTCATGTCGAAGCTACGCAGACCCGCCTCGACGTGGGCGACGGGGATGTGGAGCTTGGCGGCGACCAAGGCCGCCGCGACGGTGGAGTTCACATCGCCGTAGACGACGACGAGGCTCGGCTGCTGCTCGAGGAAGAGCTTTTCAAGGCCCACCATAATGGTGCTGGTCTGTTCCGCGTGAGAGCCAGAGCCGACACCGAGGTTGATGTCGGGGCGGGGGAGTTTGAGCTGCTCGAAGAAGACAGTCGACATGTTGTCGTCATAGTGCTGGCCGGTGTGCACCAAGCCCTGGGTAACGCCCCGCTCCTTCAGCGCTGCGATCACAGGCGCGGCCTTGGGGAAGTTGGGGCGAGCGCCAGTCACGTGCCAGACGGCGTTGGTCATGGAATCCAGATCTCCTCACGCGGGGATTGAGGCCTCACCCTGCAGGGTGCAGACTAGTGGATGTCACCCTCGATGATGAGACGAATGGATCAACTCACTGCGTAGTGGTGGGAGGGGAAATTACGAACGTTCATCGTTTGGTGATGAGCAACCCCGTCCCCGGTGACCGGTACGCCCTGCCAGGTGGGTCGTTCGCTTACCAGACGGTCGTTCCAAAGTTATCGAAGGCGGCTCGGGTCGGGTCCAGGAAATATCGTGAAGAGCGTTCGATGCGGGGAGGTTGACTACCTCCCGCGAGGCCTGAGGCTCTCCGCCGGTCTCACCTGTGGTCGTAACGCCTGACTCTCATACCCAATGGGGTCTGAGAGTGTGGGCAGCGTCGACGGCGGGTGGCTTGGCGCAGGCGAGAAGCCTTCACGACACGCCACGGGCTTGTTCAAGCTCCATAAGCACCCGATCCAACTCTGTCCAGTCGTGGGTTTGGTACACGCTGGCCGCCGCTGGGCTTGACCGCAAGTTGTGGACACGGCCCGCTTACGCGGCTTGGTCCGTGGTG
>CAYNFY010000031.1:0-40472 GCA_964396585.1 uncultured Nocardioides sp.
CGGTCAGTTCGAGTGTCTTTGCCTGCTTTTTGGTCGTGGCCTTGCCCTCGACGTCGGAAATCGGGTCGAGCTCCACTAGTCCCACGGTGACTGGCGCCAGCCCACCGTCTGTTGCCTCGAGTTCATCAGGTGCGTCGTTCACGCGTCATCTCCCTCCGGAAAGCCCCACGCTGGGGCAGCGGCCGGCTCTTTGAATGCAAGGTTGGCCGGCGCTGGGCTAACAAGAAGGTTGAACTCAGGCTGGACCTCGCGCATCGAATTGGCGACCACAAACACTCGGTCAGCCGGTGTCGTCACGGTGGTCTCTGGGCTGATCAGGAGCGGCCATTCGACCTGGCCTTTCCGGGGCCGTTCATAGACAAGCGCGCCGCCGTACTCGTTTGCCTTGTCGTACCAACGGTCAAGGCGTTGGAGCAGCTTCTGACGCATGCGGTCGAGCGCCTGTGCGTCCGGCGCCGCAGGCTGAGCCCGAGCGATCAACCGGTCGATGATCTTTTGAGCGGCCGGCAACTTGCTGAGGACCTCCCCTGCACCGATTGCCGGGGACATAGACGACATCTGGCCGTGGTCGACAACTCGAATTGCGCTGACCAACATGCCCATCAAGCCCCGTTCCATCGCAGTGTCGGAATACGGGGTCACGCTCAGCGCCTCGACCTGGGCGTAGAACGTCTCGTGATAGTGCCTGAACGATTCAAAGTGCGACATGTCGCGAGGGCGCGACCAGTTCGCCAGCGACACCACGAGCCCCGGCTTGCGGGCATCACGACCGACGCGCGAGGAGGCCTGGATGTACTCGGCTGTGTTCTTCGGCTGCCCCACGACCAGCATCAGACCAAGCCGAGGAACGTCGACTCCGACCTGGAGCATCGACGTGGCCAGGACCACGTCATAGGGTCGTGGAGGGGACTTTGGTGGCTGTAACTTGGCCTCAACCGCGGCGGCATACGCCTTGCCGTATGCCGCCTTCCCTCTAGTTGTCCAGCGGTCACCGAACGGGACCGCGAGGTGGTCGAGGGTCCTTGAGATCTCCTCTGCCGAGATCCGAGCGGTGAGCTCGCCGATTGAAAGTCGGGTCCAGTCCGTGGTTCGCCGCGGGAACGGTTCGGTGTTACCGGCGACACGAGTGGTGACATCGTCGTCGAGGTAACGGCGCATGCCGGCAAGTTCGCGCGTGGCTGAGAAGTATCCAACGGTGGTCAGGTATGGGTCCGCAGCCTCGCCGTGCTCGTCGAGGAGCTTCTGACCTGCCAGCAGCAGTACCTCAGACATCCGGATCTCGGCGAGCGTCAGCCTGATGCCGTGGGCGCAGACCCCAAGGTACTTGCGTCCCGGGTCGTCATCCGAGCCCTCCTTCTCTTTGGAGAAGTAGGTGTCACGCACGTCGAGCACCTGAGGTGGGAAGACCGCCACCCCGCGCCCGTAGAGCGCGGTGACCTGATTCAGTGCGTTCCGCACCGTGGCCGTAGACGCGACCACCAGTGGACGAACAGTCGTGCCCTCCTGCTCGTAGGAGGACAGCACATCGATAGCGTTCTCAAAGACGCCGACTGCGGTTCCGAGCGCGCCGGTGATCAGGTGCAGCTCGTCCTGGATGATCAAGTCCGGAGGCCGCAAGCGGTTCACCGGTTGGAAGGTCACCTTCGGATAGCTGACGCCACCCTCTGTTTTGGCGGTATGCGACTGAGACGAGTCCTTGCAAGCGCCCCGGCTGTCTGGATGACGGTAACCGTGGCGGGCGCACCGCTCGGACACATAACCGAAGAGGCTGGCTGCCTCACCTTCCCGGGCCAGCCGAGCGAACTTGTCGACCGTGGCGAGGAGGAACGTCGGCGGATTTCTATAGAGCTCGTCGTCGACCGTCGTGATTGGCAACGGACCCGCGCCTCCGTCGAGCGAGAAGGGACAAAGCCCCGTGCGGTCACCGCAGCGTACCTCGATCCGTTCGGTCGCGCTGACGGTATGTAGATCACGCTTCGGATCGATCTTGGACCCACACCACGGGCAGCGCTGCAGCTGGAGCACGGTCAGCCCGTGTGTCTTACCGGTGTCCTGTCGAGCGGTCTCCACCTGTTGCTTCGCGTCGGTGTAGCGCTTCGGGCTTACGGCCGAACCGACCCACAGGCCGATGCTAAAGGGGCGTTCGCCCCAGGTGGACGGATCAGCCTTACGCATCAATTCCGCAGCACACACAAGCGCAGCTGCTCGCTGAAACTGCTGGGATGTGAGCAGCCGTAACGTGTAGCGCATCAGGACCGCGACCCCGTCACCCCCATCCAGGCGCCCGTCGTCGGTCTCGATCACACCTTGGAGGCGGCGGATCGCGAACGTGAACGCCGCGAGACCTAGGTACGCCTCCGTCTTGCCACCGCCAGTGGGGAAGAACAGCAACTCGACATTCGCGGCAGGACCACTGCGGAATCCGTCCGTCGAGTCGGTGAGGGCCGGCAACTGAAGCAGGATGAACGCGACTTGGAAGGGCCGCCAACGGGCAGCGTCGTCGCCGTCCCCTTCCACTTCGGTGACCGCGTCCTCGATCGACAAGGTCGAACGCTCAGACCGCTTCGCTGCGACCTGAGAGCGCATCCGCTGGTCGCGCATGGTCCGGTTCATGAACCTGAATGCCTGGAGCGCCTGCGGGTTCGTCTTGAGGAGTTCAAGACCGGCTTCCAACCGAGACACCACGAGTCCCGCCTCACCGATCGTCTCTTCTGCGATCTCCTGGAGGTGACTCGGCAAATGAGTGGCTAACGCAACCTGCTTGTCGAGCCACTCCCGATAGCCGTCGACGAGCGGCATGAAGGCGTCATCGACTCCGTCATGCTCAAGGTCCATGAGCACCCGCATCGCCGTTTCTGCCTCGCCCCCGCTGCCAGCCACGGTCTGCGGAACGTCAGCTGTTGGCAGCCAAAGTGTCTCGACAGAGGTTGCTCGCCGCAGCGAGTCGCCCTCCGTGCCGAACCCTTCGGACCAGGAGACCGATGCCGTGCGGCCAATAGCGAACTCAAGCCGGTGGCGGTACTGCAGGTCGAGCCGCTGCCGCTCTGGGTCGAGCTCGTCATAGCCGTCGGCGAGCACATCACGCGTCGGCAGGAACACGGCGTCGCCGCTGTTGGCCTCGACCTTCAACTTGGCCTGAAAGAGCCAGTCCCCCGGCGGCGCATCCAAGGCGGTGGTGCGGTCGTTGGAGAGCGCCAACTCGACGATCGTGCGGTCGTCACGCGGATAGAGTTCGACACGCAGCGTCACATCAGCATCGAGAGTGATCGGCGGCAGTGCGACATGACTGTCATGCTTCCGTACGTCGATCTCGGCGGTGCGCTCGAAGGGGATGCGCCGTGAGAACTGGATCTTCCGGCCTTCCTCGTTCTCCTGGCGGAATGACTCGTAACGGCCCCATGCCGCCGTGACACTGAGGACCCCACAGTCGCGTGGGACCTGGAACCGGAGCCCCATCGAGGACGGATGGGTCAATCCGCCTCTCGCACCCTCATCCCGCTCTTCGTCGTCTTCGGCAGGATCTTCATCGGTCGGCACCGGGACTCCGGGCTGTCCGTTGTCCACAGGGTCTAGGTCAACGATCGCGCGCCCTGTCTCTGCTGGGTCGGCACCGTCGTCAGTTCCGGCGGTGACATCCAGCGAGGGGTCGATAGTGACCGGCGCCAGAGAACCGACCATGTACGCCGCGCGCGGCGTCCCTTTGATCTCCTCCTCCGGTCCGTTGCGCGGACCGAGCAACTCCTGCTCAATCAACGCCACCAAGTCGGCACGGACAACGGTGGATTCACTGACGCTCATGCGAAGAGTGTGTCCTGTCCACTTGCCGGGCCGCCCTGGCCCTCGATCTGGGCGCGTTCATGATTGAGTTCGAGGAGCCGGTCTAGGAGTTCAATGCGGGCAGCCGGCGAGAAGGTCCATCTCTCCATCTGCCTATAAGTGTGGAACCCGTGTTCAAGCAACACGTCATTCCATCCGTAAGCCTCCAGGACCGCTTCGTCGATCTCGACGTGAAGCTCCCGTAGTCGACTGATGTCGGAATCGACGACCACCGATGCGTCGTTTACCAAGTTGTACAGGTCAGTCACGCCGAGCTGGCGTCGAACTAGGATCTCGCGACGCGAAAGATCAAGAACCTCGCCTGCCACGCCAAGCCGCTCCGATCTCGGCGGGCGGGGAAACGTCTCGAACACATCAGTCAATGAATAGCGGGGATCAGTGCGAATACCCGACCCATACTTGATCGCCCAAGCCTGATGCACTCCGGACGATAGAGCTGCTTGATCATGATGGTCAGAAGTTGCAAACACGGCCAGGGAATGGCTGAAGATCTGCTTGCTCGACACCCGGATCGGCATCACGGTCTTGCTGTGAATCGTGATAACAAGGACCTCGGACAAATCCGAGATCGCCGCCCGGAGAGCAGGGCGCTTCTCTCCGAACTGCCACCAACGTTCAGGCAGCGGCTTTCGCAACGCAAACTCACCATTGGCCTTCCGACGTCGCCTCTCCGGCTTGACCAACTCGGCTACACGCTCATAAGCCTGCGCGTACCGCGCTGCGCGATCCTCCGGCCAGTCGTTGAAATCGATCACCCAACGCGCGGCCGAGCCGTCCACCCGCGAGTTCAGGTCCTCTCCACCGAGGTATGGGAAGACCACGTCAGCGAGCTTCTGGTCTTGGTCAAGCCAATTCAGCGCCTCAGACGAGTCGAGGACGAATCCCATTCCGAGAACGATGCACCCCTGGAACGCGGTTCCTTGATTCTCCCGAAGTTGGATCGGATTGCCGCCGACTCGGCCCGCCGCTTCAAGCAGGGTTGAAATCTGGGGAACGGGCAGATCGTCGCAAATGAAAAGAGCGCCGTCGCCGACCTCTCGCAGTGTCCCCCACACGGCTGCGTATTCCAGACTTGCGCTTTCGGCCGGCCATGTTCGCGACTGAATTGCTCTAGTGATTCTGAAGCCGCCCTCCACCATTGCATCCAGACCTACGTCGCGACTGTCACCCTGCGCCACGGAGTTTGTCGCGATCAATCCGAGCGTGCCGCTCGACCGCAACAGCGATAATGCTCGCAGGAAGAAATAGGCGACGAGATCTGCACTGCCGCGACGTCCGTCAGCAACGACGTTGACGAACCAGTTGCGGACGTTGGTACCCATCGCACCGGTAAGTTTCTGCCCGCCGAGGAACGGCGGATTGCCGATGACTGCGTCGAAGCCCCCGTGCTCGACGATCACGTCGGGCGCCTCAACAACCCAGTGCAGCGGCACCCATCGCTCGTAGTCCGTCTCTACTGTAGGCGTCAGCCCCGAAACGATGCGCTCTAGGAGCTTCGTCGAGTCGCCGACTGAGCCGTCGATCGGGAAGGCCTCATGCAACTGCCAGGACAGCGTCTTGAAAGCGTCGTCAAGCTGGCTCCCCGGTTTGCCGCCGAGCGGCAGCGCAGCAGCGACTACACCATCGGCGATAAGACGAAGCTCAGCGGTCGTCTGCCGGAACTGCTCCAGCAATCGTGTCTTGGCTCGCGAGGAACGCATCGGGTCTCGGTTGTCGACGGGACTCGCCAACTCCAGCCTCAGCTGAGTCGCGGCCGAAATCTTCATATCGACATCGATCAACAGTTGTTGCTGCTTGTTCGCTGGCTTCGGGACGATATCCAAGTCGCGCAACTGGTTGAGCGAGGTCAGACCGAGGAGAGAATTGCCATAGAAGACTTTGTCGTCGACGAAAGAGAACGGTTTGGTCTTGTCCATAGAGACCAGCCAGAGCGAGAGCTTGCACATCTCGACTGCCATCGGGTTGATGTCGGCGCCGTAGAGACAACGGGCGATGACCTCCCGCATCGCGCGACGGCGGATCTCCTCGGCGTCCGCCAAAGCTGGCTCATCAAGCATTCTTTCTGCGATCCAAGCCTCGACGAGACGTTCTGAGAGGTAGCGGGCAGCGGCCACTAGGAATGCGCCGGAGCCGGCGGCGATATCGGCGACCTTGAGGTCAAGGATCGCGGCGGCCGGCTTGAGCCGCCATTCCCCTTCGTCGTTGGATTGCAGCGGTCCAGGCTCGTAGACCAGCGGCTGGAGGGCGTGGAGGACGACCTCCTCGGCCAAGGACCGAGGTGTGTAGTGGGCCCCGGCGTTCTTTCGCGAAGGCGTCTCGATCACGACGAGGCCGCCGACGGGCACGACGAGTGGGATGTTCCGCAGGTCGCGGCGAATCAGGTTTCCCCAGCTGACCAGCGCCTCCAGCAGGTCCCGGTCGCCGGCTGCGACCGGAGACAGCATCCTGACCAGTTCCGCGCGGTCGTCGCCGGCCGGTTCCCTGTCGACGAGCTTGGTCAGGGCGGCAACGGTCTTCCCCGTCGCGGCGGGCTGGTTCTCCTTGAGCCAAGCAACGAGCGCGCTGGCGAACTTCTTGGAGTCGCCGCCGTGCTCGTCGTACAGGTCATTGATGGAGGCGAGCGGGATCTCTGGTTCGGCGCCGTCCTTGCCGACCAGACCGAGGATGATGTCGTCGGCTACCTCGGCGCAGGAGTAGCCGAGGAGGCCTTCGTAGATGTAGCCGATCTGCTCGACGTCGATCTCTCGGAAGGAGATCCGGCGCCGTTCACCCTTGGCGACGACTGTCTGCACCGACTCCAGCACGTGAAGCATGACTCGGTCGGACACCTTGAGGCGGAGCCCGCGGCTGTCGATGGCGTGGAGCCAGGGGAAGCGCTCCGGGTCGAGCAGAGATCCTCCGTACGCGGGCATCCTCATTTCGTCGTAATTGACTCCCCCGTGCAGCGCCTGGCTGACGGCGAGCAGACGATGCCACGCGTCGTAACTCTCGTCGAGGTGCTCTTCGCCGCCTGCCGCTTGGGCGCGCAGGTCATCGAGGAGATCTTTGATGGCGTAGGAGTCCCAGTAGAGCTGCTCGGTTGGGAGCATGTCGCGTTCTTCGGCGAAGAGCAGAAATACGATCCGCATCATCACCGTGACGGCGGCTTGATAGATGTCGTCGGGCTTCTCGGTGAGGGGATCCGGGTCACCCGCCTTCGCCGCTTCCAGCCGAATTTCGGAGAAGGCCTGGACGAGGAGCTCGACGGAGCGGCGTACCTGGGTGCCGAGCGCCTCGGTGATCTCCTCGGCCTCAAGTTCGCTGCGCTCGAAGAGTCGGGGCAGGCGCTGCTCGGCGTCGGCGGCGCGGAAACGACGCTGATTGATCAGTGTGAAGAAGGCGTCGCGAAGCAGTGGCTCCTCGGCCCAGGTCAGCGCGTTCACCATGCCGGAGCCCGTTGGTTTGCCTTCCTTGGCCCAAACCAGCGCCCACCACTGACCGTCGGTGACGATGCCGACCTCGGCCTGGGCCTTGCGAAGCAGCATGGACAGACGGTCGATCTCGTTGGCCGCCCAGCCATCGAGGCCGGCGTCGCGGAGCCCAGAGGTGGGTTCGCAGACCAGCAGCAATGCTGGCGTTTCACCTTCGCGTCCCTTGAGCGCGCCGGTCGCGGTGACCGTGATCTGCTCGCCGGGCGAGCGGAGCGTGATGTCCGAGTCGGTGCGTAGGTCGTTCCACTCGGCCATGTCGTTGAGGACGACGTCGATCCAGGCCCGCCGTACGACGTCGTAGGCCTCCTTCGACTCGGTCGTCTTAGGCTGATCGACGTAGTGGTCGAAGGCGCGCTGCCATTGGGCGTACGCCTGCTTGAACGTGATCAGGCGGTCGTCGGTGTCGCCGAGGCGGTCGACGCCGCTGGGCCACATGTCCTTGAGCACCGGGTAGGCGAGGAACGGTCCGTCGACGTCGACCTGGGCAAGCCAGTCGCTGTGGACGTCGGTGCTCTTGTGGGTGCGCTTCCTCATCGAATCGCCAATCCGTTCTCCACGTCGTGCGGGGCAAGGGCGAAGATCACAGCGGCTGGGAACTCCCAGGTGCGGATATCGTCGTACCGGGTATCGACAGCCGTAAGCTCACGGGCGCGTTCGTCGTCAAGCGCGTCGATGCGACGTCGGATTTCTCGCAAGTCGCGCTCACTCTGGCGGCGCTCGTCCTCGAACAGGCCGAGCTGGGGGTCACCGTCCATTACTTCCGCCTCTCTGAGCGCGTCGCGCAGCGTCTGCCCGAACCGGTCGAAGATCTCGTCGACGCGCGCACGGTCTGCGCCGCGCCGGTCGACGAGGTGTGCTTCAACGTCTTTGCGGCGGCGCGCCGCGCGGTCGCCGATGGCCTGCTGGACGCGGGCGCGGAGTCCATCGTCGTCTTCGGTGTTCCAAGCAGCGGCGATCTGCTTGGCGATCTCCGGCGGGACACCCACGAGGTCTGCGCGGTCGAGCGCCGACTCCAGCAGTTCCTCGGCACGTTGCTGGCCCACTGCTTGCCGGCGTGCGAGCCGGGTGCCGGCGAGGAACACTTCCTCGTGGAGGCGCAAGCCGGCGCGCCCGACTAGGACCAGCCGGGTGACTGCGACGGCGTAGGACTCTTCAAGGCCGGGAACGACGGTGGCAGTCACCCGTTCCAACGCTCGGTCGCCGCCCCAGAGCGCGGAGCGGAGGCGCCGGGTGGAGCGCTGAAGCAGGGGCGAGCCGAGGTGCATGTAGACGACCTCGGGGTCCTCCGTCAGCACCTGAGGGTCGAATGCAATCGGACGGGGTTTGATCTTCTTCTCGTCCAAGCGGGTGTAGAGTCCGCGGGTGACCTGCTCCCAGGAGTTGTCTAGGTTCGGTAGACGGAACACAGGTACGTCAGTGTCCTCGGAGCCGACCAGTTCAAGCGGCGGAAGATGGTTGAGCTCGAACGCCGTCTCGACCACGCGTTGGAGGTTCTCGGGGCGAAGGTGGAGTCGTTCTCGACTCTCGGCGAGATTCTGCTCAAGTCGTGCCAACTCTGCGTTGAGCACCTTTTCGCCGCCCATCATGCCGGCAATCGGATCCTTCTCTGCCTGGGCGCGGCGGCTCTTGATCACCTCGCCTCCGAACTGACGTTGCAGGTCGGGCGCGATGATCTCGTTGGCCGAGCCCAGGTCGCGCATGATCTGGTCGATCTTGACCGCAACGCGGGCCAGCAGGTCGATGTCCTTGCTGAGCGTGCTTTCGCCGCCCGCGACCGGAGCGAAGTGCCGGATGTCAGGGACCTCTGTTTGGCCGTAACGATCGACTCGGCCGATGCGTTGCTCAAGCCGGTTCGGGTTGAACGGGATGTCGAAGTTGATCAGCCGGTGGCAGTGGTTTTGAAGGTCGATCCCCTCGCCAGCTGCGTCGGTGGCCAGCAGGATCCGGACAGGTGTCTTGGCCGGGTTCTCGTTGAAGCGGGCGCGAATCAGCTCACGGGTCTCGGCATCGGTGCCACCGTCGATGATCTCGATACGGTCGTTTTCGTAGCCTTGCTGGCGCAGGATGTCGCGGATCCATCGCAACGAATCAACGTACTCAGTGAAGATGACGAGGCGCTCATTGTTCCAGTCGCCATGTGACCGAAGCGTGCCCTCGACGTACGAGAGCAGCGCCTTGAGCCTTGAGTCGGGCTGCCCCTCGAATCGGTGGCCCCACTCGCTGAGCCAGTCAAGATCTTCTAGATCTTCCTCAGTAAGCGGGGGAAGCGAGCTCTTCGCCTCGCGCAGTGCCTCAAGCTCGGGTTGATCAACCTTGCCTTCCTCAAGCTCGTCAGAGTCAGGACCGAAGATCTCGTCGTAGTCAAGGTCGAATTCGACGTCGAGTCCCCGGGTGCGGGTATCGCGGTACACGTCGACAGTCCGTGCGAACGCGACGGGCGAGGAGAAGAACCGCTTTTTCAGGAGCAGTGTCGCCATGTCCCTGGCCGACCGGCTCCCGCCACCCGTAGCGACTGCCTTGTCCCTCCGCTGGGTGAAGGCGAGTAGGCGGTCGTAAGCCGTGGACTCGCCAGCCGTCGGGGCGTACGGCAGCTGGCTTACCTTCCGTTCGAGAAACCCCTTCGCCTCCTTGAGATCACGTTTAAGGCGACGAATCGCGACCTCCTCAAGGGCTACCGGGTCGATCTTGTTGCCGCGGACAAACCGCTGGGGATCGATCATCTCCAGGAGCGCAGTGAACGACTCTGTGTATCCGTTGTGCGGGGTGGCACTGAGGAAAAGGCGGTGTTCGGAGCGCTCAGCGATCTCGCGCACAGCGCGGGTCCGCTGAGAGTCGACTGCGTATCCCCTGCGCTCCTGCCCGACCTTGTTCGTGCGCACCGGACTACTCGGAGCCACGTGGTGAGCCTCGTCGACGACAAGGATGTCGAAGGCGAATCGCTGGGTGGAGTTGGTGAACGCAGCTCGGAGCAGACGCTGAGCCCGCTGCCCAGGCAGCCATGCCATCGAGACGATGATCCGCGGGAACAGCGTGAACGGGTTGGCGTGGACGCCGTGGGATCGGCGTACATCCTTCATGGTCTCCGAATTGACGACGGTGAAGTCCAGGCCGAACTTCTCCTGCATCTCGTCTTGCCACTTAAAAGCCAGGCCGGCCGGGCAGACCACGAGCACGGTACGGGCGCGATGACGCAGAAGGAGCTCTTGGATCACCAGACCGGCCTCGATCGTCTTGCCGAGGCCTACGTCGTCCGCGAGCAGCAAGTTGGCGCGCGGGCTCGCCAAGGCTCGTTTGAGTGGGGTGAGCTGGTAGGGCTCGATGTTGGCACCACTGCGGAATGGGGCCTGGACGGTACCGTCGTCGGCACTGGTGATCGCGCCCCAGCGCAATGCGTCGATGAAAGCCGCGAGCCTGTTGGGATCGTCGAACTTTGCGGGATCAATCTCCTCAGGGAGGCCGAGGTGCGCCAGAGCGCCACGGCCCTGCTCAAGCTCCCAAACGACCCGGAGCTCGTGCCCGAGCCTGTCCTCCTGCAGGGACTGAAGGGTGACTGCGTGCTGGAGCTGTGCGGCTGCGTCGTCCGCAGTGCTCCGACCCAACCCCTGCTGCTGCACGTCAACGACGGCCCAGTTGGCTCCACGCACGGTAACGATCTGTCCGACTTCGGGCACGGCCGCGGGCGGAATCACAACTTCAGTCACACCAGTAGACCCTAGTATCTACCCCCGACGTTTTGGCTGGCATTGGCTGAACCGCCCGCGCAATCGGGATTACGACGTCAACGCAAGCTCGTCCAGGATCCGCTCCAGATCTCGCAAGGCCACCACCTGGGTCTTGTACTTCGTGGACAGACCCGATGCCGAGCAGAGGTGACTCCACCGACGTTCAGTCACCACGACGTCCGCATATGGAACGGCGACCGCCAGGCTCAGAAGGTCGCCTTCATCATGCTGGTGCCACTCATGCGTGAGGTCACGGTGCTTCCACTCACGGAGCGTGGCAAGTGTGTCCACGCTTGGAAGCCCGTCAACGAACGCACGCATCGCCTCCGGCGGGGTGTCCAATTCGGGGTTCTCTAGAAACAGTCCGTGCGGCTGTGTACCCGCTTTCCAACATGCCTGATTGATCTCTTCCGTAAGCGCCTCGATCTCGTCGGTGATGACCAGGTCGCGGAGGCGCACCTTCGCCCAAGGCTGCGTCGCCACCAGCTGCCGCAAGTGCATCTCGCGCTCCACTCGCGAATCGCCGATGCGGTGCTGAGGCGTTCGTTCAAGGCCCTCAAGGTCCAGCATCTCCTGCGCGCCCACGAGGTTGAACCACTCCCACTCCGGACCTTCGCGCTTCATGTCGAGCCATTCTTCGGGCGCCTGAGCAGCAGGTCCCTCAGGAATCACACCATCGGCGGATGCAATCGATTCAACAAACCGGAACCGACCAAACGGTGACCCGAATGCGTGGCGAGCTCCGTGACCAATCAGCTCGTCTGCTTGGATCGATCGGTCTCTGCCGACGTGACGCTGCACGAACGCATCAACCTCCATCGCGCGAATCGCTTCAATCGGAGCCAAGGCCGCGTAGCCCGTCAGATCACGCATCAAACGTCCGACACCCTCGCGCGAGGTCTGGTCTCGCCGATGCCAGAGCTCAAGGTAGGTGGAGGCGTTCAAAACGATCAGCACGCTGCCGTCGTCCACAAGATTGCGGATCCTGTCCACGATCCTCTGCCAGCGATGGTCACCGACGGCGAGGCCCTTCGACATGTCGACCCACACGTTCATGTCGAGGTAGACGAGTGCTGGTCGCTGGCTCACCTCACAAGGGTCCCAGTTCAGGCGTCAGGCGGGGCGGATACTGCTCATCCGTTTCTCGGGCGCGGCCGTATCTGCATGCCAAGCCGCCAAAGCAGACTCGAACCGGTGCATACAGCAAAGGTGGCGAACTTGATCGCATTCCAGGCACAGGTCAGTACGACCAAATTGATCCAGCCCGGGCCACCGGACTCGATGATCGCGGTGAGACCCGCTGTGGCTGCGAGGTAACCCGCGGTGATGGCAGCCGAGAACGGGAACGCCCGCCGTCTGCCATCAGGACTCCGGAAGTAGCGGATCAGGATGTTGCTGGGTGCGTACGCACACAGGTACCAGTGAATGCTCCCGGCAAGGCGGAAGCAGAGCGCAAGGATCATGGCGATCAACCTTTCGGGAACGAGCACCTCGGGTGGTGCCTCTTCCTCAGGCGTAGCCGGACCGCGTTCAGCTGCGCACTCCCGATTCCATCCCTGTGGACAACCGCGGCTTGCCCGTCCCTGTGGAGAACTCAGCGGTCGATGCCTGGATCCACGGCCAGTGCGGTGGAACGCGAGGAGGCCTCGTCTACGCGGGCGATCTCTGCAGCACGCTGCAATGCGGCTCGGGCGCGAGCACGATCTGACCGCTGGGCTTCGGTGACTGGGCGTAGGCCAAGTGGGCTGGAACCAGTGATGCCGTACCGGTCGCGGTAGGCGGCAACTATCGTCACCTCGGAAATCCAGCGGTTGACGTCCGCTCGACTCTGTGGACGGGAACCGAGGCCGCGCAGCCAGGACTCGCTGCCCTGGACGGCTTGATCGACCAGCGCGACGGCACGCTGTTCGATGTCGTGTTGGCGCTCGTCGAGAGCTCGTCGATCCTCCGGGTTCATCGTCCCGGTCGCGACTGGGATGAGTCCGACGATGAGTTCGGGATCGATCCGACGCCGCCCGATCCTTCGGGGCTGTGCAGTTACGTGTCGGAGACGACTGATGAGGACTGCGCCGACGTCGACGGCATCAGCGAGCCCGCGGTTCGCGACCAGCCTCGGCATGAGCGCGGCAAGGTCGTAGCCGTTGGCTTCGGCACGCCGGAACTCAGCGGTCAACGGGCCGAAGGATTCAGACGCCAGGAGGCGTCCGAGGTCTGCGTCTACAAGTCCCGCGTTGCCGACGAGCTGGACCCAGCGCTCGTGCTGCGCCTCGGCTGCGATGGTTTCGTACTCGGCTGCCAGTTGTGCGATGGAGGACCACTGCTCGTGCTCAGCCAGAATCGTCTGGTGGGCGGAGAGCTCCACACCCGACCGCTGGAGTATCCCGTACAGCACCGTCCGGCCGGTTACGTCGCCTTCTTGCGGTGGGGTGTGGGTGTCGTCAGGATCGTCAAGGGCCACGTAGACGGTGTTGGACTTCCGTCCTCGGGTCATCGAGACGTAGAAGTTCTCGCGGTTGGTCGCACCGGACGCGACGACGTGCGCCGTGTCGACGGTCGATCCTTGGGCTCGGTGGGCGGTGATGGCGTAACCGAGATCGATGTGCTCGCGTACGTAGGCTGCTGGCAGGACGACCGTGCCGGTGCCCTTCTGGTCGATGCGGGCCGCGATCACGGAGCCGTCGGGCGTGACGTCGGTGATGCGCCAGCGGTCGCCGTTGTGGACCCAGCCGCCGCGGAGCGAACGCAGGTGCCGTTGATTCCGGCGGGTGACGATCAGGTCGCCGGTCGAGGCGCGGTTGCCGTCGGCGAGTTCGATCTCCCGCCCTGCCTCGGTTTCACCAGACAGTATCCGCTCGGCACGTGCTCGCTGGTTGAGTTTGGTGACTGTGGCTTTCGCTTCGGTGACCAGCACGCTGGCGAGCCCAGCTTGGATGTCATGTCGCCAGGCGTCGTACGCGGCGTCGGTCATGGCGTCGGTGTTGCCTTCGCGGACTCTGTCTTCGCGGACGTAGGTACCGATGACGTCGGTGTCACCTTCGCGTAGGGCTGCGGTGGCGCTTGCTTCCCAGTCGTGGTCGAAGCGCAGGATCTCGACCAGTTCGGGGGTGTCGTCGCGTGCTTCGGCAAGCATCGAGAACGCTCCACCAGCATCAACCGATTGCAGTTGCGCCCAGTCCCCCACCAGCAGCACTTTTGCGCCCGCCTCGGATGCGAGGCCGGTGATCTTTTCCAGCGTGTGAGTGCCGGCGAGGGTTGCTTCGTCGATGATCACGAGCTGGCCCGGTTTGAACTCGGCCCGACCATGGTCGTGTTCGTGGAGCCACTTCGCGGTGTTGTCACACGCAATGCCGAGGTCGTCGGCCAACACCTGTGCTGCTGCGGCGGATGGTGCGAGACCGACCACTGATCCGGGGCCGTGGGCGATCGTCCAGGCTGTGTGGAGGGCGCGCATGGCGGTGGTTTTGCCGGCGCCGGCTGGTCCGACGAGGAGGTCGACCTGTCGGCCGGATCCGGCGATCTTTGTGAGTGCTTGGGCTTGTCCTTCGGTGAGCCATTGACCGAGGACGTCTCGGCTGACGGCGGCCTTGATCAGCGACGGCTTGAGGGTGGGGGCTGTCAGGGTGTTTGCCCGCACGAGCAGCCGGTCTTCGGCTGCAAGCAGGTCGGCCGAACTGAACACTGTGGAGTGTTGGGGCCGGAACCGGCTGGAGCCGTCGGCCCGGCGGAACGCGTCGGGGCTGGTCGCCAGCTCGGGTGGCGTCAGGCGCAGTGAGGCCTTCGTTGCTGCGTCGACGACCATGCCCACGACGGCTTCACGGTCCCGTGGTGTGGTGAAGCGCCACTCCATCGTCTGCCGGGATGCTTCTGCCCATAGATTCCAATGCCGCCAGGTGGAGCGCTTCTCCCCCACGACCCCGACGACCTGCGTGCCAATCCTTGCCACCAGGTCGAGGGGCACATCCTCGGCACGGAGGGTTGGGGCGGAGGCTCCTGTCGTGATGCCACGTGCCCACTCTGTCGATCCCGCATCCAGAAGGGCTTCGGCCCGTTGGCGCCAGCCGTCGGTGAGCTCGGCGAGTGAATGCAGTTCCTTCTCAGGTCGGGTGGCGATGGTGGTGGTCGCCCGGAGTTCGACGATGGTCTTTGGCGATGGCCGGCGACCGTAGGTCACGGCGTACTCCTCGATGAGGCGGTCGGTCTCGATGTCGATCTCGCGGGAGCGGTTGGAGAACTCAGCGAGCAGTTCTTCGCTGACACCGGTGATCTCCAGTGCCTGGCTGCGGTCGGCGCCGCGGTCACGCCTGTTCCACTGCACTCCGAATCGTTGGGTCAGGATGTCGGCGAGGACTGCGTTGTAGTGCTCGGAGATCGCGACGACGCTTCGGTGGATCGGGATGCTGTCGAGGCTGCGCCACTTCTGGTCGTAGACGGTGCGGACCTTGTTGGACACCACGACGTGGGTGTGGAGTTGCGGGTCGCCACAGCGGGAATCCCAGTGGTCGTAGGCGGTGGCGGCGACACCAGCGACTTCGTGTTGGGCGACGGCTCCGTTGCGTGCGTTGGTTCCTGCACGGGTGACTGCGACCTCGCGTTCGAAAAATGCGAGCACCTCGGCGACCGCCTCGTGGTGGGCTTCGACGAGTCGTTTCTGGGTGTCTGCGTCGGCGAGGCCCCACAGCACGGACACTGACTTCGGGACGCTGAAGGTGAGGTCGAATCCGGAGACCGCGGCCTTCGGCCCGCGGTGCTCTTCTTCGTGGGTGATCCGGGCAACCTCTATCGCGCGCGCTTCGCTGGTGAATGAACTGTCGATGGCCCCGAGGCGCTTGGCGATCCGCTCCTGAATAGAGGGGTACGTCGGGTACGCCCGCCCTAGCTGCTCCCCCGTCACTGGGTCACGGCCGTGGACGAGCAGGAGCTCCAGTTGCGCGGGCGTCACCTCGGCCCCTGGCGCGAGTTGGCCGTTGCCGAACTTGGTCACACCGGAGCCCATCCACACGCCTGGCGGTGTGCCCGCCTCGGCGTAGTAGCGGGTCATCGGAGTTCTCAGCGAGCGGTTGCCGTCGCCGACGACGACGCTCTTGAGCAGGTAGTTGCAGCCGTGGCCAGGGGTCATTTTCCGCATCGAAACCGTCACGCGGTTCACCTCCTCGAACACAGGTGCGCCAGCTGTTCCCCTCGCTGTGCCAGAGGTGTGACCGGATTGAGGACGGGGGTGAAATCGGCGGGCCGAGTGGGCGACTCAGGGCGGGAAGCTGCGGTGCACCTTGTCTGGTGAGGTGCGAGAGGAGAACCATCAATGTTGCGTAGATCACATTTCAATGGCTCAATAGTTGCAGGCGGTGAACTCGGTGGACCCGCCATCGGGGCACCGTCTGTTGCTCACACCGGAGAGGTCCGGTGGCGGCGGACGGACTCGGGCATGACCAAATCGCAAGGAGCATTTTCGGTAGCGACGGCAGTTCTACTGCTCGCCGTGATGGCCGCTTGCGGCTCAGATGCCGACCCCGACTCAACGCCGACGCCGTCGCCAAGCGTCAGCGAAACGGTCACGTCACCCAGCCCGACTCCGACGTCTCCCGAGGACGAGGCGTCTGCATCCGCGGTCGAGGCGGTGACCGCGTACTACGCGACGGTCGACAAGGTTCGGCAAGATGCCGATTCCCCCGCGACCGACCTCGACGCCGTCGCGATCAGCACACAACTGTCAGCTCAGAAGCACCTCCTGGACAGCCAACGGAGTGCCGGAAATCGACAGACCGGGAATACCGAAGTCGTCGAAGCCAACGTCCAGTCGGTCACGCTTGACAACTCCGATCCCAAGGCTGGGCACGTTCCGACGGTGACCATCGATGTCTGTTGGGACGTCAGCGACGTCGACGTACTCGACCCCACGGACCAATCGGTCGTGACGCCCGAACGCGCTGACCGGGGATGGACACGTCTCATCGTCGCGAACTACTCCTGGACTTCAGATCCCGACAGCGGCTGGCGGGTTGCCGGGGGCAAGGACTTGGAGAAGTCACCGTGCGCGGGGTGAGTTGTCGACTCCTCGCGTCAGCAGTGCTCCTGGGCGGCTACCTGCTCTGCGCCGTAGCCACGCCTGCAATTGCGGACACCGTCTGCGATCAGATCGACCCCCAGACCGGAGTCTGTTTGGTGTGGGTCGTGGTCGACGTGCCTGACACGGATCCAGTCGATGCCGGGCCGAAGGACACCGGGACCGGCGCGAGTTGCTACTGGGACGGCACGAAGCAGGGCATCAGCAAGCCGCCGCCAGGGCCGGTGCCATGTTCCTCAGAGTACGGATACTGGTCGAACTCCTACCGGTGCTACATCCGGGCATTGGATCCGCAGCCTCCGTCGGGTGACCCCGCTTGGCAGGGACACGAGCCGAACGATGGCGCGGTGTACGACTGCTACCAACCGCAGACCGACCTGCTGATCCACATCTGGTCCGCGGACGCGCCGGAGAACTCCGGAGCAGGTCCCAGCCCGCGCGACGTCGCGCAGATCGCGATCGACGACATGGCACTGCGTGCGATCGATATCGGCATCACACCATCCCCGGAAGCGGGCCGTGTCGGTCTTGTTGGCATGCCGGTGTGGATGTGGGCGCAAAGTCCCGACGACCACACCTATGGCCCGATCACCGCGACAGCGAGCGCAGGCGGCATCACCATCACCGCGACCGCGACGGTCCAGAAGGTGACGTGGGAGATGGGTGACGGCGCCACGGTGGTGTGCGACTCCGCGGGGACGCCGTACCAGGCGAAGCAAGGCAAGCAGCCGTCTCCGGACTGCGGGCACGTCTACGAGACATCGAGCGCTGGCGAGCCCGGTGGCACCTACACGGTGACAGCCACATCGGCGTGGGTGATCACGTGGGAAGGCGCCGGCCAAACCGGAACCATCCGCCTCGACGGGCTGCAGCGCTCCGTCGAGATCACTGTCGGAGAGGCACAGGTGCTCGTGGATTAGCGGGCACGGACGAGAGGCGAAGAAGCGATGACGAGCACGGCGACGCGAAATGGGCGAGGGCCCGCTCACGATTCAGCCCCGACCGCGCCACCGATGGCGCCGCCACCGAAACTTCGACGCCGCCCGGCATTGGTGGCCGGCGCCGTCATCGCCATCTGCCTCGGAGCGCTCATCGGCGGTTGGGCCTGGACCACGACCACCAACACCCAAGAGGTACTCGCTGCGCGCGCAGACATCGAACGAGGCGCAGTCATCGAAGGCGACGATCTCGTCCGGGTCCGCCTCAACTCCGACCCCGCCTTGAAGCCAGTGTCCGCCGGTTCCCTCGATGCCGTCGTCGGGCAGCGTGCCGCCGTCGATATCGCTGCCGGTTCACTCCTGACGCCGAGCACCTACGCCGAGGCGGTCCTGCCGAGCAGCGACATGTCGGTCGTTGGTGTCTCTCTCACCCCGGCCCAGGCTCCCGGCATGGATCTTCGCGCCGGGGATCGTGTCCGTGTTGTCGTGACCCCGGCCGAGGGAAGCGGTGCGCCGGCGGGGGCTCCCCCGTTCAGCGAAGCTGAGGTGGTCGGCGTACGACTCTCCGACGCGACCGGCGAGCTGATTGTGGATCTTCTTGTCCCCCACGCTGAGGCGGCGCAGCTCGCCTCCCGAGTGGCCACCGGAAACGTGGCGATCGTCCTCGATTCCAGGGAGCGCTGAGCCTCGTGGCTGTCATTGCTCTCTGTTCAGCCTCGGGTTCTCCCGGCGTCACGACAACCTCGCTCGGGTTGGCGCTGCTGTGGCCGAGACCAGTTCTGCTGGTGGAAGCCGATCCCACCGGTGGCTCCGGCATCCTCGCCGGCTACTTCCGAGGGATTCGTGCCTACGACCAAGGCCTGGTCGAACTTGCCCTGTCCTCAACCGAAGTCGCTGACTTGTTGCCGCGAATCACTCAGCACATCGGTTCCTCCACCGCGGGTTTCATTGCTGGAACGCGTGCGCACACCCAGGCTGCGGCGCTCGCCGGGCTCTGGTCACCTCTGATCGGCGCGCTGCATGAGCTGGAGTCGACCGGTCAGGACGTTCTCGTGGATTGCGGCCGGCTGGGCCTCGCTGGTTGGCCCGAACCGATTCTCGCCGAGGCGGATCTCGCTCTGCTTCTGTGTCGCACGCACTTACCGGCGATCTCGGCTGCGAGGTCGTGGGCTGACACCGCCCAGCGAGGAACGTCGGCGTGGTCTCATCCGACCGCGCTTCTCGTCGGCGAAGGTCAGCCCTATTCGGCGAAGGAAGTGGGCGGCGTGCTCAGACTCCCGGTGCTCGGCGTACTGGCGGACGACCCCGAGTCCGCGGAGGTGCTGCATCGGGGTACGTCGATCCCTGCTGGTTTCGATCGAAGCCCGTTGGTGCGCAGTCTTCAAGCCGCGATATCGGCCATCCACGCCACGGTGACCGCGCAGCGCGCCGAGCTCTCCACGGAGGTGCATTCCGGTGTCCAGTGACCATCTCGTGCGACCGACGAATGCCGACCCGCATCTGATCGACCTTCCGCTCTTCGGGCAGCCGCTGCCGAACGGTGTGGCAGCTGTCTCGTCGATGACCTTCGAACCGCTCGCGACAGTGGGGAGCACCCAACAGGAAATCGACTGGACGTTGGTTGCCTCGCTTCGATCCCTCGCCTCGAAGCAACTGAGCCAGGCGGTCGCGTCAGCGACCACCCGTCTCGACAAGACCGCCCAGGCAGAGTTGGGCAGGGCGATCGTGCTGGATCTCATCGAGTCAGCGATGGCCGAACGAGTCGACGCCGGCAGCGGGGCGTGGACTACTGGCGAGCAGACGGCTCTGGCTCAGGCAGTGTTCGATTCGCTGTTCCGCCTGGGCCGCCTGCAACCCCTGGTCGATGACGACCGCGTCGAGAACATCATCATCGCCGGACACGACAACGTGCACCTCGAGCTGACCGATGGCTCCCTCATCGACGGCCCTCCCGTCGCCGACTCTGACACCGAGCTCATCGATTTCCTGGTCTTCCTCGCCTCACGCAGCGAGGTCAACGCCCGCGGCTTCTCCGAAGCACAACCCAGGCTCCACCTACGACTCGATGGAGGTTCCAGGCTGGCCGCCGCCGCATGGGTGACCCCGAGACCATCAGTAGTGATCCGTCGTCACCGGCTCATGCACGTCACGCTCGACGATCTCGTCGAACGTGGAATGCTCTCAGCGCTCCTTGCTTCGTTCCTCCGTGCCGCCGTCAGGGCCCGTAAGAGCATCGTGGTCGCCGGGTGTCAGGGTGCCGGCAAGACGACTCTGGTCCGCGCTTTATGCTGCGAGATCGATGAGCACGAGGCCATCGGCACGTTCGAGACCGAATACGAGCTTCATCTCGACCAGTTGGGGCGCCACAAGATCGTCCACCCGTGGGAGGCCCGACCCGGGTCAGGCGAACGTGGCCCTGATGGCCGACTGGCGGGCGAGTTCACTCTCGACGAGGCCCTCGTCGACTCCTTCCGGTTCAACTTGTCGCGGCAGATCGTCGGCGAGGTCCGCGGCCGGGAGATCTGGGCGATGATCAAGGCGATGGAGTCGGGCACTGGATCCATCTCGACAACACACGCCTCCGATGCCGTTGCTGCGATCCGCAAACTGGTGACCTGCGCGATGGAAGCCGGAGCCCACGTCACCCATGATCTGGCGGCCAGCAAGCTGGCCTCCACCATCGATGTCGTCGTCCAACTCGACCTGAGGACCGAGCGCATTCCAGGCGGGTTCCGCCGCCATCGGTCGGTCTGCGAGGTCATCGCAGTCGCTCCGGGTGAGCGTGAGACCGGGTATGCCACGACCCACCTGTTCTCTCCTGATGCCGCCGGCGATGCCAGACCTGATGTCTTGCCTGACGAGTACCGAGCCCTCGCCTCGTTCGGGTTCGACCTTGGCGGATTCCTCAACGAGCAGCAGGTTTTCTCGTGACCGCGCTCGTGCCGGCGGCGGCAGGTGCCCTCGTCGTGGCGGGTGCCATCGGCCTAATCCTCGGGCTGAAGCCCTCACCGGCTCCCCCACTCCGTTCGCGCCCGACTCGGTTGAAACCATTGAGTCATCGGAGCAAGCGACTCCTGATGGTCGGCGTGGTCGGCGGCGTACTCGCCTGGCTCGTCACTGGCTGGGCGCTCGCCTTGCTCGCGGTCCCGGTCGCCGTTGTCGGCGTCCCGATCCTGTTGTCCAACTCTGGTGCTGAGGCGCGCATCGGCCGGCTCGAAGCGATGGAGGAGTGGACGCGCTCGTTGTCCGGGGTCCTCACCGTCGGGATCGGTTTGGAGCAGGCGCTGGTGGCCACACAACGCTCCACACCGGCTGCCATCCGGCCCGAGGTGGGTCGTTTGATCGCGCGGCTTCGTTCGCGGTGGGACACCGAGGACGCCGTACGTGCGTTCGCTGACGAGCTGGACGATGCGACCGGGGATCTTGTCGCGGCCAATCTCATCCTTGCTGCCCGGCGTCGTGGCGCAGGTCTGGCGCAAGTGCTGGAAAGTCTCGCGGAGTCGGTGTCTGCTGACGTGCGCGCTCGCCGACAGATCGAGGCCGACCGGGCCAAGCCCCGGGCGACCGCACGGTGGGTCACCATCATCAGCGTCGGCGTGCTGGTGGTGCTCGCGATCTCCGGCACGTACGTCGAGCCGTACCGCAGCCCCTTGGGTCAAGTGATTCTCGTGACGCTGCTGACGGCTTACGTCGCCACCTTGGTCTGGATGAAGCGGATGGCCATCGGCAAGCCGCTGGCACGGTTCTTGTCTGCGCCCGACGCTGCTGGGGGTACGTCGTGATCGCGGGGTTGCCGTTGGCGATGGCGGCAGGTGCGCTGGTCATGCTCGGCGGTGTTTTGTTGGTGGCCCGTCTACTGCCCGCCCAGGTCGACCTGGCTGAAGCACTGATCCGGCTGACCCCATCGCGTCATCAGACCTCAATCGACGCACCCGATGCGGCTGCGAGCGGCAAGGAACGCATCGGGGTCTGGGCAATCCGGGTGCTTCCGCCCGGGATGTGGGTGCGTACCCCGGTGCGCGAACTGGCGCTCCTGCGGATCTCACTCGCCAAGTTCTATGGCGACAAACTCACCTTCGCTGCCCTGGGGCTGGTTGCTCCGTCACTGCTCGCGGTGTTCTTCGAGGTGCTGGGCATCGGGTTCCCATTGATCGTCCCGGCCATCGCCTCTGTGGTCTTAGCCGTCGTCATGTTCTTCCTGCCCAACTACAACGCGATCGATGACGCGAAGAAGGCGCGAGTGGAGTTCGCCCGTGCACTGGGTGCCTACATCGACCTCGTCGCGTTGGAGCGCAACAACGGCTCCGGCGTACGCCAAGCGATGGAAGCAGCGGCCGACGTCGGAGAATCCTGGGTGTTCCAACGCCTCAGCGAAGAACTCGGCCGGTCCAGGTGGTCCGGCCTCCCGCCCTGGGATGCCTTGCACGCGCTCGCAGAGGAACTCGGCCTCCCCGAACTCGACGACTTCGCCGACATCATGCGCCTCTCCGGTGAAGAGGGCGCCGCGGTCTACACCAACCTGCGAGCGCGATCAGCGGCCATGCGGACCGCGATGCTCAACGCCGAGGTCGCACAAGCCAACGCCGTCGGCGAACGTATGACCATTCCAGGCTCCCTACTCGGGGTCATCTTCATGGCGCTGCTGGTCGCGCCTTCACTGCTGCGGATGTTCAGCGGCACCTGAACAGAGAAGGAAGGAAGAAGACGATGAGGCAACTGATCGCGATGGTGATGGTGTGGGCGTTCTCGTGGAACGACCCACCCCGACGTGACGAGCGCGGATCGGTGACCACCGAGCACGTGCTGTGGGCGGTGGCGGTGATCGCTATCGTCGGCATCGTGGTTGCGGCGGTGAAGACCTATGTCGAGATCCAAGCCGGAAAGATCAACTGACCGGCAACGGGATCAACGAGGCTCGGTCTCCATCGAGCTGGTGATCCTGTTGCCGGCCCTCTTCGCGGTGCTCTTCGTCGGAATGCAGGCCGCGCTCTACTACCACGCCCGCACCGTGGCGATCGCCGCTGCGCAAGAGGGCGCCCGCGCCGCTGGAGCTGAGGGTGGCAGTGAATCACGCGGCGTCAACGCGGCCCAGGACTTCATCGCCGACGTTGGCGACGACGTACTGCAAGGACCCACCGCGGGCGCAGAACGAACAGCAACAACGGCGACCGTCGTGATTGAGGCGCGCAGCCTCAGCGTCATCCCCGGCTGGAATCCCACCATCCGTCAAAGCGCCACCGTCCCCGTCGAACGGCTCACGACACCATGAACTTTCGACGAGGAGACCGCGGCTCTGCCTCGATCGAGGCAGCGATCGCCGTGCCTGCGTTCGGGCTGTTCGTGGGCCTCATCATCTTCGGCGGACGCACAGCGATCACCCAACAATCGGTCGAATCCGCGGCCTCTGACGCGGCCCGGTCCGCCTCGATCCTGCGCACCAACGCCGAGGCGAAGGCCGCCGCCAAAGAGGCTGCGGTGGCGAACCTGTCCAATCAGGGGATCAACTGCGTCCGCGTTGATGTCGACGTGGACACCCAGCAGTTCAGCCGCGACGTTGGTGAACAGGCCCAGGTTGAGGTCACCGTGTCGTGCCTCCTCGACCTCGCAGACCTGTCGGTGCCGGGGGTGCCAGGCACCCGCACGATCTCGGCGACCATGACCAGCCCCCTTGACACATGGCGGGAGCGATCTGGATGACACAGCCACGCACCTACGACGAGCGGGGATCGATCAGCATCTGGGTGATCACCGCGACGCTGGCGATGATGATTCTCGTCGGCCTCGCGGTCGATCTCGGTGGCCAGGTCCACGCACAACAGCGGGCTCACGACGTCGCTGCCCAGGCCGCGCGCACGGGCGGGCAACAGGTCCAAGCCTCACCGGCCGTCGAAGGCCGCTACGTGGCGCTCGACACCGCCGCTGCACGCCGGGCGGCAGAGGAGTACCTCGCTGCGGCCGGCGTCGAGGGCACCGTCACCGTGACCGGCGGCAACACCCTGACCGTCAACGTGACGGACATCTACGCTCCGACGTTCCTGTCCCTCATTGGCGTCGGAGACCTCAAGGTCACCGGCGACGCCTCGGCGCGACTGATCAGAACCACCGGAGGAGTCGAGCGATGACCCGAACCAATCCACGTATCCGCGGCCTTGCCGCCGTCGTACTGATCCTCGTCGTGTTGTTCGGCACCCCCATGCTGCTGATCTTCGTGGGCGCCACACCCTGGAGCGTCGATTGGTCTCAGCTGCGGATGCTGTTGCTCAGCCCCGACGACGGGACGGTCGCGCTGATCCTCGTCGGGATCGTTGCGTGGGTGGCGTGGGCCGTGATGGCGTTCTGTTTGATCAGCGAGGTGATCGCCGCAGTTCGTGGGATCCGCACGCCGCGCCTGCCCGTTATCGGGACAGGTCAACATCTCGCTGCCCAGCTCGTGGCCGCGGCCGCTCTTCTGTTCACGGTGGCGCAGCCTCTCGCGATCACCTTCTCTGCGGTGCCGGCTCATGCGCAGGACCAGACACCGCACGATGTGCGTCCCGCCCAAGCTCCGGCTGCTCAGTCGGTGCCGTCCGCCGAGACATCACGCACCGTTGTCGCGGAGCAGGTCGAACCTGCCCCGGTCTCGTACACGACACGGCCCCACGACAGTCTCTGGAAGATCGCCGAAACACACCTCGGCGACGGGGCACGGTTCAACGAGATCGTCGCCCTCAACCCCGATCAGTTCCCCAACGGCCCCGAGTTCCTCGCGACCGGCGTCGTACTCCAACTGCCAGCGCCGACGACTGACCTCGCAGACCCCAGACCTGACGCTGACGCACGGTACGTCGTCGAGGAAGGCGACACGCTGTGGGACATCGCTGAGGAAGAGCTCGGTGACCCAATGCGATACGGCGAGATCTTCGACGCCTCCCGCACCACAACTCAGCCGGACGGCGCACGGTTGACCGACCCTGATCTCATCCGTCCCGGCTGGGAGTTGGACATCCCCAATGGCACAGCACCAGAGGCGTCACCCGGGCAGGAGATAGAGCCGCCGGCCATCCCCGAGGAGCCGCCCGTGGTCGAGCCACCCACCGTCGAGCCGACACAGCCGGAGGCGAGCGCCGAGCCGCAGCCGAATTCCGACGACACCCATGCCGCTGCGGATGGTACGGCGTCCGAGACGCCTGGATGGTTGCTGCCGGGGCTCGCTGGCACCGGATCTGTGCTGGCGGGTTCGCTGTTCCTGGTCCTGCGTGGACATCGGCGTCGGCAGATGCGCTACCGGTATCCCGGTGAAGTCCTTGAAGCGCCGCCGCAGGAGTTGGCGGACGTTGAGAAGTCCGCGCGCCATGCCGAATCTGCCACGGTGCCGCGAATCGAAGATCTCGATCGCTTGCTTCGTCACTTCGCCGAAGGCCTGGAGCTGACTGGGCACCCGCTCCCCCGGCTCCAGACGGTCGAGATGGCTTCCGACCTCGTGACACTCCACCTCGCCGAAGAGGCTCCGGCCCCACCCGGCTGGACCGAGCACGGGTCGTCATGGTCATTCACCATCGAACAGCGTCTACCCGAATCCGACCGCCCTGCGCCCTTCCCGTTGCTCGCTGCCGTCGGGCAAACCTCGTCGGGGCACCTTGTCCTGACCAACCTTGAGGAGTTTGGCTGCGTGAGGATCGCCGGTGACGACACGGCTGCGAAGGCACTGGCTCGATCAATCACGGCTGAACTGACGCTCAGCCCATGGTCAGTTCTGGCGGACATCGACACGATCGGCATCGCCGACGAACTGGCTGATCTCGACCCCATGCGCCTTCACCACCACACCAGTGACGACACGGCCTTCCTCACGCAGATGGTTGAAGAGTTGGTCCAGCAAGGTGACCGCGAGCCAGAGACCTTCCACGCTGTCGTCACAGTCTCAGCTGTCGGAGCGGACCAACTCGCACAGTCGATCGCCGCCCGCCACGACCGCGTAGGTGCCGCGCTCGTCACCGTCGGCGGCCACGAGCGCGCGCACGACATCGCCTTCCACTTGAGCGACGGCGGCCGACTCCTGATCCCTGACCTCGACCTCAACCTGTCTCCGGCAGGGCTTACCGAAGCAGAGGCGATGGCAACTGCCGCGCTTGTGTCGGCCACCCGGGATGCCGTGACCGTTCCGTCACCACGCAACCGGTCGTCCGAGCCCGCGTGGCGTGCAGCGGCAGATCGTTCAGGAGCGTTGTCCATGGCGTACGCCGATGCCATACCGAGTTCCGACAACACCCTGACCGACGAAGGACCTGACTCGCCGCCGACTGAGAAGACGGCAGAGGAAGCTGACGAGACCGACCGCACGCCGGCAGCACCACCCATGGCGAGCGCCGAACCGCTGGATCCCCAGCTTGATGCAGATCTAAAGGCATGGTTCGACAAAGACTGCCGCCTCCCCCGCCTTCAACTCCTTGGCCCAGTCCGCGCCCAGGCTCACGGCGATCCCGCAGCCGTTTCACGTCGAAAGCCCCACTACGTCGAACTGCTCACGTTCCTGGTACTCCACCCCGAGGGCGTCACCACCAAGCAGATCACCGAAGCCTTCTCGATGAGCAAGGACCGCGTCCGCAACGACATCGCCATCGTCCGCAAGTGGCTCGGGCCGAACGAACGTACCGGCCAGCCCTACCTTCCCACTGCGGCACAATCACGAGCAGCCGGCGAGGCGGGCGTCTGGACCTACCAAGTCGACGACGTTCTCGTCGACGCCGACCTCTTCCGGCGCTTGCGCGCCCGCGGGCAGAGTCGCGGCGCTGAGGGACAGGAGGACTTCGCCACCGCTCTGCGGCTCGTCGAGGGTGCACCCTTCTCAGACTTGCGCGAGAGCGGCTGGAGTTGGCTTCTTGACGCCGACTCCCGAGACGACGAGATCCTCGCCTGCGCCATCGTCGACGCCGCTCACGACGTCGTCACTGCTGCGCTTGAGGGTGGCGACCTCGACCGAGCGCTTGGCGCCGTCGAGACCGCTCGACTCGCCGCACCCTACGACGAAGTCGCACGCGTTGACCTCGCAGCCGTCCTCGTCGCTCAGGGGCACGAAGACACAGCGCGGGCATTCCTCAGCGAAGCTGTCCACAACCGAACCGACGATCACATGGGACCTATAGACCTTCCTGCCCGGACCGCTGCACTGCTCCGGCGATCGTCGTCACACGGCTAAACGTGTCAGCCAAGGCAGCGATTTCATCGGACCTAACCGATTTTGTCGCTTTTGGGGGTACGCCCGTTGACCTGCGCAAACGTCGCGCGACAGGGGTGTACCCCCACGTTTACTGGCCAATAGGGGGTACGTAGTCGGATACGGGTGCTGAGCAGAGTCGAGTGCATGACCGACTCGACACAGCCCAGGACGCCGACTCAAAGGTGGTCTCCCGCGTTGGTCGTCCAACTTCGTGAGGCGACCCAGCCACGGGAGGCCGCCGAACTCCTCGCAGCGGCCGGCGTGCCGGTGTTCCCGTGCGTGGCACTGGAGAAGCGTCCACTCACGACGCACGGGTTCCACGACGCGTCGCTCGACCCCAATCAGGTCGCTGACTGGTGGCGCCGTTGGCCGGATGCGAACGTCGCGATGCCAACCGGCATGGCATCGGGGATCGACGTCGTAGACGTTGATGTCCACGCCTCCGGCAATGGCTACGACGCGATCCGCAGTGCGCGCTCTTCGGGCTTGCTCGGTGATCCCGCGTGGATGGTGAAGACGCCCTCTTCCGGGCTTCACCTCTGCTTCCTACACGCCGGCGATGCGAGCCAGCCGTCCTGGCAGGTACCCCGCAAGCACGTCGACTTCCGCGGCGACGGCGGGTACGTCGTACTGCCCCCATCGCACGTGACCCAGGACGACAACACGATCGGCCAGTACGAGGTCATCGACATAGCCACTCACCAACCTGACTCGGTGGACGCTGGCGCCTTACGACGATTCCTCGACCCGCCACGTCCAACCCGGTCGCCCGCCGACCTCCCCGTCGTCGGGACACGTCGAGATCGACTCGCGGCGTGGGTCGCATCCCTGTCCGAAGGCGAGCGCAACCATGGCCTGTTCTGGGCGTCCTGCCGGATGGCGGAAGCCGGGGAACGCTTCGACGTCGCCGCCGACGTTCTCGGCGGCGCAGCACGGCAGGCCGGGCTGTCCGACCGCGAGTCATTGACGACCATCCAGTCCGCCTATCGCATCGCCACCCGCCTGGGCGCCGGCTCCACGCGGAGTGGATGCCCGCGCCCTATGCAGGCGGTTGAGGGGGTCCGCCTATAACGCTGCCGCATCCCACTCTTGCCCCAGTTCGCTTCCGATTTCATCAGACGAGGTAATCCCATGAACGGCCCCGATCCCTACGAACGTCAACTCGACCGCATCCCCGACCCCACGCCTCCGGAGGCGCCAGAGCGTGAGGCCTCGCCGCTTGCTGTGCGACACGACCCCTCCCAAACGGCCACGCACCTTGAGGCGGCCCCCGCGTCGTCTCGCGGTGTCGTGTGGATCCGCCCGACCGAGCTGGCGATGAGGATCGGTCCGCCGGCGGCGGGTCGTGGGATCGACCTGCAGACCGCGTTGTCGGCGCGGACACGTCGGGGGACGGCAGCGGTCGCGCGGGCCGCACGGCGTACGACGCGTTCCTCGATCGCTCGCCCCCCGTCGACTGCACCTGAAGGACTGGGACTGTGAACACGCCGGCATTCACGACCTCCCAGGGACTGCGCCTTCTGCTGGTCCGGTTGCAGTACTCCCCTGTTGGGACGTGGCAACGCGACCCTGATGCCGAAGAGTTGATGCGGTTTGCGACCACGAAGTACGCCGCGCTGGCTCGCAAGTACGACCTGGCTCCGGAGGATGCCGCGGTCGCGGCGTTCGAGGCGATGCGCACCCGCGCGGTGCGTACAGCCATCGACCCGTGGGCGGTGGTGACCCGGGCCGTGCAGATCACTCTGATCTACGAGGCCCGTGCCCAGGGCTTGCTGTGCTCCAACCATCAGGCACGGCGAACCGAGATCTCCGCACACCACGACGCGGAACGATTCTGCGACTACGACGACAACCTCGCCGACTACCACCCGGCATTCCACGTGCCGCCCGAGCAGGAACTGCGCGACTGGGACGTGCTGTCGTCCCCGTCGGTCACGGAGGAGCCGACGAACGCGTGGGTGGCCGCCGAACAGGCCGCGCACATCATGGTCGACAACGGCTGGCCGGAGCCGTCCGCGCACGGGTGCATCGAGTACGTGTGCGGGCAGCTGATCCGCTCCGGATCCCGTCAGACGGCGTACGCGCGTCTGACCCGTGACCACCACGCCGAGGCGCTGCTCGACCTGTCCCACCCGGACTGGGTCGCAGTGTTGCAGGCACTGCTCGGCGTCGATGACCCGGTCCTTGAACGAACTCGCGAAGGACGTGGACTGCTCCAGTTGCTGTTGATGGGCTACCTGCCAGCCGAGCTCAGCTCGCTGGTGTGTTTCGCCGACGTCTTCGCGGCCACCGCTCCGAGGCACGAGGGTGCGTCCCATGTCTGAGGCGACCGGGCACATCGAGCTGGAACGACGAGTCGACTCCATCACCATCGGGGTCCGGCACCGCTCCGACCCTGAGCGAGATCTCGCACCACTGATGCGGTCAATCGATCGGCTCGGTCTCCTCCAGCCGATCACGATCACACCGGACGGAGTCTTGGTCTGCGGTCACCGCCGGTTGAAGGCCGTGAAGGAACTCGGCTGGCCGACGCTGCGGGTGTGGGTGCGCACCGGGATCTCTGACCCGTTGACGCAGTTGCTGGCCGAGCAGGACGAGAACACCCTGCATCGGCCGCTGCTCCCGTTTGATGCCGCAAAGCTCTACCGGGAACTGAAGGACCTCTTGACCGAGGACGCCCTGCGACGCCAACGCGCGACACGATTCGGAGCCGACGACGGGGAAGTAGGCGACGGTGGTGCCGATTCGGCACCACCGCACGGGGACCCAGGAAAGTCGCGCAATCAAGCTGCGCAACTGGTAACCAACTCGGCTTCACACACTCGGCTCGAACAGATCTGCACGATCGAGACCATCGCTGCCGACGGCGCCGTTCCCGCAGACGTGCGCAAGATCGCCGAAGAGGAACTCGACCGGATCCGCGAAGGCGGTGCGGTCGATCCCAGCTACCAACGGGTGCGGGCCGCACTGAAAGTCGCCGAGGACCGAGAGCCCGAAGACGACACGGCCGACGACCTGGAGGAACTCGCAGCAAGAGCCCTACTCCAAGCGAAGGCCGACCGCGCCGCGCGTATAGCCGCGAACCGACGCAAGCGTGAGGCCGCAGCCGAGGCAGCACGGCGTTCGGTTCACTCCTTCGTCCTCCTGTGGGAAGACCTGGAGGGCTGGACCGACCGTTACGACCCGGTCGAGGTCGGACAGGAACTGACCGATGCCCAATGGTCGGCCTTCGAGCAAACTCTCACTGCCTCCGTGGAGTTCGTCGCCGCTGCGCGGGCCGTACGCGAACACCGTCCGGGTGACGCCGTGGCGAGCGCGTGAAGGGGTGGCTGGCCATGCTGGGTTCCTCCACCTACGACCCGGACCTGCGTCGGCGCCGGTTGATCGTGGCAGCCGTCACCGGCGCGCTGCTGCTGACTGCAGCGGTCACCTACGTGCTGCTCACCCACAACCAGACTGCTGCTCCCCCGCCCGCTGACCCGACGACGTCCGCCGGGACTGAGCTGCCGGCCGATCCATCGGCCGCACGGGACGACGGCACTCTCCCCGGGCTCCCACCGATCGCTGACCCAGCGGAGTTCGCCGAGGTCGTCGCACACGCGATCTTCGACTGGGACACCACCGCTTTGGCGCCACGGACGGCGTACCTCGAACGCATCGCGACGATCGCCGACCCGACCGGCGAGGAATCACCTGGGTTGATCAGCGACGTCGACGCCTACCTCCCCCCGGAGACCACCTGGATCGACCTGCGTGAGTACGAAACCCGTCAGTGGATCGAGATCGGGTCTGTCGAGGTGCCGACCAAGTGGGCGACCGCGTTGGAGCAGGGCAGCGCAACGCTTGCTCCGGGCACTACGGCGTACACGATCACCGGCGTCCGTCACCGCGACGGCATCTGGGACGACAAACCTGTCGCCAGCCGCCACGACGTGACCTTCACCGTCTTCATCGTCTGTGCGCCGACGTACGACGCGTGCCGCCTCCTGCGACTGTCGCTGCTCAACGAGCCCCTGGAGTAGGCGAGTCCATTGATGTCGAAGGTCATCATCGGCGGGCTGGTCATGCTGTTCCTCGGCCCGGCCGCCGTCCTCCTGTCGCTGACGGCGATCCTGAATCCCGCCGCAGAAGCGTCCTGTCTGCCGGCAACGTCGGTGAACTTCACGTTCTTCTCCGACGATGACACGACTAGCGCTCTCCCGGTTGGGGAGTCCTCGCGTGTTGTGTTCCCTCTGCCGAAAGGCACGTGGATCCAAACCAGCGCGTTCGGGATGCGACGACACCCCATCACCGGTGTCTACAAACTGCACAGCGGCACCGACTTCGCCGCCCCGTCAGGGACACCGATCCTGGCTGCGGCGGACGGACGTGTCGCTTCGGCGGGACCGTCGGCAGGCTACGGGAACCTGATCCTCATCGAGCACACGGTCGCTGGTCAGCGCATGGACACGGGTTACGCCCACATGACTGCGGCAAGCATCATGGTCAAGGCCGGCGACCGGGTCACCGCTGGGCAGCAGATCGCCTCGGTCGGCGCCACCGGTTACGCCACCGGACCGCACCTGCACTTCGAGCTACGCCCCGTCAGCGCGAGCGGGGCACCGGTCGATCCCGCGCCATGGCTCGCAGCGCAAGGAGCCGTCGACCTGGCAAAGGGATCACCCAGCAAGACCGGTGGCTGCGGCCCCGAAGGTGGTGCGACGCCGTACGACGGGACGAACCCCAACGGCATGGTCGATGACCCCACCACCGACGGGAAGATCACCGAACGCACCGCCGCTGTGCTCGCCCAGGTCCGTCAACAGTTCTCCAGCACGTCCTGGTCCTGCTACTCCCCTCGTCCCGGCCAACCGTCCGAGCACTCCCTCGGCCGCGCCTGCGACGGAACGTTCGGCAACTCCATCGGCACCAAGGCCACCGGGCCCGCCCTCGACCTGGGCTGGAAGGTCACCAACTGGATGAAGACCAACGCGAAAGAACTCGGCGTCGAATACCTCATCTGGCAAGGGAAGATCTGGTCCGTCGCCCGATCCGCCGAAGGCTGGCGTATCTACGACGGAGGCGGCATGCACGACCCCGCCGCGATCACCGGCGGGCACTACGACCACCTGCACTTCACCGTCGCAAATAACTAGCCCCGCCAGGGTGATGGGACATCCACATCGTCGCACGTGCGACGTCGGCAATGTTCGATCAGATGAGGGTGATCCAGTAGTCCCAGAAGCGGTGGGCAATCAATGCGAGGACGGCCAGATACCAAGCGGTGAGCACCGCGGCGCGGTACTCGGTGACCACTCCGGCTGAGCCCCTGAGGCCGGTGGGCCTCGGGCCGCGGAGGCGCTGGAGCACGTAGACGGTGGTGTGCAGGAAAATCGGAATGGTGACTGCCCAAACGATCATGCAGTACGGGCAAAGCGCACCGATGACGTACAGGCTCTGGTAGATCAGCCAATGCACGAACAACACCCCGAAGGTCGCTCCGGCTTGGACACCGAGCCAGAACCACTGCCGGAACTCTGCTCCGGCCAGCACCGCGGCGCCGACCATCGCGATAGCGGTGAAGCCGGCGACCCCGATGATCGGGTTGGGGACGCCGAAGGCTTCGGCCTGCGGGGTGGCCATCACCGAGCCGCAGGACAGGATGGGGTTGATCGAGCAGGTGGGGATGTAGTCGGGGTTTTCGATGAGGGCGATCTTCTCCACCAGCAGCACAACCGCGGCTGCCAGGCCGAGGAGCCCAGCGCCGAGAAGCAGCGCACCAAATCCACGTCCCGATCCCGGCCGTGGCTGAACCTTGCCGACGAGAAGGTCGTCGGGCGTGGCTTCATTCGAGGGCAGCATCGAACGCGGCCTCCAGGTCGGCGAAGCTGGTGGGCTCGAGGAGTTGGCCGTCGAGGAAGAACGCCGGTGTCCCTTGCACTCCGAGGGTCTGGCCGTCTTGATGGCTCTGCTCGATGCGCGCGAGGGTGGCGGGATCGTTGTAGGCGGCCTCGAAGCGTTCCATGTCGAGGCCGAGCTCTCGGGCGTAGCCGAAGAAGGTGTCCTCCTGTAAGGCCTCTTGGTGTCCCCACTGCTCGGCGGTCTCGAACAGTCGCTGGTACATGGCCTCGAACTCATCCTGCTCGGCGGCGGCTTCGGCTGCCAGGGCCGCAGCTACCGAGTTGCCGTGCAGGGGCATGTGACGCACCACGAAGGTGACCCGATTCCCGTAGCGGTCCCGAAGATCCTCGATCAACGGATACGCCGCGAGGCATCCCTCGCATTCGAAGTCGAGGAACTCCACGAACACCGCCTCGGTACCGGTGGAGAGGCGGGGACTGTTGTCGCGGACCAGCAGGTCGGAGGTTTGGCTGGAGTCACCGGCCGTGGGCTCGGCCTCGGGGTCTCCGCTGTTGGTGGCGACCAACGCGATCACCAGGACCACGGCGGCGGCAACGATCATCGCCATGGACAGTTTCAGGCTCTTGCTCACAGGTTTGTACTTTCGAGGGTCGGGGGTCATCAACGTCGATCAGGCCGCGACTGGCACGTGGTGCGCAGAACTGGCGGTCTGCGACGTCGCCTTTCGTTGGGATCGAGCGGCGCGCAAACCGTTGGCGATCACGACGACCTCGGCGACCTCGTGGACCAGCACGACCGCGGCCAGCCCGAGAACTCCGGTGATCGCCAACGGCAGTAGCACGGTGATGATCGCCAGTGACAGCACGATGTTCTGGTTGATGATCGCCCGACCACGACGTGCATGCTGCAGCGCCGCCGGGATCAGGGTCAGGTCGTGGCCGGTGAACGCGACGTCGGCGGACTCGATGGCCGCATCGGAGCCCGTCGCACCCATCGCGATGCCCACCGTGGCGCCGGCCAGGGCCGGGGCGTCGTTGATGCCGTCGCCGATCATCGCAGTTGGCCTCGCGTTGGCGAGTTCCTTCACGATGCGTGCCTTGTCCTCCGGTCGGAGTTCGGCGTGCACGTCATCGATGCCGGCGATCTGTGCCAGCGCACGTGCTGTGCGGACGTTGTCGCCGGTGAGCATGCTCACCTCGACACCCTGACGGTTCAATGTCCTGATGACCTCGGGGACCTCAGGACGTAGTTCGTCGCGGACTCCGATGACACCGGCGACCAAGCCGTCGATGGTGACCAGCACGCAGGTCTGTCCATCGGCCTCCAGGCTCTGCACTCTGGCAGCGAGCGGTCCTGGGTCGATCCAGCGGGGGCTGCCCACCGTTACTCGGTGTCCGTCGACGATCCCGGAGATACCGTGCCCGGCTTCCTCGGACACATCTTGTGCCATCAGCACCGCGTCGGCAGCGGTGGTGATGGCCGTCGCGAGAGGGTGGGTGCTGTGCCGTTCGACGGCAGCCGCGTACGCGAGCAACGTGTCCTCGCTCGTGCTCGCAGTGGGGATGACCGTGGTCACGGTCGGCTGGTTGCGGGTGAGGGTTCCGGTCTTGTCCACCGCGAGGTGTCGGATGCCGCCGAGTCGCTCGAACGCGGCGCCACTCTTGATGATCACGCCGAACTTGCTCGCCGCGCCGATCGCGGAGATGACTGTGACGGGCACGGCGATTGCTAGCGCACAGGGGCTGGCCGCGACAAGCACGACCAGCGCGCGGGTGATCCAGAGTTCTGGGTCGCCGAACAGCGATCCGATCGCGCCGACGAGGACCGCGAGGATCATGACCCCTGGCACGAGCGGGCGGGCGATTCTGTCGGCAACGCGCGCCCGGTCGCCCTTCTCGGTCTGGGCCTGCTCCACCAGTTCCACGATCGTGGTCAGTGAGTTGTCCGTGCCAGCCGCGGTCGTTTCGACCTCCAGCACGCCGGCGGTATTGATCGCGCCTGCCGAGATCTCATCGCCGGGTTCGACCTCAATTGGGATCGACTCGCCTGTGATCGCCGACGTGTCCAGGCTCGACCGCCCCGCGCGGACGACTCCGTCGGTCGCTACCCGTTCCCCGGGTCCGACCACCATCACTTGCCCGACCAGGATCTCTCTCACCGGCACCTCGACCATGCTGCCGTCGCGGACTACGGTCGCGGTCTCGGGCACCAGTTTCAGCAAAGCCCGTAGGCCACCGCGGGCACGGTCCATCGCCTTGTCTTCCAACGCTTCCGCGATCGAGTACAAGAACGCCAACGCGGCAGCCTCCTCGACGTAGCCGAGAAGAACTGCGCCCACTGCGCTGATCGTCATCAGCAGTGCGATCCCGAGTTTGCGCTTGACCAAGTTTCGGATCGCGCCGGGTACGAACGTGTACGCACCCAACAACAGGCCGAGCCAGAACATCAACGATGCCGCTGCCTCCAGCGATGACCACTCCAGAGCCAGCCCCACGACGAACGCGATACCCGAGAAGATCGGGATCAGCAGGCCCCGGTCCCGCCACCACGGACTCGCCGGATCTTCAGCCCCATCCACTGCGGGAGTGGACGGCTCGTCACACCCGCACGCCGCGCTCACGAGACGTCCTCCGATGACGGAACCTCAGCCTCGCAGCAACCAAGCACGGTGCAGCCCGGGTCCATACACGGCACGTTCTCATCCACTGCCAACGTGACATCGACAAGCGCTGTCAGTGCAGCGCTCAGATGCGGATCAGCGATCTCATACCGAGTCTGCCGCCCCTCGGGCTCGGAAACCACGATCCCGCATCCCCGCAGACACGTCAGATGGTTCGACACGTTCGTCCGCGTCAACTCCAACTCCCGCGCCAACTTCGCCGGATACCCCGGCGAGCCCAGCAACGACAACAAGATCCGCGACCTCGTCGGATCAGCCATCGCCCGGCCCAACCGATTCATCACATCAACACGGGAAGCAATAGTCAGCATGCGATGACCATACAGCATCTACTGACCTATTGGCTCCAGGCTTGCCTCCGGCGCCAATCAACTGACCGACACCCTCGCCGCACCTACCGAGCATGACAACAATTGATGTGATGGCGCGGGCTGTCGGCCCTGACTTCGGCGCTGTTGGTGGCGCCCGCGACATGCGTGAGGTCATTGGCGCACTGCTGACCTACGGCCTCCTCTTCGCGTGCCTGATGCTGATCGTCTCTGCCGCGGCCTGGGCCATCGCATCGTCAAACGGCAGCTGGCAGTCCGCCTCGAAAGCGAAAGCCGGAGTCTTTGTCGCCCTCGGCGGAGCAGCCCTCACTGGTGGGGCTCTCGCCTGGGCGAACTGGCTCCTCGACGTCGGCGCCGTGCTCTGACCTGCGCGCGTGTGCGCACCTCTCGAACAGGTACACCCAGCGACTTCAGGAGGAATCGTGATTCACCTTGATCTACTTCCCGCTCTTGTTCAGGTTCTGCCGATGGACATCACCATCGACCCGAACTCCAACGGACTGCCCGGCATCGGACAGCTCCGAAAGATCGTCGGCGCCTCAATGACCGTCGGCCTGATCCTGGCCGTCCTCGCGTTGATCATCTCGGCCGTCGTGTGGGCGATGGGCTCGAACTCGTCCAACCCCCACCTGGCCGGCCGCGGCAAGTTGGGCGTCGTCATCGCCCTCGGCGCCGCGATCGTGACCGGCGCATCTGTCGCGTTGGTCAACTTCTTCTGGAACGTCGGCCAAGCGGTCTGAACTTCAGCAAGCGACGGGAGCAACGGCGATGGGCGTCTGCGATCTACCGGTGGTCTCCACCGTGTGCGACAAGGCCGGTGATGCGGCCGCGAGTCTGGTGACCGCGCCGTTCGACTGGCTCGCCGAGGGTATGGGCAACGCAGCTGAGTGGATGTTTGAGTCGGTCTGGTCCGTCTTCGACTCCACCACCTCGGTCGACATCACCAGCGACGAATACATGAAGGTCTACAACATCCTGTTCGGGGTCGCGGTGTTCGTGATGCTCGGCTTCTTCCTGCTGCAGGTCATCGGCGGCATGATCCGACGAGAACCCGCCGCCCTGACCAGAGCCCTGACTGGCTTGGCCAAATCGGTCCTCGGGTCCTTCGTCGCCATCACCCTGCTCGCGCTGGCTCTGGAGATCACCGACCAGCTCACCATCGGGATCGTCAATGCCGCCGGAACGAACATGGACGAGATGGGCGACCGGATCGCGCTTCTGGCTGTCGGCATCGGCGGGCTCAGCCTCAAAGCACCGGGTGCGGCCGCGATCCTGACGATCTTCCTCGCCGGGATGGCGATCAGCGCAGCCGTGATCGTGTGGATCAGCCTGCTGGTTCGCAAAGCCCTTCTGCTGGTTGCCATCGTCTTCGCCCCGATTGCCCTGGCCGGTGCTTCGTGGGACCAGACCCGCGGCTGGATCGGGAAGTGGGCGACGTTCGTGATCGCGCTGATCTTGTCCAAGCTCGTGCTCGTGGTGATTTTCCTGCTCGCGACCGCCCAAGTGTCGGCACCGATCGATGCTGATCTGCAATCGGTGAGCGAGCCGATCGCGGGTGTGGTACTAATGCTGATGGCCGGGTTCGCGCCGTACATGACCTACAAGGCGATCAGCTTCATGGGCTTCGACATGTACCACGCGATGTCAGCCGAACAGGAAGCCAAGTCCGCCATGAACCGACCGCTCCCGATTCCCTCAGGCGGCGGAGCCGGCGGCACTGTGCCGAAGATCCTCGGCGGGGGCAACGGTGGTGGTGGAACTGGTGGTTCGGGTGGTGCCCCGGCCCCGACTGCCGCACCCAACGCGGGAAGTTCAGGTGGCGCGGGATCTGGTGGGGGCGGTGCTGCCGCGGGTGGCGCGGTCGCAGCAGGTGCTGTGGTCGCCAAGGAAGCCGCGAGCGCCGGACCCAAGTTGGGCAACTTCGTCGCCAGCCAAGCCTCTGGCCAGGCCGATCAGGCCGCTGCTCCGACCGGCGCTTCCGGGACTGTTCCGGGCCACACCGCAGATCCCACTCGTCCGATGTCGAATCGTGGATCCAACCGTTCTGGAGGCAAGTCATGACCACCTCCACCTCTTCGAAGTCCGGTGACTACGAACTCCAGCCGGTGAAGTTCTCCCGCCTCACCCGGCGAGGTGTCCTGTTCGGACTGGCCGCCTCCCAACTCGTCGTCGTGGGGATGGGCGCCGTGATGCTCGTGTTCTCGCTGTACGTCGGCGGCGGGGCTAGCCTGATCGTCGCCTTCCCCGTCATTCTCTTCTGCGCCGCACTCGCGTTTGTCGGAGTCGGTGGCCGCAAGCTCATCCAGTGGCTCCCCATCGCCGCCGTCTGGTTGTGGCGATCCACCGGCGGACAACTCATCTACCGGCGACGCGTCGTTGCCCCGCGACCTGTCGGCACGCTCGCATTGCCCGGTGATGCCGCCCGCTTGCGGCAATGGCTCGATCCCGAGACCGGCGCTGTGATGGTGCACGACCCGCGCAGCAACACTCTGACCGCGATCGTCGCGGTCGCGCACCCGGCATTCATCCTGCTCGACCCCCTCGAACAACAACGCCGCGTCACCGGTTGGGGACGAGTCCTGGCCACCGCATGCCGCTCCGGACGCATCGCATCGCTGCAGATCATGGAGCGGACCCTGCCCGACTCCGGGAAGGGACTGGCCGAGTGGTGGCACCAGCACGGCACCGGCGACGACTCCTTTGCCGCAACGACATACGGCGAACTCATCGACCGCGCCGGACCCGCCGGCGAACGGCACGCCTCCACCATCTCGCTGTCCCTGGACCTCAAAACCGCCGGCCGGGCTGTCCGAGCCGCTGGAGGCGGCAACCGCGGCGCTGCAGCCGTGCTGCGACACGAGATGTCGACCATCGTGGCCGCGCTCCGCTCCGCCGACCTCTCCCCGTCGGACTGGCTCGAACCCGGCGACCTGGCCGTGATCCTGCGCGGCGCCTACGACCCCGACGTCGGAGCTGCCCTGGAGCGACACGGCGACGTCGGCCGTGACCTCGCCACCGCCGGACCGGTCGCGGTCACCGAGAACTGGTCGTCGTTGCGCTCCGACTCCGCGCACCACTGCGTGCTGTGGATCAGCGAATGGCCCAGGTCGCTGGTGTTTCCGGGCTTCCTGGCCCCCGTGCTGCTGTCGTCGGGGATCCGACGGACCTTCACCCTGCTCTACACCCCGATGCGCACCGACCAAGCTGCACGCGACATTCGGAAGAAGAAGACCGAGTACGTCTCCGATGCCGCGCAACGCCAACGGATCGGGCAGATCGAAGACGCGCAACACAGTGCCGAGTACAACGACGTCCTGCAGCAGGAGGCCGATCTCACCGCGGGGCACGGGATCCTCCGGGTCACCGGGCTGATCGCCATCACCGCAGGCGACCCGGACGAACTCGAGCGGGCGGTCGCCGACATCGAACAAGCTGCGATTCAAGCCTCCTGTGAGACCCGACGGCTCTGGGGCCAGCAGGCACAGGCGTTCAGTGCGGCTGCGTTGCCGCTGTGCCGCAGCGTCTGACTCGGGCAGCCGTGCGCACCTCGTTGGTGACCATTCCCGACACCTCTGGAGCACACCATGCCGACGTTCGAAGACCCCGCCGTCGATGCCACCGACGCTGAGCAGGCGTTGCGCGGTCTCGCGCACGCCACCCGACGGATCGATGACCCGACGCAGATCTACGGCGTGCTCGGGTCCGTCTCGCAGGCCATCGCATCGTTGAGCCAAGCCCTGCATCAAATCGGCTCGTTTCATGACGAGCATGGAGCACGCGTGGACGCGACGATCATCGACCCGCGCCAGACCGGCGCTGCCTATCGCGCCTCGTGGGATCTGCACCGCGCCGCGGAGATGCTGACCGGTGTCGGCAAGTCCATCGACAGTGCGCACGCGTCCGAGGCGACGATCGTCTATCAGCCCGGCCACATCGAGGCACCGGGTCGCGGGCACACTGCCAACGGGGTGTCGCTGTGATCGACGGGGACGGGTCGCGACTACACAGCGCAGTCCTGGTTGCTCCGAAGCGTGAACGACGTCGCGACCGCAAGGCCCGCAAGATCGCGGCACGTGACTTGCTGGCCCGGGACCGCTCGGAGCAGAAGTCGGCGGCGAAGGCCAAGTCCGATGCTCTGGTCGCCGAACGGAAGGCGACGGTGTTGCTCCCCAAGGCTGGCGAACCAGGCCCGGCGGCGTTGCGCTCACCCGGCCGACTGCGGCTACCCCGCCACCAGGACACCTCCGCCACCCTTGCGGGGGCGTACCCGTTTCTCGCCGAGGGCGGGCTGGGCAGCGACGGTGTCTTCGTCGGCCAGGACCTCTATTCGGGCAGTTCGTTTGTCTACGACCCGTGGGTGCTCTACGCCCGTGGGCTGATCACCGCACCGAACGTCGT
>CAYNFY010000032.1:0-4077 GCA_964396585.1 uncultured Nocardioides sp.
TCGTACTCGTCCTTGTAGGCCATCAACTTGTACAGGTTACGCGCGACCGACTCGGCCAACGTGGTGCTACCAGGCACCACGTCCTGTTCACGTCGGGCCACCTCCGCGACGATCGCGGCGAAGCGCTGTGCGTAGGGGCGGTCCTGATAGGCCACCAGATCCGCGAATCTGGTGCGAGTCAATCGCTCGAGTTCGCTCTCTCCGTGCTGAGCGGCATAGGGGTCCGGGCTGCTCCGGTTGCCCTCCGAAGCCAGCGCCTCCACGGCGTCGGGGTCGATGACGTACTGGCGCCCCCGGCGGAACGCCTGGACGTTCTCTTCCACCTTGACACCGTTGAAGCCGATCGCCGCCTCGATCGCCGCCGCCGGCAGCGGCAGCGCGCCGCTCTGAAAGCCGACGCCCACCAGCAGGATGTTCGCGTACTGGTCGTCGCCGAACAGGCCGATCGCGAGCCGTCGGGCGTCGAGCGCGACCGCGCCGGGACGCAGCCGGTCCATGATCTCCGTCGTCGTCTCGACGGCGGAGGGGTAGGGCAGCGAGGGGTCGGCCACCATGTGCCCGGTCGGCACCACGCTCGTGGAGACGACGCCCACGGTCCGCTGCGGCGAGGCCACCACCAGGTGGGCCGGGTCGGCGGCGACCAGGATGTCGCAGCCCAGGTAGAGGTCACACTCGCCGGCGGCCAGTTTGCTCGAGGTGCCGGCACCGTGCCGCACGAAGCGCACATCCGAGACCACCGCACCGCCCTTCTGGGCGAGGCCGGTCTGGTCGAGGGAGCGGGCACTCCATCCGGCCAGCAGTCCGGCCGTGGCCAGCACCTGGGACACGGTCACCACGCCGGTACCGCCGACCCCGGTCAGACGCACCCCGAAGGCATCAGTGGGCACCACGGGAGTCGGCTCCGGCAGGTCGTCGGCCCCGAGCGGCACGACTCCTGGGCGGGAAGCCCTCCGCCCCGGGCCGCCGTTCGTGGTCACCGTCATGAAGGCGGGGCAGTCCCCCTTCAGGCAGCTGTAGTCGACGTTGCAGGAGGCCTGATGGATGCGGGTCTTGCGACCGAACTCGCTCGGCACCGGCTGCACCGAGAGACAGTTGGACTTCCGTCCGCAGTCACCGCAGCCCTCACAGATGCGCTCGTTGATGAAGATCCGGGTATCCGGCTCGGCGAGAAGCCCGCGTTTGCGCTTGCGGCGCTTCTCGGTGGCGCACTCCTGGTCGTGGACCAGCACGGTGACCCCCGGGGTCTTCGCGAGTAGCTCCTGGGCCTCCTCGATCCGGGACCGGTCCCAGACCTCGACCCCTGCGGGCAACCGGCGTCGGCGGTAACGCTTCAGGTCCTCGGTGGTGACGATGATGGAGCCGACACCCTCGGCCACCAGCACCCGCAGGACCCGCTCGACGTCCATCCCACCGACGGCCTGTTGGCCGCCGGTCATGGCGACCGCGGAGTTGTAGAGCAGTCGATAGGTGATATTCACCCCGGAGGCGACGGCGGCCCTGATCGCCAGCGAGCCGGAGTGGTCGAAGGTGCCATCGCCGAGGTTCTGCACGAAATGGTCCTGGTCGAGGAACGGGGCCATCCCGATCCACTGCAGTCCCTCGCCGCCCATCTGGCTCAGGCCGGTCACGGTTCCCACCTGCGACTCGTCCATCAGCAGGACCATGGCGTGACAGCCGATGCCGCCACCGACCAGTGAGTCCGTCGGCGGTTTGGTCGAGCTGTTGTGCGGGCAGCCGGAGCAGAAGTAGGGCGCCCGCTTCGCCACCGGGCTCAGCGCCAGCCGGGGCCGCCCGCCCGCTACCGCCGCGGCCGCATCGGGGTCGGGTCCGACCGGGATGCCACCGGCGACCAGTCGCTGACGTAGCCGGGGGGTGATCGAGTCGACGTCCAGCTCACCGTACGCCGGCACCAGCTCCCGGCCCTCCGGGTCGCGCTTGCCCACGATGCGGGGCGCGCCTGGGATGCCGTAGAGGATGTCGCGCAGCGCCGTCTCCAGAAACGCGCGCTTCTCCTCGATCACCAGGATCTCGTCCAACCCGTCGGCGAATTCGTGGATCGTCTCCGGCGCCAACGGCCACGGCATCGCCACCCGCAGCAGCCGCAGGCCGCTCTCTTGGAGAGCGGACTCGGTGATGCCGAGCCGCGCCAGGGCCGCCAGCAGGTCCTGCCAGGCCCGACCACCGGCGACCAGCCCGAGGGTGTCTCGGGAGCCGCGACCGATGACTCGGTTGAGTCCGTTCGCCGCGGAGTACTCGGCGGCCAGACGCAGGCGGGTGGTCACCTGGTCTCGCTCCAGGGGACCCAGCGTCGGCTGCAGCAGACGGGCGGTGGGCACGTGCTTCTTCGCCCCGCGCGGCACCAGCGGCACCGGTCGTTCCCGGCCGAGTTCGACGGTCGAGGAGCCATCCGCGACCGCGGTCACCATCTTGAGCGCTACATACAGACCCGAGACGCGCGACAGCTCGATGGCATGCAGACCCAGGTCGATCACGTCCTGACTGTCGGCCGGATACAGGAACGGGACCGCCAGGTCGGCCAGCGCCAGCTCGGAGGAGCACGGCACGCTCGATGACTTGGCGGCCGGGTCGTCACCGACCAGGAGCAGCGCGCCGCCCTCGGGGTGGGCACCCATCAGGTTTCCGTGCCGGATCGCGTCGGTGGCCCGGTCCAGTCCGGGAGCCTTCCCGTACCAGATGCCGAGCACCCCGTCCCGGGTCGCTCCGTCGAAGGTGTTGGCGAGCTGGCTGCCCTGCAGCGCGGTGGCGGCCGATTCCTCGTTGAGGCCGGGCACGAAGGTGACGTCGTTGGCCAGCAGCAGGGGACGCTGGCGACCGAGCTCCAGGTCGAAGCCGGCCAGCGGGGAGCCCTCGTAGCCGGAGATGAAGGTCCCCACGTTGCGTCCGGCGGCCAGGTCGCGGCGGTGCTGTTCGATGGGCAGTCGAGCGAGCGCCTGGATACCCGTCAACTGGACTCGCCCGGTCGTGGCGACGTACTTGTCCTCGGGCGCCACCGCCGCTTCGAGCTCCGTCAGAGTCATCTCGTCCCACCTTCCCGTACCGGCAATGCCATTGGCTCGCATTACAGAGGGAAGAGTCAGCAGACCGCAATAGTTGATCTGGATCATTGAGCCAATGGCCTAAAACTGCCCCGTTCCGCTGGCGCTTCAGGCACCATTGGCCAGGCTCTGTACGGCTTCGGAAGGACGGTCCGTGACCAAGCAAGATCTCGACCTGCTCGACCTGCGCATCCTCGTCGCGACGCTCGAACGCCCCCGAGCGGGGGTGCGTGAGCACGCCCGCACCCTGGATGTGGCGCGTGGCACCGTCCAGGCGCGACTGGAGAAGTTGCAGCGGCTCGGGGTGATCACCGACCTGGCGCCCCAGATCGCGGCGGAGGGCCTGGGCTATACCGGGCTCGCCTACATCCGGCTCAACCTGGCCCAGGGTGTGCTCGACGAGGTCACCTCACTGCTCGCCGAGGTCCCCGAGGTGCTCTCGGTCGACTCGATCGCCGGGGATGCCGACGTGCTGTGCCAGGTCGTGTCGACGGGATCGGAGAACCTCGAGCACGTCATCCAGGAGATCCTCGCCATCCCCGGCGTGATGCGCAGCCGCACCGAGACCGTCCTCCGCCGCCGGGTGCGACACCGGGTCCGCCCGCTCATCGACCGGCTGGCTCGGGAGATGTGACCCTGAGATCCGCGTGACGGTGGCAGGTCGACTGCGGGATTCCTCAGTTCGCCACGGGCGGGACCGCATCGCTCCTCTATGCTCCAGCCGTGCCCTTCACCCTCGCTCATCCGGCAGCGGTGCTGTTGTTGGCTCGCGGACCCTTGAGCCTGCTCGCCCTTGTCTCGGGTTCGATTGCCCCTGACCTGCCCTATTACCTGCGGGTCACGCCGCTTCGGGTCACGGCTGACTCTTGGTATGGGCCTTATGTCAACGCGACCAGCTCCCACTCGCTCGGACAACTGATCTCTGTCACTCTTCCACTCGCCCTGATCATCTATCTGTGCGGTTGTCTCCTGCTGCCGCCGCTGCGCTCGATCGCAGGCATCGAAGCGCCGAGCGCCCCAC
>CAYNFY010000032.1:4087-13026 GCA_964396585.1 uncultured Nocardioides sp.
GGATCTCTCCGAGACGGCCAGGCGCGGAGCGTGGATCCTCCTCTCCCTGGTCCTCGGAGTGCTCACGCATCTGGGGTGGGATGCGCTGACCGAGCTTGGGGACACCGGATCCGCCCTACTACAGCACGGCAGCACCGCCCTGGGTCTCTTGGTTCTCGCGGTGGTCGCCTACCGTCGACGCACGGCCGTCCGATGGCACGATGCGACCGTGCGACGCAATCTGATCGCAACCTCGACTCTGTGCGCCCTGAGTGCTCTCGCTGGTGCTCTGGTGGCCGGCAGCCCCTGGCTCGATCCACCGGCCGGATTGAGCACCAGCGAGATCATCGAGGGAGTCCTCACCGATGGAGCCAAAGGGGCCGGTATCGGACTCGTGGCCGCAGCCGCGGTACTGGCACTCGGCTGGTGGCTCGGACAGTTGAAGCGCGGCCAGAGGTCCGCGTTGTAGCGCGCCATATCTCCGCGGACGACGTTGCCTCGACCCACGATTGGTCTCGACCGGCTCCTGGGCCATGCTGGGGTCGTGAGCACTCGCCGCCTGTTCGATACCGACGACCCTGCGATCAACCCCTATCGGCTGCTGACCGCGCTGGTGGTGCCGCGCCCGATCGCCTGGGTGTCGACGATCTCCGGGGATGGGCGGGCCAACCTGGCTCCGCACTCGTTCTTCACCGTCGCCAGCGCGCGGCCGCCGGTCGTTCAGTTCACCTCGGTGGGAGCCAAGGACACTCTGCGCAATGTGCTGGAGACCGGTGAGTTCGTGGTGAACCTGGCCAGTCGGCCGCAGCTGGAGCAGATCAACCAGACCAGCGCTCCCTACCCACACGGTGTCGACGAGGCGGGTGCGGCCGGTGTTGCCACCGAGCCGAGCGACTGGGTCCGGCCCTACCGGGTCACCCAGTCACCGGCATCCATCGAGTGCGTGCTGCACACCACGCTCGAGGTCGGCGACAGCACCATCGTGCTCGGCACGGTCGTGGCCATCACCGTCCGCGAGGAGATGCTGATCGACGATCGGCCGGCATTCGACCGGCTCCAGGCGCTCTCACGACTCGGTGGGTCGGAGTGGGGCCTGCCTCCCGAGGTCTTCAGGCTCGCGCGACCCACGAAACCGCGCGAGTAGGCACCAACCGGACCGTCGCGGCTGATCAATTGAGCGCGATGCTGCCTTGGTGAGTGACGAGTGCTTGTTGGCCGTGGGGTCCGGTCCAGAGGTAGGAGCCGTCGGGTAGGCGTTCGTAGGTCCAGTCGCCGGTGGTTTTGGCGCGGTGTTCGTATCGGCAGCAGGGTGCGATGTTGTCCGGGTGAGTGGATCCTGGTGGTGGGTCTGTTCCCGGTATCGGTGAAACGGCCGACGGCTTCCAGGGTTCGATGTGGTCGAGGTCGCTGGCCTGTCGGGTGCACCAGGGGAACACGCATCGTTGGTCGCGGAGAACGATTTGCTCGGCCATCCGGGGTGGCGGGTCGTGCCGCGGGCTCCAGGGGTTCGAGTTCAAGTCCAGGACCGGGACCACCGTTACCCGGGAGTGTCCGACCCATTCCTTGATCCTGGCGATCGTCAACGGTCCGAGAGTTTCGACGGCGCCGATGGCGTCGGGGTCCTGAGTTAGGACCTGGGTGAGGTCGGCGTGGAGGTAGAGCCGGACCTTCGGCAGGGAACGCCTCAAAGGCTCTGCCTCACCGGTGAGGCAGAGGGCCTGCTGTTCGGTGCCGTGAGCGACCAGTAGCGCGAGCGCCTGCACTTTCCGGGCACCCAACGAGGTCTGATCGTCCAGGGTGGCGAGCTGATGAGCAGTGTCGTTCACGACCGTGTACAGGTCACTCAGGGTGAGGGTGTCGCCGACCGCAGTCAGTTCGCTGGTTCCCGCCCAGCCCTGGGGATGGGTGAGAGTCACGTCCCAGTGTTCCTGGGCGGCTTCTTCCCGGGTCTTTTGGTGGTCTGGGTCGGCTTGGGCGCGGGCGGTGGCGATCAACCGGTCCAGGGCGGCGGCACCAAGGGAGCCGGCTTTGCCGAGTAGCTGTCGGTCGACCCACCCCGCGGCTTCCTGGGACAGGTCGCGGGTGGCGGTCGCGATCCGGCGGGCTTTCCAGACGGGGAGCAGCAATGCGTTGACTTGGTTCCACAAGCGGGGGAGTCGATATTGCAGGTCTAGGGTGTCGGCGATCAGGGCTTGGGCGCGGCTGCTGCTGATTCGTAACGCGACTCCGAGGGGTAGCGAGGTGAACGCCGCCACCGCCGGGGTGCCTTCACCACCGGGGTGCTCGTCACGAGTCAACACCGTCGTGTCACTGGTGGCGGGGTGTGCGTGGGCCCAGTCGGACACGATCAGGAGTTGCTCGACCTCGGCCGCAGCGATCAGATCACGGGAGTCGGCCAGCGCAGCGAGCAGGGAGTCATCGACGGCTGAGTCATCGACGGAAGAGTCCGTCTCGACATCCACCACTCGTTCGCTCATGCGTTCGATAATACGTGAAGGTCCCGACACACAGGATCCGCCTATTTCGGGCGCAGGGTCCGAGGCTTGCACCAGCCACCCCGACCAGCGAGACCGGTCAGGCCAGCTGGCTCCACCAATCCCAGCCGAGCCACACCCCTACACCGCCGGCGACCGCGTAGAGGCCCAGCCAGGTGCAGGACCGGAGCAGGGCCCGCGCCACACCCTGCCCGGATCCAGCCCGCCTGCCCTTGATCACCACCAGGAGAACCAGCAGCACCACAGCGGGGAGCGCCATCAGCCAGAAAACCACCCCGCACACAAGCAGGCCCGCGCCCGACTCATCGCGATCGGCATAGTCGAAGAAGTTCCAGCCCAGGCTGCCGAAGAGTCCGGCCCACATGAGCAGCAGCGGTGGTGGCGCACGCAGCGCGACCGCGACACCGGTCCCGACCAGTGCCACCAGGATCAGGACCGGGACGGCGGCACCGATCATCCAGGTGCCGTCGGGGCAAGGCTGGACGGAGACGTAGGGACCGCCGCTCGCGCAGGCTCCCCCGATGTCCATCACCGCTCGCATCGAACGGTAGACCCAGGTGATCATCACCCCGATCGCCCATACCGACCCGAGCAGGACCGCGCCGAGCAGCACCGCTCTGCGCGGAGGGCCGGATCGCGGTACGGCGGTGGATGCCCTCGACCACGATCGCGGAGGCGGCAGGGTCGTCCGCTCTCCACCGGTCTGAACAGCGTCCGCCTCCGACGGAGCATCTGTCGGCACCGGCTGGAGTCGATCGAGATCGCGCCTGATCAGGTCCAGCTCCGCGGCACTTCCCGCGTTGCGCACGTTGGTGATCCTGAGGTCTCGATCGGCCTCGGACATCAGTCCGGCGGCTGCGGCCTGCCTGATCCGGGCCACCAGTTCAGCGCGTACGTCCACGTATCGCCCCTCGGTTCATCGACCAGAGCAGCCGAACTCGTCCTGAACGCACCGATCCTGACATGTCCACCCCCTCCTCGTCCGACAACCGAGCAGTTCTCCGAATCGGCCGTGGCAGCATCAAGCCCGTGACAGGACAACAGGAGCCGACCCGCGGTGACGAGACGCCCCAACCGCGAGCACCACTGCGCGCCTGGATAGGCAACCACCCGGCCGACGTGGTGGACCTCTTCGTCTACGTGGTCGTCCTCAACCTGGCGATCCAGTTCCTTCCCGAGGTGATCAGTGAGAACTTCACGCTGTCGCTGCTGACCGCCGTGCTGCTCAAGATCGCGCTCGAGATCGTGCTCCGGCTCAAAGGTGCGGCCATGGCCAGGTTCCGCCGCGCGGACACGCCCGCAGCCAAGGTCATCGGGGCGTTGACACTCTGGGTCGTCGGCGTCGGGAGCAAGCTGGTGGTCCTCTGGTTGATCGACATCGTCTTCGGTGGGGCCGTCAGCCTGGGCGGCTTCATCCCCGTGACACTCCTGGTATTGGTCCTGCTGCTCGCGCGAACCAGTGTCAGACGCCTGCTGTACGGCACCCCGATGGAGTGACTGGCCAACCCGAAGCGATTTGCACTTCCGGCATGGGAGTGCAAAACTGCACTTCATGTCCAAAAGTGCAATGTCTGATCGTCGCGAGCGCACCATGGCCGCGATCACACAGTGCGCTCGTGCACTCACCGCGGAGCGCGGCCTCGACGGCTTCACCATGGACGAACTGGCCGAGTGCGCCGAGGTCTCCCGGCGCACCCTGTTCAACTACGTGCCTGGCAAGCTCGATGCGGTACTGGGTGCCGGTCCGAAGAAGGACCCGGCAGCCAAGGAGCGCTTCCTGGCCGGCGGCCCGACCGGGGACCTCCTGCTCGACGTCAAGGCACTCGCCCTGGCCACGCTCGAGAGCGAGGCCCCTGACCCTGCCGAGATCGACGCGCTCCGGAGAATAATGCGCAGCGACGCTCGTCTCCAGGCGCTCATGCATGAGCGGTTCGTCGAGGCCACCGAGCTCGTCTCCGAGGCTATCGCCGTCCGTGAGGGATCTGCGGTGGATCCGCTGCTCACCCGGATCATCCTGACCGTCATGGTCGGACTCTTCGACCTCACCCTCGATGAGTCGCTCGCCGATCCGAGCGTCTCATTCGCCGAGCACTTCGACCGCGTGTTCAAGTCCACCTCGGCCCTGTTCACGACTCCCTCGGCCTGACTCCAGGCCACCGCTCCACCCCGTTCTGACCATCCACCCCATTCACCAGGAGCCCACACATGGCCACCCTGCTGTACCGACTCGGAAAGACCGCCTACCGGCGCTGGCCGATCTTCATCGCCGCCTGGCTCGTGGCCCTCATCGGCCTCGGCGCCATCGCCGGCTCCATGTCCAAACCGATGTCCAACACGTTCTCGATCCCCGGCATCGAGTCGGTCGAGGCCGCCGAGACCCAACAGGACCTGTTCCCCGATGCCGCCGCCGTCGACGCGCCCACCGCGACCGTCGTGCTGGCAGCGCCGGAGGGCGAGAGCCTGGCCCAGGAGCCGTACGCCGGCACCGTCGCCACCCTGGTGAAAGAGCTCGATGCTCTCGACGACGTGGTGGACGGCGTCGCCGGTCCGGTCGAGGCCGCCGCCGGACTCTCCGCTCAGGTGAAGACCGGTGTCGACCAAGCAGCGGTAGCGGCGAAGGAGGCCGGACAGCCCTTCGACCGTGCCGCCGCGCTGGCCCAGGCCGAGAAACAGATCGCCTCCGCCACCCCGCTGTCGGCTGACGGCCGGATCGGCACCGTCTCGTTCACCTTCGACGAACCCTCACAGCTCGAGGTCACCCCCGAGATGCAGGACGAGGTCACCCAGGTCCTCGACACCGCCCGAGCCACCGGCCTGACCGTCGAGGTCTCCGGGTCGGCCATGCAGGCCATGGAGCCCGGCGGTGCCAGCGCCGAACTGATCGGTATCGCGCTCGCCCTGATCATCCTGGCCACCACCTTCGGCTCCCTGGTGGCCGCCGGGATGCCGATCCTCACCGCAGGCATCGGTGTCGGCATCGGCATCACCGGCATCACCGCGATGACCGCGTTCACCGAGGTGCCCTCCAGCACCACCGCCCTGGCCAGCATGCTCGGGCTGGCCGTCGGCATCGACTACGCGCTCTTCATCCTGGCCCGATATCGGGGCGAACTCGAGCACACCGACGATCGCGAGGAGGCCATCGGCGTGGCGGTGGGAACCGCCGGGTCCGCGGTGGTTTTCGCGGGCCTGACCGTGGTCATCGCGCTGCTCGCACTCAGCGTCGTCGGCATCTCGTTCCTCACCGCGATGGGTGTCGGTGCCGCCGCGACCGTGACGGTAGCCGTGCTGGTGGCACTCACCCTGTTGCCCGCGATCATGGGCATGCTCAAGACGAAGGCGTTCGGCGGCACCTTCCGGCGCTACCGTCCCGCCCGCGAGGCCAACGGCCGCATCCTCAACAACGGCGTCCGCTGGGCCCGGCTGCTGGGCAAGGCCCCGCTCGCCTGGGTGCTGCTCGTCATCGTCGGCCTCGGTGCACTGGCCATCCCGGCCAAGGACATGCACCTGGCCCTGCCCACCGACAGCACCGCGGCCAAGGACACCACTCAGCGCAAGGCCTCCGACCTGGTCAGCGAGGCGTTCGGCCCGGGGCGACTCTCCCCGATGCTGCTGATCGTGGACGCCCGTGACCTCGACTCTCCGCAGGATCAGCAGGCGGCCTATCAGGAGGTGGCCGCCTGGGCAGCGGGCCAGGACGACGTGGTCAACGCCATGGTCGCGGCCAGCAACGACCAGGGCGCGATGATCCTCATCGAACCCGCATCGTCGGCAGAGGACCCGGCCACCGAGAACCTGCTCCAGGCCCTGCGCGACGGCGAGGACGGGATCGAGAAGAAGACCGGCACCACCGTCGGGGTCACCGGCATGTCCCCGATCCAGTCGGATGTCTCGAAGATGCTCTCCGATGCGCTCCCGCTGTACCTGGCGATCGTGATCGGGCTGGCGTTCGTGCTGCTGGTCATGGTCTTCCGCTCACTGCTGGTGCCGTTGACCGCGACCCTGGGCTTCCTGCTCTCGGTGATGGCCACGCTGGGCGCGACGGTGGCGATCTTCCAGGAGGGCATGTTCGGGCTGTTCCCAGGTCAGCCGATCGTCAGCTTCATCCCGATCTTCCTGATCGGGGTCGTCTTCGGTCTGGCGATGGACTATCAGGTGTTCCTGGTGACCCGGATCCGGGAGGCCCACGTGCACGGCGCCTCGTACCGGGAGGCCGTCGTCGACGGATTCCGCAACAGTGCCCGAGTGGTCACCGCGGCGGCCCTGATCATGACGGCGGTCTTCGGCGGGTTCATGTTCATGGACGAGCCGATCATCCAGTCGATGGGCTTCGCGCTCGCGGCGGCGGTCATCTTCGACGCATTCGTCGTCCGCCTGGTGCTCATCCCCTCCCTGATGTATCTGATGGGCGAGAAGGCCTGGTACCTGCCCAAGTGGCTGGACCGGATCATCCCGAACGTGGACATCGAGGGCGAGAACCTGCACCGGCCGCATCTGGCGGAGCACTACTCCGATGACACTGAGCAGCTCGAAGGGGCCGCCGCGGGAACTCCTGCCTGAGCCCATCCGATGCGGGGCCCGGTTCGATCCGACGATCGGGCCGGGCCCTCTGTGTACACCGGTGGAGGGACGAGAACCGAGCCCGAGACCTCAGCCGCCGAGTAACGGCAGGTCCAGGTCATAGGCCAGCACGACCGCGCGCGCCAATGCTCGCTCCTGACCCAGGTCCAAGTGACCGATCACTCTCCCGAGAAGGTCCACCGGAATGGTCACCACGTTGTCGAGAGACACCGCGCACTCGTGGTCAAGACCGTTCGTCGGCCCCAGTACGACCTCGCTGCTCAGGCCCTTCACCGTGGACGTGATGGGAGCAACGGTGACTTTGCTCATGGCAGTACGGGCAACCTCACGCGTCAGAACCAGGACGGGCCGCGTCTTGTCCAGTCGTGCCAGGCAGATGTCCCGCATCGACACTCAGTCCTCGAGCGACACGTTGCCAGCCGACCACGAAACAAGGGCGTCCAGGTCGTCGGGGGCTGTCACGTCTCCAAGGATCTCGACATCCCGCTGGCCGGCGCGGAGTCGCATCTCCCGCTCAAGAGCGGACGATACGACTGCGGCACGACTGAGTGCACGGCCTTCGGCGACCGTCCGGTCCAGGAACTCGACGATCTTTTCGGGGAGCCGCACAGCAATCTGAATGCTCATGAGTCCTACGGTACGCCGGACGCATCCCGACTTGGTATGCACTTCTCTCATGCCCTCATCATGACCTCGACGCAACCTTCTGGCGATCACTCTCCACAGGACCGGCGCCGAGTCGCTATCGCGCCAACTGATCCTCGACGAAGACCGGGCGGGCGGCATACAGACCGACCAGGAACTGCGGCACACAGGCCAGCAGCAGGAACCAGAGCGGAACAGTCCAGCCCCCGGTGGCGTCGTACAGCGCCCCGACCGCGAAGGGGCCGGCGGCCGCCAGCAGGTAGCCCGCGGACTGGGTGAACCCGCTCAGCGCCGCGGTCCCGGACGGGGTACGCGAACGCAGGCCGATCATCGTCAGGATCAGCGGGAACGTGCAGGCGCCGATGCCCACGACCACCGCCCACAGGATGGCCAGCGAGTGCGGCGCCACGAGCAGCCCCACGTACCCGATCGGGTAACAGGCCATCACCGCGACCAGCAGTCCGCGCTGGTCCCGGCGCCGGGCGGCGGCCGCGGGCAGCCAGATCGAGAGCGGAATGCTCACCGCGGCCAGGACGCCCACCAGCACCCCGGCGGTGGTGGCCGAGTAGCCGGAGTCTCGCCACAGTTGGGGGAACCAGCCGAAGATCGAGTAGGCCTGCATCGACTGCAGGCCGAAGAAGACCGCCATCGCCCAACCCAGCCGGGTCCGCGCGACCCGACCGATGGTGACCTCGTGCGAGGCCGCGGCGGGTGCCCGGTCGTGGCCCAGCAGCCCGAGCCACGGCAACACGGCGACGAGTCCGACCAGAGCCCAGACACCCAGACCGGCCCGCCAGCCGTCGAACGCCTCCGAGACCGGCACCGTCAGGGTGAGGGCCGCGGTCAGTCCGATCGCCAGTGAGGTCGTGTAGGCGGCGGTCACCGCACCCACTCGGTCGGGGAAGTGCAGCTTGACCAGCGAGGGCAGCAGCACGTTGGCCGCGGCCATACCGGCCAGTGCCACCATCGAGAGCACCAGGAACGGTGCCGAAGAGCCGACCAGTGCCCTGCTGGCCAGACCCAGTACGACGGCGATCAGGGCGGCCATGGTGACCCGGTGCACCCCGAATCGACGAGCGGCCCAGGGCGCGGCGGCACCGAACACCGCGAACGCCAGGACCGGCAGGGAGGTGAGCAGTCCGGCCACCGAGTGCGACATCCCCAGACCGTCGGTGACCTCCTCCAGCACCGGACCGACGCTCACCGCGGCGGGGCGCAGATTGAAGGCGAGGGCGACGA
>CAYNFY010000032.1:13036-40205 GCA_964396585.1 uncultured Nocardioides sp.
CGGTGAACGCTGATTCGGTGAGCGTCGCGGCGGAGGCGAGGGCGACGATGCCGAGCAGGACCAGGAGGCGATGGTTCGATGCGGGGCTGGTGGGGCTCGGCTGACTCACTGATCGACGGTAACCCCTGCGGATGCAAGGTCCCGAGTCGGGTGAGGTGCCGCGGCTGTCCGGCGCACTCAGACCCGCGCGCCGGCCCGATCTGGCGCAGGCGCCTCCGGGTGGAGAATGGCGGGGGCGACCGGAGCTACCGGCTTGGCCGGTGGGGCACCCGGGCGGGTCTGGCCATGAGCCGTGATCAGTCGCTCGACCCTCTCGGCGATCCTCGGCCGCTCGCCCTTCTCGGCGCCCAGCGCAAGCGCCAGCAGAACCCGACCACGTTCGGGGTCATCGAGACGCACCCCGGAGAGAGACTTGCGGTTGGTCACCCTCAGCATCGTCGTATCGATGCTGGGCTCGGTGGACCTCTCGAATTTGTCGAATGCCCACTCACGCTTCTTGCCCCGCCCCTGGAACAGGACCCGATGATCGGTGAGGGCGATCTGCCCGCGCTCCACCTCGACGATGGTGGGGACGTTGCGGCGAGTGCGCTGCTCGACGAGCGCACCGGTGAGCACCGCGTACACCCGCTCGGTCGGCTTGAGCTTGGCACCGAGGAGCTCGAACTCGACCGGCTCAGTGCCACGTGAGGATCGCACCTCGTCCAGGAGGCTGGTGAGGTGCTGTTGGCGCGCATCCCAATCGTTCACCCGGCTACGGTGGTCGGCCATGGCACTCGAATGGTGCCGCATCCTGGCCTCGTGCTCGCGGAGAGCCACCTCGTGCACCTGGCGAGCGGCGCGCACCTGCTGCGCGTGACGGCGGGCCCGCACCCATCCTCGGATCCTCCCCCGCCACCGCCAGCCGAGCAGTGCACAGCCCAGCAGAGCACCCAGAAGGAGGATGCGGAGCAACCAGTCCGTCGCGGTGAGAGGGTCCGCGGCAATGTCGGCCTCGAAGCCGCCGGGCGCGACGTTGCCTGCCTCGTCCGCTGCCTGCACAACGATCGTGGACGTACCCTCCGCCACATCCACGTCGACCTCGGTCTCGTGACCATCTGCCAGGTATGACTCCCGCTGCACCACCTCCCCTGCCTGGCCGAGGACACGCCAGTCGACCCGCGCACCTTCTTCCGTGGCGATCAGGGCCACCAATCGTCCGACGGTGGAATCGTCGTCCCGACGCCGCACCTCGAGCAGCGGGCTGGTGGTGTCGATGACGAAGGTCGGGACGTCCACTGTTCCGGTACGACCCACCTCGTCACGCAGGGTGAGGGTCCCGGCCGGGTACTCGCCGTCGGGCAGGTCCAAGTTCAGCTCGGTCGAGGTCTCGCCCAGCCGCACCGGATGCGCTGCCCCGCCTAGCGTCAACGTTCCGCTGGACCCTGGCGAGCCGGAGATAATGAACTGCTGAGTGCCCTCGCCCGGCGTGATCACGTGTTTCACCGTCGGGGCAAGCGCGTCGACCGCCACCTTGAGCCGTCGCCGCAGGGTACCCACATTGCCCGCCTCGTCGGTGAGCTGGATCAGTACCTGGTGTCGCCCGTTCGCGAGTGGGAACGTCACGTCCGTCTCGCTCCCGTCCGTGTGCCCGGATCTGAGTCGGCGACCATCGACCTTGACCAGGTAGTTGGCGCTCTCCCCGGCCGCGAAGGAGACCCGGGTGCGAGAATCCCCCGCGGTCCCGGCCTGGACGACCGCGTCCTGCAGCGACGGGGCGACCGCATCAGCCGTAGCCACGAAACTGGTCACCCGGCTCGTGTTGCCAGAGGAGTCGGTAGCCGCGACCGCGTACTTGTGGCGCCCGTCCAGGGCCTGGAAGGACAGCGCCTGCGCCGCGCCCGTGGCGGTCGCTCTGAGCAGTACCCTGCCCCCCGATCTGATCACTAGGCTGGCGCCAGACTCGGCGGTGGCCGAGAGCGCCACCACTCCGCGAGGCCGATAGCTGGGGGCGGTGACCACCGGACGACGAGGTGCGACCCGGTCCACCTCGGGCAGTACGGGAGCCGGGGGCGCTACCGGATCCGCAGGAAGCGAGGAGTACCCACACTGGGAGAAGTGCCCGGTGTCGCCGCAGACGTAGCTGCCGGTGTCCGAAGGACAGGAGTGCCAGGCATGACAGCCGTCCCGGTGCGCTTGTGCCGGTGCGGAACTGACCAGCAGTCCGCACACGATCAACAGCACGGCCAGCACTGCCCTGCCCAAGCGAGTTCCCCAGGCCGTCCCAGGTGTGCACGTCATCATCGTTCCGCCATCCCGTTGCTGTGCGTCGGGCGCCGATGAGCCGGCCCGCGCCAGACCGGACTCTGACACGGGTCGGGCAGCGGAAACAGAAGAATGCTCAGATTCGTCGAGTGCTGCGATAGTGGCCTCAGGCCCAGATCGCGCCCGGACGCCCCCCGTCGGCGGTGATCACCGCACCGTTCGTGATCCGGCCACGCGGAGAGGCCAGGAAGACCACCAGGTCGGCCACGTCTGCCGCGGTCTGGGGAACACCCAACGCGTTCACGGCGGCGCCGAGGGCATACCTCTCGTCGCCCGCGTTGCGCTCGGTGACGGTCAGACCGGGATGCACGCAGGTGACGCCGATGCCATCGGGACCGAGCTCCTCGGCCAGGTTCTTGGTCAGCGCCACCACACCGAGGTTGCGCACCGAGCCGCCGATATTGCCGGTGACCCGGGCGTTCATGCCACTGATATTGACCACCGCTCCCCCGCGGCGACGCAGGTACGGCGCCGCGGCCCGCACCACCCGCAGGTAGCCCAGCACCTTGGTGTCCACGTTGTGCAACACCTCATCGGTGTCCGTGCCGACCAGACCGGTCGGGGCATCGGGCAGAGCCCGCGGCGCGGCACAGTTCACCACCACGTCGAGACGGCCCAGCAGCTCTGCCGCCTGCTCCACCGCGGCACGTACCGCTCCATCGTCGGTGGTGTCGGCCAGGACGTAGCCGACCGCCCCAGTCTCGGCGACAGCCGCGATCAGGCTCGCCTCGTCGCGGCCCAGCAGCACCACGCGGGCGCCCTCACGCACCAATGCGGTCGCACTCGCCCGACCGATGCCGCGGTTGCCCCCGGTGACCAGTGCCCCGGCGTCCTTCAGTCCCAGATCCATGACAGAAGTCAACCAGCGCGAGCCGCTCAACGGATCAGCGAGGCGCCCCGGTCATCCGGTCGACCACGTACTCGGCGATGGCCAGGCTCGAGGTGGCTGCGGGTGAAGGCGCATTGCGCACTGAGGTGATGCCGTCGGCCTGGGTGATCCGGAAGTCGTCGACCAATGTTCCGTCACGTTCCACGGCCTGGGCCCGCACCCCGGCGGTGTACCGCGTCACATCGGTCACACCGATCTGCGGTACGTACCGCTGCGCGGCACGCAGGTAGGCCCCCTTCGAGAGTGATCCCCACGCCTCGCGCACTCCCGTTCGCCAGTGCTGGCGCGCCAGTTGCCGGGCTCCGGGCCAGCGGGCGATCTCGGCCAGTTCCCGGAGCGAGACGTCTCGGCGCCGGTAGCCCTCACGGCTCAGGGCCAGTACGGCATTCGGCCCGATGTCGACGATGCCCGAGATCCGGCGGGTGAAATGCACCCCCAGAAAGGGATACCGCGGGTCGGGTACGGGATAGATGAGGCCTCGCACCAGATCCCGCTTGGCTGGGCTGAGAAGCAGGTACTCGCCCCGGAACGGGATGATCTGCGGGCCGTGTTGGCCGTCCACCTGGCGGGCCAGTAGGTCGGCTTGGAGCCCGGGGCACAGCACCAGCCGGTCCACGACCTGTTCGCGTGCCCCGCTGTGCACCACCACCCGGCCCCCGCGACGCGACACCGCCGTGACCTCGCACGAGAGCCGGATCTGCCCACCGGCAGCCTCCACCTCACCCGCCATCGCCTCGGTCAATGCCACGAAGTCGGTGATCGCGGTCTCGGGTGAGTGCAGCGCGGCCAGACCGATGGCATGCGGTTCGATCTCACGAATCCCCTCGGGGCCGACCCGGTGCAGTCCGGGCACCCCGTTCTCGGTGGCCGAGCGCTCCAGATCGTCGAGTCGCGCCAGTTCCCGACTGGAGGCCGCGACCACCAGCTTGCCCACCTCCCGATAGGGGACCAGGTGTTCGCCGCAGTACTCCCGCAGAAGAGCACGACCCCGGGTGCACAGGGTGGCCTTGAGGCTGCCGGGCCGGTAGTAGATGCCGGCATGCACCACCCCCGAGTTGTGACCGGTCTGGTGAGCGGCCAGCTGATGCTCCTTCTCGAAGAGCACCACCTGCTCGTCGGGATTGCGGCGGACCAGCTCCCGGGCGATGGCGACCCCCAGGATGCCCCCGCCCACCACTCCGACCGTCATCGCTGCGGGGATGGATCCGACAATGAGGCCATGGTCAAGTGAAGCACTCGCTGCTTCCGGCATCGGGCGACTCCTCCGGCCAGGTGAGCCCATCGGGACCGGCTCACAGCCAATCCGCCCCGGTGGACGACCGGGGTGCCGAGGAGGCCGCGTCCCGCCAGCCCTCGTCGGCCGCCAGCCGTTCGACCACCTGCAGGGCGGCGGCCACCTGTGGCTCGCGTCGCATCGCCTTGCGCGCCACATTGACGAACCACGGGACGAGCCGGGTCGGAGCGAACGGGATCCACAACAACTCGGCCGGCCGGGTGACGGACTCCAGAGTGAGCAGTACGTTCTGACTACCGACCAGGGCGTCGCTGCCGGTACTCAGCCCGAAGACGACCTCCCGCGACCATCTGGGGGTGATCCGGTACTCGGTGAGGTAGTGGGTGACCCATCGGTTCCAGGTACTCATCTCTTCGTCGATCGACAGCAACGGGAAGCCGATCAGGTCCTCGGGCCCCACGGTGTCGCGCTCCGCCAGGGGATGGCTGCGGCACACCAGCACGCCCACCCGCTCGTCGCGCAGGTGCAGGCTGATCACCTCCGGCGAGCGCAGCCGCCCGGCGATGGCCAGGGCCAGGTCTCCGGCCACCAACTGCTCGCCGACCTGGGCCCAGGGCAGGCTCGTCTGGTGCACCGCCATCTCGGGCAGGTTCTCCCGGATCGCGCCCAGCACGAGCCGCGGGGTCACCAGCGACGGCTCGCTGACGTGCACCCGGACCGGGGCCGTCACTCCCCCGGCAGCGCGGGCCTGGACCACGGCCCGGCCGACGTCGGCGAGGATCCGCTCCGCCGCCAGGGCCAGGCCCGTCCCGGCCTCGGTAGGCGTGATCCGGCGGCTCGACCGGTCGAACAGACTCACCCCCAGACGCCGTTCGATACGGCGCAGCGACTGACTCAGCGCCGGTTGCGCCATGTGCAGGTGCTCGGCGGCACGGGTGATATTGCGCTCCCGCCAGATCGTCAGGACGTACTCCAGGTCCCTGAGCGACAGATCCAGCATGTACAGATACTAGATCACTCGACCGAATGGTGTTGGCTTCCGAGCTCCCGTCGAAGCAGGATCGAGGAGGACTCACGAAAGGATCCTTCATGCGCGTCGGACTCACCCTGGAGATGAAAGCCTCTCCCCACCGTCAGCAGGCCTGGACCGAGCTGTGGGAGGACTGTCTGTGGACCTTCGAGCAGGGCGAACGCCTCGGCTTCGACTCGCTCCTGGTCCAGGAGCACTTCTTCAGCGCGGACGGATACGCCCCCTCGGTGCCGATCTTCCTGAACGAGGTGATCCGCCGCACCAGTACCGCCCGGGTCGGCTCCTATATCTACGTGGCCCCACTGCACCACCCGCTGGCCCTCGCCCAGGAGACGGCCGTCCTGGACCAGCTCTCCGGTGGCCGGCTGGACGTCGGGATCGGGATCGGTCACCGGATCGCGGAGTACGCCGCCTTCGGTTACGACCCACGCACCCGTCCCTCGCGAATGGAGGAGACGATCGATCTGCTGAAGCTCGGGTGGACGGGCGAGGACATCGATCACGACGGTCGGTACTACTCGATCCAAGGCCTGCAGGTACAACCGACCCCGGTCCAGCAACCCCACCCTCCCCTCTGGCTGGCCGCGACGACTCCGGCAGCGGCGGCCCGGGCCGGGCGGCACGGAGCCAACCTGGCCGGCGCCTCCGTGGACCCGGAGGTGCACGCGGCCTATCACGCCGCCCTGGCCGAGGCCGGTCACGCGCCGGGCAGCACCCGGGTCTCGAATCCATGGAGCATCACGGTCACCGACGAGGACCCCGAAGAGGTCTGGGCCCGCAACAAGCATCTCTACTTCGAGCGCTGGGACTACTACCGCCGGATCCGGACCGAATTCGGCGACCCCGATCTGGACTACGGTCTGGAGCCCTCGGCCGACACCTACCGCGCCAACGAGCTGATCGGCGACGCCGACACGGTGCTGGCGACCCTCGAACCATTCGTCAAGGAGCTGGGCCTGACCGACCTGGTGCTCTTCGGTCCGCACCCCGGCATCGACCTGCGCACCGAGGGGATCGAGTCACTCCAGCGCTTCGCGACCGAGGTGCTCCCGGTGCTGCAATCGTGGTGATCAAGCCGACCGTCGTACTGGTCACCGGAGCCGCCGGCGACGTCGGGTCGGCGTTGGTCCGGCGACTGCGGACCGCGGGCACCCGCACCCTGGCCGCCGACCTGCCGGCCGGAACCGGGTCCGGTGACGAGGACCGACTGGCCCTCGACCTGGCCGACCCGGCGAGTGTGGCGGCGACGGCCCGGCGAGTACTGGACGATCACCCGGACAGCAGCCTCGGGGTGGTGCACTGCGCCGGCGTGGCCAGCGTCGCATCCTTCGAGGAGACCACCGACGAGGCACTCGAGCAGATGTATCGGGTCAACCAGCTCGGGCCGCTGCAGCTGACCCGCGGGCTGCTGCCCGGACTGAGCGCACGGCCGGGCTCGGTGGTGTTCGTCGCCTCCGACGCGGCTCGCAGCGGCGCCAGTCACGAGGTTGGCTACGCGGCCAGCAAGGCCGCCCTCCTGGGTGCCTCGAAGTCCCTGGCCCGCGAACTGGCCGGCGCCGGGACCACGGTGAACGTGGTCTGCCCGGGACCCATCGAGGGGCGGATGGTGCGCGAGGTGGCGGCCCGCGACCCCGACTATCTGACCCGGCTGGCCCGCGGCATCCCGATGCGACGGCTTGCGCAACCCGACGAGGTGGCCGGGGCCGTGGAATGGTTCCTCTCCACCGACGCCAGCTACGTGACCGGCCAGACCTTGAGCGTCTCCGGCGGCATCACGATGCACTGACCCTAAAACCAGTACCCATCACGAAGGAGCACACCATGCGCATCATCGACTCCCACATGCACTTCATCGACGTGGACGCCCACGACTGGTACCCGGCGCTGAAGGGGTGGGGCGAGGCGGTCGGCAAGCCCGAGCTGTACCGCACCTTCGACCTCGCCGACCATCGCACGAGCGCTCGGGCCGCAGACCTCGCCGTCGACGCCTATGTCCACGTCTCGGCGACGACCAAACCCCGTGCCTACCTTGACGAGGCGCGGTGGGTGAGCGATCTGGCCGACGCCCACGACCTGGATCTCGTCCTGGTCGGCACCGTGGACCCCGAGCTCCCGAGCACCCAGATCGAGGCCGACCTGAACAGCCAGGCCGAGGACGCCCGGTTCCGCGGAGTACGGGTCCTCTACGGTCTCGAACCCGGCTCGCGAGCCGCCGATGTGGTGCTCTCGTGGCTACGCGAGCGAGACCTGGTCTTCGACCTGGTGATCAACCCCGGCGCGATGGCCGGCTGGCTCGACCAGCTCAGCGCCCACCCGGGGCTGCGCGTGGTGCTGGAGCACACCGGCTGGCCCGACGCGGTGGACACCGAGGGCCGTCGCGCCTGGGACGAGGCGATGTCGCGCTTCGCGGCAGAGACCGAGGCCGGCTGCAAGTTGTCCGGCCTCGGCATGGCGATGATGGATCTCTCCGCCGATGTGATCGGGCCGTGGCTGGAACGATCCATCGAACTCCTCGGCTGGGACCGGGTGATGTTCGGCTCCAATATGCCGATCGAGACCATGGGCGGCTCCTATACCGATCTGGTCTCCACCCTGCGTTCGGTCACCGCGGGCACCGACGAGGAGTCTCTGACGAAGTTCTGGGGTGCCAACGCCGCGGCCGCCTACCGGCTCTGATCCGCCCTGATCGGCTCTGATCAGGGCGGACAGGCAATACAGCCAGCCCGACAATCGGGTGTCCAGAAAACCCGGTATCGGCTGTCGGCGGCTGGCGGTAATGTGTTGCAACGTGTTTAAAGCCCTTGGTCGATTTGTGTCCAGCAAACCGTGGTGGGTCATCGGAGCGTGGCTGATCGTGGCCGTCGCAGTGGTGGCCACAGCCCCCAAACTGACGACAACCTCCGATGAGTCGGAGTTCCTGCCTGCTCACTACGAATCAATTCGTGCGATGACCGCGCAGCAGAAGTATTTCCCCGCGGCAAGCAGCCCGGGCGCCATCGCGGTCTTCCAGCGCAGCGACGGCGGAAAACTCACCGAAGCCGACCAGGCCGAGGTCGCCACGATCGGCAAGGAACTCGGCCCCCAGCTCGGGTCCAAGACCTTCCAGCCGATCGTGGCGACCTCTGGGCAGAGCGGTCGTCCGAACCTGTCGCCCGACGGCACGGTGATGTTCGGCGTCATTCCGCTGGCCGATAAGGCCACCGGTTATGACGCGCAGTCCTTCGACGATGCCAAGTCAATGCGTGCCGACCTCGCGAAGTTGGTCGAGGGTACCGATCTGAAGGCGCAGACCACCGGTACCGCCCCTCAGGGCCTGGACTCCCAGGACTCCGGTAATCAGGCACTGCTCATCGTCGGAATCGCGACGATCGTGCTGATCGTGGGTCTGCTGGCGTTGATCTTCCGCAGCGTGATCATCTGCCTGATGCCGATCGTGATCGTGGGAGTGGTCTCCCAGATCGCCACCGGTCTGATCGGATTCGCGAACAAGGCCTTCGACCTCAAGGCCGACTCTTCGATCGAGGTCATCCTCGTCGTGGTGCTGTACGGCATCGGCACCGACTACATCCTGTTCTTCCTGTTCCGCTACCGCGAGAAACTTCGTCAGGGTGCCGAGACTCGTCCCGCGGTCGCCTACGGCCTGGAGCGGGCCGGTGAGGCGATCACCTCGGCGGCCGGCGCGGTCATCGTGGCCTTCCTGGCCCTGCTGCTCAGCTCGCTCAGCATCTTCCGGGCCATCGGACCGGCACTCGCCATCGCGGTGGCCGTCACCATGCTGGCCGTGCTCACCCTGGTTCCGGCCGTGGTCACCGTCATCGGCAAGGCCCTGTTCTGGCCGTCCAAGAAGTGGAAGGTCGAGCCCGAGGCGGCTCGGTTCGCCAGCATCGGCCGGAGCCTCGGTCGCCGCCCCGCCGCGTTCGCCGCCGTCTCGGGGGCCATCATGGTGGTCTTGGCGATCTTCGCGCTCGGCTTCAACCCCTCGTTCGACTTCAACTCGAGCCTGCCCAAGAACGTCGAGTCCACCAAGGCACTCAATACGTTCCAGAAGCACTTCGCTGCCGGGGCCGCAGAGCCGGCGCCGGTGATGTTGGTGTCCGACTCGGGCCCCTTGGACAAGGCCGACTTCCCCGCTTTCGAGAAGAGCCTGACCTCTGCCGAGGGCGTGGCTCAGGTGGAGTTGGCAGGTGTCTCCGAGAACGGCGCTGCCGCCGAATTCTCGGTGATCCTGAAGAACGACCCCACCTCGGAGGCCGCCATGGCCGACGTGAAGGGGCCCATCCGTACCACCGTCCACGAGGCGGCGCCCCCGGGCACCGAGGCATTCGTCGGTGGTACCGCCTCGGTCTTCGTCGACATGCAGAAGGCGATGGCCCGCGACTATTCGGTCGTGTTCCCGGTGGCGGCCGTGATCATCCTGCTGATCCTGATGTTGCTGCTGCGCAGCCTGGTGGCTCCGTGGTACCTGATGATCGCGGTCGGGCTCGGCTTCGCGGCCACCCTGGGAGCCACGGTCATCGTGTTCCAGCACATCCAGGGTGAGTCCGGGCTGATCTTCATGCTGCCGATCTACATCTATCTGTTCGTGACGGCGCTCGGCACCGACTACAACATTCTGATGATCGCCAGACTCAGGGAGGAGGCGCGCGAGGGGCGCGGCCCACGCGACGCGGCAGCCGAGGCGGTCAAGCACGCCGGTCCGACGATCGCCGCGGCGGGCGTCATCCTGGCCGGGACATTCGGCTCACTGATGCTGGCCGGCAACTCGCTGATGGTCTCGATGGGCTTCGCCCTGTCGGTGGGGATCACGGTCGCCGCCTTCGTGATGGCGATGTTCTTCACCCCGGCGCTGACCGCATTGATCGGGCACGCGGCCTGGTGGCCCGGTCACGGGGACCGCAAGCAGCCGAAGGTCGAGGAGACCACCGCCGTCTGACCCGGTTCGTCGGCGAAGTCACGAGAGGGCGCCACACGCAACCGCGTGAGGCGCCCTCTCGTTCGCTGACACGGCACTTCTTGTTACTCCGCCGTCAGCAAAACCGCCGGGTCAGCATTCCACCGCAGGCGACGCCATCACGCCATCGATGCGGAACGGGATGACGCGCGCGGCTGCAGGGCCGAGGAGCGAAGCCGATCTTTAAGCGGAGCGATCGGCGAGCGACGAGAACGCAGCAGACGCGCCGTCAGGCCCGTTCCGCCGCCATGTTGAGGGCCGCTAGGTGCCCAAACACCATGCACGCACCGATCGGGTTGCCCCCGCCGGGATAGGTGGTCCCGGTGACCGCGGCCATGGTGTTGCCGGCCGCGTAGAGGCCACCGATCACCGCGCCCTCGCGGTCCAGCACCCGGGCGTGCTCATCGGTACGCAGACCTCCCTTGGTGCCCAGGTCGGAGACCCCGAAGCGAGCGGCGTGGAAGGGGCCCTGGCTGATCGGCACCAGCGGCGACCCGCCACCGGTGAAGGTCCGGTCGTAGGGCTGGTCACCACGACCGAAGTCGGGGTCCCGTCCGGCGGCGGCATGCTCGTTGAACCGGGCGACGGTCGCCTCCAGGGCAGCTCCGGGTACGCCGATCCGCTCGGCCAGACCGGCCAGGGTGTCCGCACTCACCCAGCAGCCGGCGGCTTGGTAGGCCTCGGTCTCCCCGATCGGGACGCTGGCCGACTGGACCGGCGGCCGCTCACCCTGAGAGCCGTCGTAGACCATCCAGTAGGGCAGCGTCATCTCGCCGGCGGCCACCCGCTCCAGCACCCGGCGACCGATCCGATCGTAGGCGGCCGACTCGTTGACGAACCGCTCACCGGAATCGTCGACGAAGATGCCGCCGGTGAACCACAGCGAGAAGGTCGAGGATCCGTCCGGGTGGGTCAGTCCGGGCGACCACCAGGCCTGATCCATCAGGTCGACGTCGGCACCGGCAGCGATCCCGGCCCGGATCGCCAGGCCCTTGTTGTCGGGGGCTCCCATCGAGTCCCGGCCGCTACCGGGCACGCCGTAGTCGCTCCGCATCTGGTCGTCGTGCTCGAATCCTCCGGCCGCGAGCACCACCCCGCGACGGGCTCGGATCCGGTGCTGACCGTCGGCCTGAGCCACGATGGCTCCCAGCACCTCCCCGTCGGCGGTGAGAAGCTCCTCGAAGCGGGCGTTGCGGCGCAGGTCGGCGTCGGGGAACCGGCTCAGCGCCAGCAGGTGCCGACCGACCAGGGCGCGCCCGCCACTCAGGTACTCGGGTGCGGGTGCGGGTGCGTCGCCACGCTCCACCTCCAGCGGCCCGCGCACCGAGTCCGCCAGGTCGCCCAGCAGGGCCGCCGGAAACGCACGCATGACCACGTGGCGTCCCTCGGCGCTGGACCTGGGTGCCTCGCCGAAGTAGTCGGGCCAAGGCATCACCTTGAAGGCGAACGCCTCGTCGGCCTCGAGGTAGTCGACGACCCGGGGACCGGCCTCGAGGAATGCGTCCTGCAGCGTCTCGGGGGTGCGCTCACCCACCACCGCCCGGAAGTAGGTGCGGGCGTCCTCGGGAGTGTCTTGGCTCCCGTTGCGTCGCAGCACGGCGTTATTCGGGAACCACATCCCACCGCCGCCCGAGTAGGCGGTCGTCCCGCCGAAAAGACCACTCGCCTCCACCACGATGACGCTCAGTCCCTCTCGGGCCGCCGTATAGGCCGAGGTCAGTGCACCTCCGCCGGATCCGACCACGAGGACATCGCATTCGTCGTCCCATGCCTGATTCATCTCACTCATCGCCGCATCATCCTCTGTTCACCGCCACCCGGGGGCCTATCCCGTCCGGAACTGATCTCGCGCCACGATTCGGGACGGTGCGCCCGAGCGGGTGACCGAGTCCTACTGGTCGGGAGCGCCGACGGTCAACGGCACTGCGCATCGTGCGAGGTTACTGGTGCACGCCCCCGGTTGTTCACCACCGGAACACACCATCACGATAAATATCGTTATAAGGTATTACTCCGCCTATCCAAGGAGCAGCCATGCGACTGATCGTTGTCGGAGTCGACGGGAACCCGCCCGCGCAGGAGGCCGCTCGCCGCGGCGCGGAACTCGCCCGGGCCACGGGCGCCACCTTGCACGTGGTGTGTGCCTATGCCAAGGACCAGGTCGCCGACCTGGGTGACGCCAAGGTCTCCATCGCCGAGGAGTCCGCCAAGATCGCCGCAACTGCGGGTGCCGCCCTCGGCCTTCCCGGCGAGCAGGTCACCAGCATCGCCGTACTGGGCAAGCCCGCCGAGGTGCTGATCAGTGAGGCCGAGCGGCTCGGTGCCGACCTGATCGTGGTCGGCAACAAACGGGTCCAGGGTGTGGCCCGGGCCCTGGGCAGCATCGCCGGCCACGTGGCGCAGCGCGCCGAGTGCGACGTATTCGTGGCGCACACCCACTGAGGGACGCCGCCCCCGCTGTAACGACGATCCAGGTCAGGTATCGACGCTGATCGTCGTTACAGCGGTCGTCCACGGGGCGCGGTCGCTGCCGCGAACAGCGGGATCAGGACCAGCAGGGCGAGTGCCGGAGCCAGCCCCAGCCAAGACCCGAGGCCACCGACCAACGCGCCACCCAGCGCGCCGGCCACCATGTACACCAAGGTGGTCACCCCGACTCCGATGCCGCGCATCTCGGTCGGCACCCGGGTCTGAACCAGGGAGACGATCGCCGCCTGCGAGGTACCCGAGACCGACGTGACGATGGCGACCGCGGCACCCAGGGCGACCGCACCGATCCACGCCGCGTCATACCAGTGGGCCTCGATGAAGAGTCCCGCCCCGGCCACCAGGAGCGCACCCGACACCACCCAACAACACATCCGGATAGCGCCCAGCGGCCCGAGCCGTTCGAGCGCGCGGGGTGTCACCCGCGACCCCAGCAGCCCGGTCAGGGCCGACGGCGCCACGACCAGGCCCACCTGCCAGGCGGACCAGTGCCGATCCGCCAAGGCCAGCGGGATCGTCACGGTCAACGCGATCCACACCCCCGGAGCCGTTCCTCCGCAGAAAGAGGCCCGGACCAGAACTCGATCCCGCAGCACCGCCAGCGGCAGGAATCCCTCGGGACGACGCAGCACCCAGGCACGGGTGGCCGCCCCCGTCAGGACCGCGATCACCGCTGCAGGCGGGGCCCAGGCGGGATCGGCCGCCGGCGACTGCACCACCACGACGACCGCTCCGACGACCAGCATCACCAACAGCCCACCCACCACGTCGATGCTTGCCGACGTGCGATCGCCGGGCAGCCAGCGCCAGACCGCGGAGACCAGCACCAGGCCCAGCATCGGCAGCAGCATCGCGACACGCCAATGAACCAGGTCGGCGATCAAGCCGCCGAGGACCGGCCCCAGGGAGCCCATGGCGGTGCCCACCGCCGTCACCACGGCCAGTCCCTGCCAGGTACGTGACCCGGTGAAGATCCTGGCCGCCGCCGCGACCGTGAGCCCAGGCAATGAGGCGGCACCGGCACCCTGTAGTACCCGTGCGCCCAAGAGCACCGGAAACGAAGTCGCCAGCGCCCCGAGCACGGACCCGACCGCCAGGATCACCATGCCCACACCCAGCGCCCGACGCAGCCCGAACAGATCGGCACAGCGCCCGTAGACCGCGGTGAGCACGGCCAGCACCAGCAGATAGACGCTGATCAGCCAAGACCCGGTATCGACCGACACGTCGAAGTCGGCGACCACCTGCGGCAGCATCACCGCGACCGAGGCATTCGCGAAGGTCAACAGCCCCAGGATCAGCCCGAGCGGTACCCCGAGCAGGAGGGGCGGTGGTCTCAGCTCACACACTCCACCAGCTCGGCGACCGGAAGGAACTCGCTCCCCTCGGGCTGGACGAAGCCGATCCGAACCGCCACGCCGGTGCGCAGGGCCGAGAGATCCGCGTCCGGAACCTGCAGTGCCGGGACCTGGAGTGGCAACCACGGCCCCTCCTCGGTCTCCACCACGACCAGCACGGTCGGCACCGCGGGCCGGTCCTCGGTAGCCCGCCCGGGCTTGACCGTCCAGGTCCGCACCACTCCGCGGCCGCTGGCCTCACGCCACTCGAGGTCGTCGGCCTGGCTGACCACGCAGAAGCGGGCGGCCGGATCCGACCACTCACCCGAGCCGGGCGAGAAGCGAAGCAGCAACCGGCCCTCGGCCGTGGCGTCGAAGAACGGTGCCGAGAAGTCGTCGCGGACCACCGAAGCAAGAGAGTGCGTCATGTCAGGCCTTCCTGTGGGCGCCGAGGATCAGGCTGGCGTGAAAGTCGAGGACTCCGCCGTTGCCACTGACCATCACCAGATCGTGCTGGGCCACCTGCCGTTCTCCGGCCTGCCCCCGTGCCTGGATCACCGCTTCGCTGAGCGGGGTCATCCCCCACATGTAGTAGGAGGAGAGCTCACCGCCGCCGGTGTTGGTCGGATGTGAGCCGCCCGGTGCCAGCGCGCCGCTGGCGACGAAGTCACCGCCCTCACCCTTGGCGCAGAAGCCGTAGTCCTCCAGTGTGATCAAGGTGGTGTAGGTGAAGCAGTCATACAGCTCACGGATGTCGATGTCGTCCACCCCGATTCCGGCCATCTTCAAGGCCTCCGGGCCCGACCGGGCCGCCCCGGAGACCAGACCGAACTCGCTGGAGCGGTGGTTCACGTATCCGGGATGCGCCTGGCCGTAGCCCCACACGTGCACCGGCGGCTGAGCCAGGGTCGCGGCCCGTTCCGCGCTGGTGACGATGATCGCCACGGCTCCGTTGCTGACCAGGCAGCAGTCCAGCAACCGCAGCGGGTCGGCCACCAGCCGCGATGACTGGTGGTCGGCCAGGGTGATCGGCTCACGCATCTGGGCCAGCGGGTTCATCGTCGCCCACTGCCGCGCGGCCACCGCGACGGCGCCGAACTGCTCGGAGGTGGTGCCGTAGGTGTCCATGTGTCGCCGTGCCGCCACGGCGTAGCGCTCCGGCGCCGCCTGGAGACCCGCCGCGAACTGCAGCGATCCGACCCCGGTCATGGCCCGCTTCTGCCCCGTATAGGAGGCACCTGCGCGCTTTCCCTCGCGCAGGGGCGCGTCAGCATAGACGCACGCGACGACGTCGGCCATCCCGGCCTCGATCGCCTGAGCCGCGTACTGCACCATCTGGATCGCCGAGGAGCCGAAGCCCTGCACGGTGGCCAGCAGCCGGGTGTCGCGCATCCCCAGGGTCGACTGGAGTCGGTGATCGGTGTCGTTCTTGATGCCCGGATTGACCAACAGCCCGTCCAGGTCCGCCAGCTGGAGGCCGGCATCCTGCACGGCGCGGGTGATCGCGTCGACGGCGAAGTCGGTCGCGGAGCGCCCGAATACCTTGCCCATCTCGGTGATGCCGAGCCCGGCGATCGCGGTGCCACGGTTGGTGCTCATCGGCCCACCACCTCGCTACGCATCGGCAAGACCACCTGGACCAGACCCGGCCCTACCGTGACCCCGACGGAGTTCTCGCAGCGGATCGACACCTCGACCACCCCACGACCCTCCACCACCCGCGCCCCGGCCACCTCGGCCAGCACACTGGTGGTGTCACCGACATAGTTGAACGACTTCATCCGGAATCCCTTGATCCCCAGCAGTTCGGCACCTGGCCCGGCCCAATCCCGAACCGCCCGTTCCCAGGCGGTCATCAGGAAGGAGGTGTTCGCATACATCTCCTCAGCCCCGGTGCCACGGGCATAGGTCGTGTTGTGGTGGATCGAATTGAAGTCGCGGTTCGATCCGGCAGCCATCACCAGGCGGTACACCGTCATCGGATAGTCGACGCGAGGCAGGATCTCTCCCACGTTCACATCCTCGAAGAACCGGGTCACTGCTGCTCCTCCTGCTTCGGCTCGTGCGGCACATAGGCATAGGTGCCGATCCGGATCCGGGCCACCACGTCGCCCCGGTCGCTGACCACGTCGGACTGCCACGTCATGAACGCGCCCCGACCGACTCCGGTCTGCTTGGGCGTGCACGAGACCAGGGTCTTGCCGCGCCGCCCCAGCCGCTCGCCCACCAGGACCGGGCGGACGAAGTCCACCTCGATGTCGGTGCCGAAGAAGCCGGTGGTCTTCGGTCCCAGCTCCATGTCCGCGTTGTTGATGGCGCTCTGCACCGGCTGCGCATCCCGGTCCGCGGAGTCGAAGAGGGTCTCGCCGGGACGCCAGGCGGCGGGGATGGTCCAGGCGATCACGCCGGTGGCCGGCATGGTAGTCGTCGCGTGCCCGTGGGACTGGGCCACCTGCTCGTCGGTGTGCAGGGCACAGTCGAACTCGAGCGGCTCCAGGTAGCGGCGGACCGCGCCCCTCTCGACCGGGTCGGCCCCCCAGATCGTCTCGTCGGGTTGGAAGTCACGTCCGACCGCGTCGACGACCGGCTGCCAGGCAGCCTGCCAGTCGACTCCGGGGGAACTGTTGACACCAGTGGTGGTCACCTCAGCACACCTTTCTCGTGCAGCGCGCGGACCTGGTCGGCCGGGAGCCCCAGCAGGTCGGTCAGCACTTCTTCGTTGTCGCGGCCCAAGGTCGGGGCCTCTCGCTGTGGGCGGCCGGGCGTGCGCGAGAGCAGATAGCGCGGCCCCTCCACCACGGTCGTTCCGTGCCGCTCGCTGGGCAGCGTCACCAGGTGTCCGCGGTGCGCCAGCTGGGCGTCGGCGGCATAGTCGGCGGTGCCCACGGCCGCATGTGCCGGTACACCACGATCCTGGAGCAGTCGGGTCACCTCGTCGGCATCGCGCTCCGCGGTCCAGGCCGAGATCAGCTGGTCGAGCTCGGCGGCCGCGGCCCGACGTCCCGGCGCGGTGACCAGGTCGGCACGGGCCGCCAGATCGGGACGGTCCAGCTCGGCACAGAGCGCCTGCCACTGGGTGTCGTCGGTGACCGCGATCGCCACGAACCGGACCCGCCCGTTCACCTCCGCGGCGCGATACACCCCGTGCGGCGCGAACCGCTCGTCATCGTTGCCCCGGCGCTGCGCCACGGTCCCGTCCAGATCCGCGTGCGCGACCTGGGGTGCCAGGAAGAAGATGCCCGACTCGAGTTGGGAGACGTCGATCCGCATGCCGTGACAGGTACGGTCGCGGTGCTCCAGCGCCGCCAGTAGAGCGGTCAGGGAGAACCGGGGCCCGACGTAATCGGTGTAGGGGCCGAAGGGGCCCAGCGGCAGTCCGTCGGCCCAGCCGACCAGGTTCTGGAATCCGCTCAGGGCCGAGCCCACATTGCCGAACCCGGCCAGCCTCGTCCACGGACCGGTCTGACCTGCGATGGAGGTGGAGAGCATGACCATCCCCGGGTTGATCTCGCGCAGTGCCTCATAGCCCAGCCCCCAGCGGTCCATCTGGCCCGGCGAGAAGGACTCGACCACCACGTCGGCCCAGGCCACCAGCCCACGAACCACGTCTTGACCCTCGACGGACTTGAGATCCAGGGTCAGGCCTCGCTTGCCGGCGTTGCAGTTGCCGAAGAGCGCCGAGTTCTCGGGTCCGGCGACGCCGCCGTGGAAGGGCTGCATCAGCCGTGCGGTCTCGATCCTGGTGCCCGACTCGACGCGCACCACATCGGCACCGAAGTCGGCCAGCGCCCGGGCGATCAGGGGGCCGGCGACCACCCAGGACAGGTCGAGCACCTTGAGCCCGGCCAGGGCCTGGGGGCGTTCGGAGGCCCCGTCGGCTGCGGCGTGAGTCGCCGCGAGCGGCTCGACACCGCGAGACCCCTCCTCCAGCCATTCGGCCGATACCTCGTCGGTGTGCTCGCCGATCAGCGGAGCCGGGCGGCGCACACCCGGGAAGGGCGCGGCATCGGGGCCGGTGAACTGGGCCCAGTTCGCCGGGATCCGAACCTGTGCCCCGTCCACCGGGACCGTCTCCCAGTAACCCCGAGCGGCCAGTTGCGGGCTGGCGAGCAGGTCGGAGATGTCATAGATGGCCATGCACAGCAGTCGATGGGCCAATGCGGCCTCGACCACCTCGGCCTTGGTCTTGCCGGCCAGGAACTCCCGGACGTAGCCGCGGACTCTATCCAGGTCCGCCTCGGTGAGCTCACCCGACTCGATCCTGGCGGGCAGGACCCGCCAGTCCCACTCGGCGATCTCGGCAGGGATGGCGCCCTCGGCCGACAACCAGCCGAACAGGTTGTTGGTGAACCCACCCGAGGCGGGGCCCATCGACAGGTGCAGCTCGACCATCCCGTCGGCTACCCGCCACTTCTTGAGCCGGTTGGGGGTGGCCGCTCCGCTACCGGACTGATCCGTACGTTTGACCGGCTGCTGATGCCATTCGGGCTTGGCATCTCCCACCGGATCCGCGAGTACCCGGGCCAGAGTGGCCACCCCGATCGCCTCCTGGGCAGAGACATCGACGATCTGGCCCCGGTTACTGAGCCGCCGTTCGCGCAGTGCCACCAGTGCCCCGGCCGCCGCGTCGGCGGCCGCATGCAGGTAGGTCTGCGGAACCGAGACCCGCAGCGGGGGTCGGTCACTGTCCGGGTCCCGATGGGGTTCCAACGGGCCTCCGGCGGCCCAGACCACCAGATCGGAGTCGACCCACTCGGCCTTGGGACCGGTCAGCCCGAACGGGGTGACCGAGACGTGGACCAGGTGCGGATGCCGGGCGGTGACCTGTTCGGGGTGCAGCCCCCGGGCCCGCAGCCACTCACCCGTGGCCGAGGTGAGCACCACATCGGCCACCGCGGCCAGCTCATCGAACCGGGCCAGGGCCTCGGCGCCGGCTGGACCCGGTTCCAGGTCCAGCACGATGCCCCGCTTGTTGGCCGCGTAGCTGGCCCAATACAGCGAGGTCCCGTCGGCCGAGAGGGGCGTCGCCGCCCGCGCGGTCGACCCGGACGACGGTTCCACCTGCACCACGTCGGCGCCCAGATCGGCCAGCAACCGGCCGGTCAGCAGCCCCCGCTCGTCGCTCAGGTCGAGCACCTTCAAGTGGTCCAGCACGGATTTCCCTCTGTCTCGTTCTGTGGTGGGGTGACGCTCAGGCAGGCTGCTGCTCGGTGAGCGCGATCGCGCCCTCCGGGCAGGCCGACATGGCCTCCTGGGCCTGGCCCACGAGCGCGGCGGGGACCTCGAAGCAGGTACCACGCTCCGCCACGAAGCCCTCTTCGTCGTCGTGCAGCAGGTCGGCGGCAACGTCGTAGCAACGGCCGTGACCCATGCACCGGTTCTCATCGATGGCGATCCACATCGCGATCACACCTCCCATTCGAGCGGCAGCGACGGGATGGTCAGCTGGGCGCCCCGCTCCCGCAGCTCGGTACCGGGAGCGATCCGGTAGTTCGGGATCCGCTTGTGCCATTCCTCCAGGACCACTCGAAGTTCGAGGCGGGCCAGGTGCATGCCCAGACAACGGTGCGGGCCGCCGCCGAAGGCGAGGTGCTGGTTGGAGTTGTCCCGGTCGAAGTGGATCTCGCCCGGGTTCGGGAACTTCTCCGGATCCCGATTGGCCTGCCCGACGCCGAGCCAGATCACGTCACCCTGCTTCACCTCGAGACCGTTGAAATCACCGTCCTCGGCGACCTCACGCCCCGCCTGGAAGACCAGTGGGTTGGCCCGCAGGAACTCCTCGACGGCCTTCGGCACGATCTCGGGGTTCTCGGTGATCTCACGGCGCTGCTCGTCGTTATTCGCCAGGTGGGCGTAGATGTAGCCCAGGGCCGACCGGGTGGTGTCCAGCCCCGCCAGCATCAGCGTGAGCATGATGGTGAGGATGTCGGCCTGTTCGATCTCTTGATCATCGATCCGGGCCGAGATCAGTCGGCTCACCATGTCGGTGTTCGGGTCGCCGGGGTTCTCCCGACGCTCGTTGACGCACTTGTCGAAGTAGTCGAGGATCTTCTGCTTCGCGTCGGCTGCCTCGGCGGGGCGGCCTTCCAGTAGCGAGGTGAAGTAGTCCTCGCTCCATTCGAGGAAGAAGTCGCCGTCGCTGACCGGAAGACCGAGCAGGGCCAGGAACAGGTCCGTCGGGTACCGGATCGCGAACTCCTGAACGAAGTCGCAACTGCCAGCCGGCTTGAGCTCCTCGATCAGCTCGATGCACCGGGCGGTGGCCATCTCCTCCATCCGCCGGACCGCGGCCGGGGCGAAGAACTGGTTGAGGACGCGGCGCATCTTCACGTGCTCGTCACCGTTGAGGTCCTGGGGCAACAGCCGCTCCCCCAGGCCCGGACGCAACGCCGAGCGCACGGCGGTGGTCCAGGTGGCGTGTTGCTGGAATCCCTCGCGGACGTCGTCATAACGCTGCACCATGAAGAAGCCGCGCTCGGTGCTGTCGTTGAACAAGAAGCGCGCACGCTCCTGGTCCGCCGCGAGTAGCTCGTAGTGCCCGTACAGCTCGGTCTCGCCGGTGTAGTCAGTGTGCGTGACTGGGCAGCCACGCACGGGCTCGGCGCTGGCACCGGTCACCGGGCAGCTCACCGACTCGATCTCGGTCATCACGTTTCCTTCTCCTTGTTCGGGGTGGGACGGGGCTAGCTACTGCTGCCGAGACCTGGCAGCCAGGTCGCGATCTCGGGGAAGAAGATCAGCACGACGGTGGTGATGATCGCCATCGGCATGAACCACCAGCAGGCGGCGAATACATCGTTGAGGGTGATCTTCTGGCCCTGGTTGACCTCGGGGTCCTTGGTGATCGTGTGAATGATGAAGGCCAGGATCCCGACCGGTGGCGTGACCACTGCGAGCTCGCCCATGAAGACCGCGAACACGCCGTACCACAGCAGCGAGATGTCCAGGCTGTGCAGCGTCGGCATCAGGATCGGGATGGTCAGCACCATCATCGGCAGCGGCTCCATGAAGGTGCCCAGCAGGATGTAGACGACCATCATCAGCAGCAGGAAGCTGACCCGGTTGAGGTCCATCGACTCGATCAGCTCGGCGAACCCGGTGCTGATCCCGGTCAGGGTGAACATCCGGGAGAGGACCTCGACGCCGACCAGCATGAAGAAGATCGCGCCGACGCTGCTGACGGTACCGGCGGATGCCTCACGCACCGCCGTGATGGAGGCCTTGCCCGGCTTCCAGATGAACGTCACCACCAGCGACGCCAGAGCGGCCACGGCGCCGGCCTCGGTCGCGGTCATCACGCCCGAGAACATGCCGAAGATGATCACGGCGATCACCAGCGGAACGGGCCAGGTCTTGGTGAGGGACTTGAACCGCATGCCCCAGGTGATCTGCTCCGGCATCGCTGCGGAGGCCAGGGCCTCGTTGGGTGCCCACTTCTTGGCGAAGATCACGATCATCACGGTGAACAGGAGCGCGACCAGGACACCCGGACCGACGCCGGCGAGCAGCTGCGGGCCGATCGGGACCTCGGCGATGCCAGCGTAGATGACCAGCATCAGGCTCGGCGGGATCAGCTGACCGGGCAGTCCTGCCACGATCACGGCTCCGACCGCCAGCCGCTTGTCGTAGCCCGCCTTCAGCATCTCGGGGATGCCGATCCGGGCCAACGCATAGGTGGTGCCGACCGAGGACCCGGACACCGCCGCCAGGCCGGCCCCGGCCAGGTTGGTGCCCACGGCCAGGCCGCCCGGCAGCCGGTTGAGCCACAGCCGTCCGGCGTGGTAGAGACTCTCGGTCAGACCCGCCTTCCACAGCAGCAGGCCCATCAGGATGAACATCGGGACCACACTCAGGGTCCAGTTCGCGATCTGTCCGTAGGCGATGGTGCTGAGGGTGGACTCCACCAACCGCTCGCCGCGCATCGCGTACATCCCGAGCAGGCCGGGAACGATCATCGCCATCGCGACGGGCATCCGCAGGAAGATCAGCGAGAGCATCAGCACGATCGCCGCAGCGCCGATGGCCTCGGGGACCAGTGGCAGGAACATGACCACGGTGGAGCCGGTCAGGATCGCGACGGTCACCACCAGCGTGATCCAGGACCGGGTCGAGTTCACCTCGGGGACGGACTCGACACCGGCGGGTTGCGGGACCATGGTCGCCTCCGCACGTTCCTCGACCGAGGCCTCGGTCGGCTCGCTCGGCGTGTGGCTCGACGTGTGGGTGGGGCTGCTCATCGGTTCGCCTCCTGCGGAGCGGTGGTGCGGGCGGCCAGTTCGCTCTGGTGGGCGGCGAGCTCGTCGAGCACCGCCCCGTCATCGGGATCGCTCACGAAATGGTCACGTTCCGGGTGCCGGATCGCCTGGATCGCGGCCCACCCGAACTGAAGGGTCAGGCTCCCGAAGGCGAGGGGTACCAGGTAGTAGGTGGGCCAGGCCGGGAGGTCCGAGACACCGGCCGTCTTGCGGATCTCGTGAGCGTGCTGCGCCTCGGTCCAGCCGTAGCGGGCGAAGCCGAGGCAGACCACGGCGGTGACTAGGAACATCACCGCCAGCACGAATCGCTTCGAGCGGGTCGGCAACTGCTCGTAGAGCAGGTCGGCCGCGATGTGCTGGCCCCGCATCTGGGCCGCGATGAAGCCCAGGAAGGCGACCAGCGGTACGTACCAGTACTGGACGACCTCGAGCGTCTGGTCGATCGGGTGGTCGAACCAGGTACGTGAGACCGCGTTGGCGGTGATGTGGATCATCATCACGAACGTGATGACCACCGCCGGGATCTCGATGACCGCTTCGACGCTGAGCTTCTTGCCTTGTGGCTGGGCCGAGGGCATCTTTCCTCCTGCCTGAGGGACGGACCCGGTGCCCGCGGATCGCGGGCACCGGGTGGGGGTGATCAGGACGGCCGGCGCTGGGACCAGATGTCGTTGAAGAGGGCGTCACGGTACTTGTCCATGGCTGCCTGGTCTTCGGTGAAGTTCTTGTCGAAGTCGGCGTAGCCGATGTCCTCGAAGCCCAGAGCCTTCACTGTCTCGAGCCACTTGGCCGCAGCGGTCTTGCTGTCCTCTACGAGCGCGGCCGGGTCCTCGATGCCCTTTGCGTTCTTGGCCAGGCTGGCCAGCAGCTTGTCGTTCACAGCCTTCAGAGCCGCGGTGGCCTCGGCGTCGAATTCCGAGATACTGCCCTTGTTGTCCCGGATCTGCTTGGCGGCCTCGGCGTTGTTCGGCCAGATCTTGTCCTCGATGTTCGAGGCCACGAAGACGTCGAGCTTGTCCCACAGCAGCTGACGGGCCACGAGCGGCATCGACTCCCACTGGTCCTTGCCGATCGCCATCGCTCCGGGTGCTAGGGCGAACCCGTTAGCGCTGCTGATCGTCAGGTTGGGCGCCTGGGGGATGAACCCGCCCAGCACCCCGACGGTCAACGACGAGTTGGAGCAGTCGACCACACCTCGCTGGAGGCTCTCGAAGATCTCCGGGTAGGCGATCGACACCGGAGATGCGCCGAGGGCCTTGAGCTGCTCCCCCTGGGTGATCCCCGAGGCGGTGACCGAGGCTCCCTTGAACTGGGAGAGCGAGGTGCGCTTGTCGGCACAGAAGATGCCTTGTGCGCCCGAATTGAAGACCGGCACCAGCGGTACCAGGCCGTGGTCGTCGAACTCGTTCATCACGTCTTCGTTGGAGAAGGCGACCTCGTTGGGCCAGGCGTTGGACTGCAGCGAACCGACCACCGAGGTCTGGCTGGAGATGAACCCGGTCTCGATCAGCGAGGTGTTGGCCGGCCATTCGCTCGGCTCGTAGATCGGCAGCACATTGGCCACGTCGAGGCGTCCATCGGTCAGCGCGTTCACAGCCTCACCGGCCGGGGCGACCGCGTTGGAGTAGGCGATGTCCCACTTGATCTTGCCACCCGACCAGTCGGTGACCGCCTCGTAGTACTTCTCCGACGGAAGGCCCGTGGCCGATCCCTTCGGGGCGGGGGTCTGGGTGCGCAGGGTGATGGTGTCGACGTCCTCGAACGCCTTCTGGTATTGCTCCTTGGTGGCACCGGCCGCGACGCCTTCGCCGCCGCCGCCGCTCCCACCGGATCCTCCGTCTTCGGCACAGCCGGCGAGGAGGAGGGCACCCACGGCACCCACCGCGATCGCACGGAACACCCCGTTACGGCGCTTGTTGGTCTGCATCACTCGTCTCCACTGTCTGCAAGGTCACCCGGTCGGGTGACGAACCTTTCGGCACGAGTGATGGCGATCACTCATCAACGCTCATCATTCGCCTGTTTGCCCCCTACAGTCAATAGTTCATGCGCATCAATCTCATAAATTCCGCACATCGTCCGGAAGTCGACCATGAGACTGGACACACCGACAGAAGTACTGTTGATTATCACCATTCCTTCGCCTAGCGTCGTCCCACCTCCCGGTAGGCGCCGTGCTTCGCCGTCGATCGAGAGGCCCCGATGAACCGCCCGCCCCAGGCCTATGAGCACTTCGAGGGTGTCGCCGCCCGCGCCATGGCTGACTCGGAGCCTTCCTGGCCACCGAGCAGACCCCGACCGACCGGGCGTCCGAACGTGGTCGTGGTACTCGCCGACGACCTGGGCTTCTCCGACATCGGTTGCTACGGCTCGGAGATCCCCACCCCGAACCTCGACGCCTTCGCGGCCGAGGGAGTGCGCTACACGAACTTCCGGGTGACCCCGCTCTGCTCCCCCTCGAGGGCCGCCTTGCTGACCGGGCTCAACGCCCATCGGGCCGGGATCGCCTTCCCGACCCACGTCGATCCCGGTTTCCCGGCCTTCACCTCCGAGCTGCCCGACAACCAGCCGACCCTGGCCGAGACTCTGCGGGACGCCGGCTGGGCCACCCTGATGGTCGGCAAGTGGCACCTGTGCAAGGAGGAGGACCTGCATGAGGCCGGCAGCAAGGGCTCCTGGCCGCTGCAGCGCGGGTTCGACCAGTACTACGGGTTCCTGGAGGCGCTGACCAACTTCCACCACCCACACCGGATGATCGAGGGCAACTCGGTGGTCCACGTCGATGACTACCCCGACGGGTACTACCTCACCGACGATCTCACCGAACGTGCGGAGCGGATGGTGCGCGAGGTCAAGGCGGCCGATCCCGAGCGGCCGTTCCTGCTCTACTTCGCGCACGGCGCGGTGCACGCGCCGATGCATGCCAAGCCCGAGGACATCGCCCGGCACCGCGGCGCCTACAACGCCGGCTGGGACCGGATCCGGGAGGAGCGGCTGGCGCGCCAGCAGGCGCAGGGCATCTTCGCAGCGGAGGTCACCCTGCCCCCGCGCAACAGCGAGGCAGGCCAGGCGGTGGACCCGTGGGACGAGCTCAGCGCCGACGAGCAGCGAGTCTTCGCCCGGTACATGGAGGTGTACGCGGGGATGGTCGACAACCTCGACCAGAGCGTCGGCCGCCTGCGCCGGCTGCTGGCCGACCTGGGTGAGCTCGACAACACGATCTTCGTCTTCTGCTCCGACAACGGGGCCGCCCGGCTGGCCGACTCCCGACACCCGGTGCCCGAATCGGCCACCACCACCGACACCGGGACCCCGCAGTACTTCGGTTATATGCAGGATCCCGAGCCCAACAGCCACGTGGACGCCCACCTCCTGGACCTGCTCGACGATCTGGGCGACGCGACCACCTGGCCGCACTACCCACGCGGCTGGGCGATGGCGGCCAACACGCCGTTCCGGCTGTACAAGATGAGCACCTTGCGCGGTGGGCAGCAGTCGCCACTGATCCTGTCCTGGCCGGCCGGCCTGACGGACCGGGCCGAACCCGGGTCGCTGCGCGATCAGTACGCCCACATCACCGACCTGATGCCCACCCTGCTGGAGCTCGCCGGGGTCGAGCCCCAGCAGGAGCGGCACGGGCTACCGGCCGCCGCTCTGGCCGGAGCCTCCTTGGTGCCGACCCTGGCCGATCCGGCCGCCGCACCGACCCACCACGAGCAGTACACCGAGTGCATCGGCAACCGGTCGTTCTATCGCGACGGCTGGGAGGCGAGCACCGTGCGCACCCCGATGACACCCTTCGAGACCGAGCGCTGGCAGCTGTTCAACGTCGCCGACGACCCGACCCAGCAGGTGGACCTGGCCGAGCGGCATCCCGAGATCCTGGCCGACCTGGTGACCGGCTTCGACGAGGCGGCCTGGGCGAACCAGGTGTACCCGATAGACGAGGGCAGCGGGCTGAAGTTCCTGCAGCACCCGCCCGCGGCACCGCTGGGGCCGGTCCGGATCCTGCGCGGCACCCCGACCCTGGAACGACACCGGTCGAGCCAGCTGATCGGGGGACCGGCCTGGCGGGCCGAGGTGGAGTGGGCCTTCCGCCCCGGGGACGAGGGCATCATTCTTGCCCACGGAGACACCGCCGGCGGCTACCAACTGGTGGTCATCGAGGACACCCTGTGGTTAGAGCAGAACCAGTACGGCCGCCTGGTCCGCTTCGACCCGGTGCCGCTGACCGGTCCCAGCAGCCGGCTGGAGCTCTCGGTCCGGGTCACCGACCGCACCGACCAGGCCCGGGCCTCGGGCCAGATGGGCGTGATCGGCGGGGCCTGGGAGTTCCGGCTGTCCCTCGACGGCGTGGAGCGGCTGGTGGCCGCGGGCCCACAGCTGACCAACTTCCTGCCCTTCGACGGGATCGACGTCGGTCTCTGTCGCCGTTCGCCGGTGAACTGGGACCTGTACCGCGCCCGGCGTACGTTCCCGTTCTCGGGCGAACTGACCGCGGTGACCTACGTCCCCACGCCGACCGACCCCGCCGTCCGGGAGTCCCGGATCACCGCGGCCCGGGCGGCCTGGCTGGCCGTGCAGTAGGCACCGCCCCTCTTTGTAACGTCGCCGCTTGTGGTTCCCGGGGCGATTTCGCTCTGTCACGTCGCCGCTTGTTGATATGAGGCTGTCGCGGTTTGATC
>CAYNFY010000033.1:0-40188 GCA_964396585.1 uncultured Nocardioides sp.
TCCTCGGCGCATCCGGGCCGCCTCCTAAAGAACCGCCCGATCGAGCAGTTTTCGAGAAGCGCACTCGGTTCCGACCTGCCTAGGCTCGGAGCATGGCACTTTCACTTTCCAAGGCATTCGTCCTGGTGGACGATCCCGACAAGGCACTCGACTTCTACCGTGACGGCCTCGGCCTCGAGCTGCGGATGGATGTCCCCAACGGCGAGTATCGCTGGCTGACCCTCGGCGCACCCGGGGAAGGCGCATCGGTGATCGTCAGCAACTACCTGGAGGGCTCCGAGAGCGAGCAGGAGGCGGTCCGGTCGTTGCTCGCCAAGGGCTCCCTGAATGCGGTCCACTTCAACTCCGACGACCTGGAGGGCACCTTCTCCGCGCTGCGCGAGGCCGGCGCCGAGATCGTCGAGGAGCCCACCGACCAGCCGTGGGGGGTGCGGGACGGCGCGGTTCGGGACCCGGCCGGCAACCTGATCCGGATCCAGCAGGCCTGATCGACCAAGGGAGCACCCGGACGGCGTCACCACTCGGTCCCGTCCGGGTGACCTCCCACGAACAGTGAGCTACTCTCGGGTAACAAGTAGTCGAAGCGCTCGAGGAGTGACCATGGCCGGTATCACCCAGGAGGGATCCGTCTGGACCCTCGACCTCGGTGCGGACGAGAATCGGTTCACCGGCGACTGGTTGGAGGCGATGAACCGAGCCCTGGACGAAGTGTCGGCCAGTGACTCCTCGGCGGTGCTGATCACCCGCGGCTCCGGGAAATTCTTCAGCAACGGCCTCGACGTCTCCGCGCTGGCCGGTGGAGCGGAGGAGTTGAGCCGGTACGTGGACCGGGTGCACGCTCTGTACTCGCGCCTGCTCACCCTGCCGATCCCGACCGTCGCCGCGATCAACGGTCACGCCTTCGGGGCCGGGGCGATGCTCGCCCTGGCCCACGACTTCCGGGTGATGCGTGCCGACCGTGGCTTCTTCTGCTTCCCCGAGGTGGACATCAACATCCCGTTCACCCCCGGTATGAATGCGTTGATCACGGCGAAGCTCACCGCCCAGGCCCAGTCCGCCACGATGCTGACCGGTCGCCGTCTCGGCGGCGCGGACGCGCTACGTCTCGGCATCGTCGACGCCACCGCAGCGGAGGCGGACCTGTTCGAGGTGGCTACCTCCGCGGTGGCAGACCTGGCCGGCAAGGACCGGGGCACGCTGGGCAGCATCAAATCGGTGCTGCATGCCCCGGTCGTGGCGGCGCTGGCGATCCCGCACTCCTGAGCACGCGCGCAGACTCAGTCCGCGCGGATCGACCGCTCAGGTCACCGGAATCTCGACGATGGCCACCGGATTGTCGAACTCGGAGAGCCGGACGCTGACCCGTACCTGCCATACCCCGGCTCGCGGAATCATCGCCTCGGCCCGGTAGGTGCCCTCGTCGACCGCCGAGACGGGTACCGTTCCCAGATCCAGGTCACCGGACCCGAGGCCGAGCTGTGGTGCCGCGTACCCCGTGCGCGGCTCGCCGGTCCGGTCCTGCAACTGCACCGTGATCACGTTGCGCCCCCGATATGCGGGTGTCATCGTGACCAGAACCTTCGTCTCACCCACGACGGCCGTCTGCACCCTGGAGGCAACGGGCTCCCGGATCAGTGGTGCCGGACGAGGGGAGAGATTGACCAGGAACCCGGTCAGGGCTACCACCACGACCAGGCCGATCGCCTCCAGCGCCACAGTTCGCCGGACCGAGGTCACCCGCCGTCTCCCCGCATCGTGACCGAGCGCCGCCCGGGTGCGCGGGAGGAGCAGGAACCGGTTCGCTCCGGCCAGGGCCGCAACGAGCGCGACGAGACCGATCTTCAGCAGCAGCACCCGGCCGTAGCCGGTCTGCCACAGCGGAGCCCACCCATCCAGGATCCGCCAGGCCATCAGCACACCGGTCGCCGCGACCGCCAGCAGCACCAGCGCCCCGATCGTCGAGAACCTGCTCAGCACCAGCATCGCCCGATGAGGACGACCCCGGAACGCGCCGAGCACCACGGCCAGTCCGAGCAGCCCGCCCAGCCAGATGGCACCCGCTACCAGATGCGCGAGGTCGGCGAGCTGCATCAGCGACGTCGGGGCCACGGTCCGGGTGTGTCCCACCACGACCGGTGACATCAGCGCCACGGCAGCGCTCCCCAGAGCCCAGGGGACGGGCCGACGGACCAGCAGATGGGAGCCGAGCAGGCCCACACTCATCAGGGCGAGCACCACGACGTCGTCGGCCACCAACCCCCAGTCCCAGCCGCGCCACACATCGAGCAGTGACCCACCGGTCTGATAGGCCGACGTACAGGGCACCAGGAGCATCCCGGCGATCAGGGCCAGCCCGGTGGACCACCGACGGATCCGGGCCAGCCGGTCGAGATGGGACCGATCGACCTGTACCGATCGCAGACACCACCAGCCGAAGACCAGGAGCCCGACAGAGGCCAGCAGCCCCAGATAGACCAGCGCCTGCACGATGCTTACCGGAACTCGACCGGTGCCGGTATCGGGTGCGGCGACCTTGGGCGGGGCGATGCTCAGACTGGGCTCACCGACCGAGAAGGTCAGCGAACCGCTCACCGGATGTCCGTCCGCGGAGGTCACCCGCCACACCAGGACGTAGCTCCCTCGCTTCAGGCGAGCGGCCACCTGCACCGCCAAGGTGCTGTCTCGCACCGTTGCCGAGGCACTGAGCTCGTTGCCGTCGGCGTCGAAGAACCGGGCCGATCCGGGCAGGGCGCGGACCGGCTCATCGAAGGTGAACGTGAGCTCCCCGGGGGAGGAGTCCAGCACCGCTCCCTCGCCCGGATCGGTGCGGACCAAGGTGGCGTGGGCCGAGGCTGGGCCGGCGCTCAGCAGCATCAGGGCGAGCAGGCACGCGATCACGAGCGCGCGCAGCGCCCATGATCGCGTGCCGCCGACAGCGGTGTCGCGCATCAGGTCTCTTCGACAGGTCCGAGCCGACTCAGGCCCTCTTGCCACTGCGCAGCAGAGCGCCCACGCCGGCGAGCAGTCCGATCATCCCGGCGACCAGTCCGGCGATGCCCCAGCCTCGCCCGGAGTCGTCGTTCGATGAACTCGCGGCGAGCGCCGACTCGTCCGCCGCGGCTTCCGTCGAGTGCTCGGTCGAGGCATCGGCCGAGGTGATCGTCAACGAGGGCGCAGGATGATCCAGGTCGTGCGGGTCCTGTCCGGCAGCGGCGACCTCGGTCCAGGCGGTCTCTCCCTTCACACAGGTCTGGACGGTCGGGAAGTTGAGCGCCTCACCGGCTGCGTCCGGCAGCTGCACCGACAGCTCGAAGGTGTCCCGCTCGCCGTCGGGCAGGGGAGTCTTCGCGGTGTAGACGACCTGCGCGTCGCGCTCGGTGATCTGGCTACCGTCCTCGCCGGTGACCGGCGGGTCCAGCCGCTCCTTCTTGACCGAGATGTCGTAGAAGGCGTTGCGGGTGGGGGTGACCTCGGTGATGGTCTCGGGTACCTGCACGGCGATGCTGGTGGTGGCCGAGCCGTCGCAACCGTGCGGGACCGAGAACGTGAGCACCGAGTAGGAGCCGGCAAAGGTGCCCGACGGGGTGACCGTCACGTGAGCACTGGCCGGTGCGGCGATCAGTAGGGCGGCCGCCGCGGCTGCGCCGGCGCACAGGCCGATCCGGGTCGAGGTATGAGTAATACGGGTAGTGGTGAGAGTCATGGAGTCTCCTGATCAGGGAATGGAACGGCCCGCGGGGTGTGGGCCGGTTCAGGGCAGGCGTGGCCACCCGCCTCCCCGAGATCAGGAGTCAGGCGGTCAGGAGGACATCGGGTGGTCCGCGTCGGGGACAGCCCGGATGCAGCCCACCGTCCGACCTGGGGCCGGACACCAGCGGAACCGACTCGATCAGCAGGCCGGCCACCGGGAGGACCTGCGGAAGAGCACAGCGAAGGATGGAATCCACCGCCTGCCGGCGTAGTAACCAGGAGAGGGCGGCGACCACGGCGGCCAGCAGGTGGGCGCCCACCATCGGGACGCTGAGGGCGTGCTCCGACGCGTGCCCGGTGCCGGAGGTGCCCACTACGAGCCAGAGGTGCAGGGCGAACTGGGCTCCGATGAGTAGCGGGAGGGCCGTGCGCACCCGCAGCCCACGGCCGAGGACCAGCAGACTGGCGACGAATGTCGGGACGGCGGCGCCGAGCAAGGCGAGTGCATCCGGTAGGTGTCCACCGGCCACGACGTGGGCGACCACCATGGTCAGCAACACCTCGGCGCTGGTGAAGAGGGCATCCCAGGCGATGTGCCGCCGTCGGCGGACCTCCCAGATGACCACGCGCCGAGTGTGCCACAACACGGTGGACCCGGAGGCAGATCAGGCGGAGGACACCACGGAGAGCGTGACCGGGATCGTGTGCACGAAGCCGTCCACCCTGACCTGTACGAAGAGCCGATAGCGGCCTGGGGTGGCGAAGGTGGTGTGGAAGGTCAGCACGCTCCCGGCCGCGGTGGCGACCGGTTCCCCGATCGGGTGCGCGTGCACGAACGCGCCGGTGTTCACCTCGAAGCCGGTCAGGTGTGCCCAGGCGCCCAGGTAGGAGCCGAGGTTGACTACCTGTCGGTGACCGTCGCTGACCGTGACGTCCAGGGTCTGTTCGAAGCCGGCTCCCACCGAGGACGGCAGCTGCACGCTGACCACTCCGTCCGTTCCGGCTCGGTCGCTCGGGACGTCCTGTGCCTGCCATCCGCCCGCGAGGCTGAGGGACGTGCCGAGCACGACGTGCGCACCGTCCTTGCGGGTCGAGGGCACGAACTCGGCGATGAGCCGGTAGTCCCCGGGCTCGGCCAGGTCGGTACGGGCCCGCCAGGTGCCGTCGGGGGACAGGGTCGGGTGCAGGTGCCGGAAACCCTGGTAGTCGGCGCGTACCAGGTAGAGATGCAGCAGCTTGGTCTGTTCCTCGTCGTACCGGGTCAGCACGGTGCCGTCCGAGTCGAGGATCCGGAACGACAGTTCACCGGGACCGGTGCCGTCCGGACCTCTCACGTCGGCGAGCCGCAGTCCACCGGCGCGAGGCCGGGTGCCGTCTCCCACCGTCTTGGTGTGGGTGTGCGGGGTGCCGCCGTCCTTGGCCGGCGTCAGCACGATGGTGTCGGGATCGTGCTCCGGCTGCTCGTGCTGGTGTTGGCCGGTACAGCCGGCCACGGTGACCAGTAGGGCGCAGGTCAGACCGATCGCCGCCCGCAGGCTGCGCGTCACGAGACCTCCAGCGACACGATGATCTTGTCCAGGGAGTGCGATTCGACGTCCACGATCCCGGGCTGATCGATGGCGAGCTTGATGGTGGTCGTGCCCGCCGCGTACTCCAACTCACGGCCGGGGTTCGAATGCACGTGCAGGGTTCCGGCTCGGTCGGCGGTGATGTCGAGTACCACCTGTTGGTCGACTCCCACCTTGACCCGGTCACCGTTCGGCGAGACCTGAGACCCCGTGATCATGATCGCGATGTGCTCCGGATCGTGAGATGTCGCTGGCGTGGAGCCGCAGGCCGACAGGACGCAGGCGAGCAGGGCGGCCACGATCGCGAGCCAGATTCGGCGCACGGTTATCTCCCGGTGCTCGACGATATTCCGCTCCGATGGTAATCACCTCAGTCTGAGGTGCTAGCGGAGCCCGGCTCGATGGGGTGGCCGGGTGGGGGAGCCGGTCAGGATCGCTCGAACTTCTTGCCCAGCCGGTACGCACCGTAGAGCAGCAACCCGACCAGTGCCAGCGACAACAGGCCCTTGAATGCGGCGAAGAGGAATCCGAGCAGCCCCCAGACCACCCAGAGGCCGACCACTGCCAGTAGGGCCACGACGATGATGAAGCCGATCCCGGCGCCGTTCTTCTCGGACATGACACCAGCCTCGCACGTGACGCCAAGCTCGGGGGAGACTGGCCCACGTGATCAAGCTCTACCGGCGTGCGCCGGACGATCCCGAACTGATCGAGTATTGGGAGGCCTGGGCGACGGGCCGGCGTCGGGTGACCCTGCACAAGGGCGAGGTCGGTGACATCGGGCTCACCGCCGCCGTCCGGGTCCCGCGGTTCGGCTCGACCCGCAAGGTGATCGGCGCCGAGGTGGCGGAGGCCCGTGCCGAGGGATATGCCGAGTTCGACGCGCGGGAGCTCACCAGGCTGGTGGTCCAGTCGGCGGCGAGCGGCGTCGCGGAGACGGACCTGGCGTTGGCCGAGAAGCTCGAGGGGATCTGCGATGAGGTCCTCGGTTGGACCGGTAACGGGAGGTGCGTGGGGTACGACATCGGAACGGACGAGATTCTCGTCGAGAACGACGTGGTGCTGGCCGACACCGCGGTGCACAGCCTGGTCGAGGCACTCACCGAGGACGGCCCTGCAGCCTTCCTGATCGCGCTCCGGCCCCCGGGTGGCGAGCCTGGGCTCAGCTGAGGTCGCGCCACTCACCGGTAGCTAAGAAGTGCTCCATGCGTTCGGTGTGCGGAGTCAGATCGAAGCCCTGCTCGGCGAGCCACCGGTCGTCGTAGTAACTGCGGGCGTACCGCTCCCCGGAGTCGCAGATCAGGGTCACCACGCTGCCGGTCACTCCGGCCGCGCGCATCCCGGCGATGATCTGGAAGGCTCCGTACAGGTTGGTCCCGGTGGAGCCCCCGGCCCAGTGCCGAGTCCTGGTGCGCAGTAGCCGGATGGCCGCCAGCGACCCGGCGTCGGGGATCGCCAGCACGTCGTCGACCACTCCGGGAATGAACGAAGGCTCTACCCGGGGCCGCCCGATCCCCTCGATCCGGGAGGGCTCGCCGGTGGTGAAGCCGGGGTCTCGGGAGTGCCAGCCGCCGTGAAATGCCGAGTTCTCCGGATCGACCACCGCTACCTTGGTGCGATGCCTGCGGTAGCGCACATAGCGTCCGAAGGTGGCCGAGGTGCCACCGGTGCCGGCGCCGATCACTATCCAACTCGGAATCGGGTGCCGCTCCTGGGAGAGCTGGTTGAAGACCGACTCGGCGATGTTGTTGTTGCCGCGCCAGTCGGTCGCCCGTTCGGCGTCGGTGAACTGGTCGAGATAGTGACCGTTGCATTCGCGCGCGAGTGCAACGGCTGCTTCGTACATCTGCTGTGCGGTGTCGACGAAGTGGCAGGAACCACCGTAGAACTCGATCATCGCGACTTTCTCCGGGCTGGTCCCGTGTGGCACCACGGCGGTGAATCCGAGACCGAGCATTCGGGCGAAGTAGGCCTCAGAGACCGCCGTGGATCCGCTGGAGGCCTCGATCAGCACGGTGTCGGCCCCGATCCGCCCGTTGACCAGCCCGTAGAGGATCAGGGAGCGGGCCAGCCGGTGCTTGAGCGAGCCGGTGGGATGCACGGACTCGTCCTTGAGGTAGAGGTCGATGCCCCACTCGTCCGGCAGCGGGAAGATATGCAGGTGGGTGTCGGTGCTGCGGTTCGCGTCGGCCTCGAGCAGCCTGATCGCGTTGCGTACCCAGTCGGCGTCGGGAAGGGGCATGCGTCGAGGGTAGGTCATCGGCGCAGCCACCCGGGTAGCACGCTGGAGGCGACTGCGCGACGGTGTCGTCGAAGGTGATCGAGAGTTGGTGGCTCAGATGGCTGGTGCCTCGAGGAGGGCGGAACCTGGCCGGGTGCGGGCACGGTGGCGCGCCCTGGCGTGGGGGAGCGTGCTCGCCCTGATCCTGACCCTGGCCGGGTGCGGCGGCAGCGGGCGAGAACCAGACGTGTACGTCGCGCTGGGGGACTCATTCGCTTCGGGTCCCGGTATCGCCCCGCAGTCGACCGACGGCTGTGCCCGCAGCGGACGCAACTACGCGGCCCTGCTCGCCGAGACGCTGTCCGCGCGGGTCGTGCACGATGTCTCCTGTTCGGGAGCCCGTTTGACGGATCTCGACACCGCGCAGTTCGAGGGCGTTCGGCCGCAGTACGACGCGCTCGGGCCCGAGACGACCCTGGTCACCTTCGGCACGATCGGCGGGAATGACGTGGATCTGGTGCGGTTGGCGGGATCCTGTGTGCTCGCCGACTGCGCGGGGCGTCGAGGGGATGCGGTGCATCGGCGGATCTCCGCTCTGGAGCCGGAGCTGGTGCACGCCATCGAGGAGGTACAGCGCCGCGCCCCGGCCGCCGACGTGGTGGTGGTCGGCTACGGCCACTATCTGCCGGCGACCGGTTGCCCCGCACTGAGTGGGGTCACCCCGGCGGAGGCCAGGTATGTACAGGGAGTGATCGACCACCTCAGCGACGTGCTGTCCGCGGCCGCGAAACGACGCGGGGTGACATTCGCCGACATGCGCATGGTGCCGGGTGCGGCACGGCACACCGCCTGCGCCGCGCCCGAACAGCAGTGGTTACGAGGTCTGCAGACCTACGGGGACGGCTTCGTGATGCATCCGTCCAGTCGCGGGATGTCGGCCTGGGCCGCCCGACTGCGACAGGTGGTGGAGCGGATGCGAGAAGCACCGCGGGGGTGAGCCGGTGTCGGGCCCACTTGCTACTGTGATTCAGGTCACATCAGGATGGCGGTCCGGGGGGAGACGGGATGCGTGACAGGGGCAGGTTCTCGGGAGCAGTGCTGGGTGCGGTGGCATCGGTGGCAGGGGTGGCGCTGGTCTGCTCGACCCTCGCGACGGTCGCGGCACAGGCCGATCCGCCGAGCGGCGGGGATGAGTACGTGGCGATGGGGGACTCCTTCGCGGCCGGTCCCGGTATCGCTCCACAGTCGGGCGGCGCCTGCGCGCGCAGCGGCAAGAACTATGCGGCCTTGTTGGCCGCAGACCTGGGGGCCCACCTCACCGATGCGAGCTGCTCCGGAGCCCAGACCAAGGACTTCGCGACCTCTCAGAACGGTGACAATCCGCCGCAGTACGACGCCCTCGGCCCCGAGACGACGCTGGTCACCCTGGGCACGATCGGGGGCAACGACGTCGGTCTGGTCAACCTGGCCCAGGGGTGTGTCCTCGCGACCTGCCCCGCGGCGGGAGACATGACGCCGCAGGCCATCGCCGCGTTGGAACCGACGCTGGTCGGGGCCATCCAGCAGGTGAAGAGCAGGGCCCCCGCGGCGGAGATCGTGGTTGTCGGGTACGGCACCTACATCCCGCCCAGCGGCTGTGCGGCCCTGCCCGGAGTCGAACCCGGGGAGGCGGTGTGGTTGCAGGCGCAGATCGACCATCTCTCAGATGTCCTCAAGGCGGCGGCCGCTCAGGAGGAGGTGACCTTCGCCGACATGCGCACCATCCCGCGGATCGCGGAGCACACGGTATGCGCGGCGCCCGACAAGCAATGGTTGCGTGGGCTGAACACCTATGGCGACGGGGCCCCGATGCACCCCTCGACCCGCGGCATGGCCAACTGGGCTCAGAGACTGAAGCAGGTGGTGCAGGCGATGCGTGGCGAGCCGGTCGACCCATGGGTCGAGATCACCGCGGGGCCGACCGCCCCGACGCCGCCGTCCGGACCGAGCAATGCCCAACAGGCCGCCGCTGCCGCCAAGACCCTCCGATTCAAGGTCTCCTGCTCGTCTCGACGCTCGGGTCAGGGCAAGGTCACACTGCGGGTACGGGGCGGGGCGGGGGCCGTTCGAAAGGTCGTGTTCAGGGTGGGTCGGTGGACCCTGGCCAAGGACCGGAAGCCCGGATTCAAAGCCTCTGCCAGGGTCAAGAAGGTGTCCGCCCACCGGAAGGCACGGCGCGGCAAGGTGTCCGCCACAGTGACCCTGCGCGTCGGCTCGGTCAGTCAGACCAGAGTGCTGCGGCACAAGCGCCCTGGCTGTCTGCGCTGACTTCAGCCCAGGGCAGCGACCACACCGGTGCCGTCGGGCCAATCGGCGATCAGCCGGGCCGCACCGGATACCGGTTCGGTGAGTTCGTCGCTGAGTCGCGGGGCGCCGGTGCCTGTGGCCGGTGCCGTGCCCTCGACCCGGATCCGTATCGGCGGCTCCATCGTGCTGATCGAGCCGTCCGCAGCATGGATCTCCAGGTCGGCCTGGGCCTGCTCACCACGCAGAACCCTGGTGAAGCACTCCAGAGCGATCGGATCTGCAGCAGCGTGGTAGACCCAGCGGCGGCCGAGCACGGAGTGCTCCATGAGGGTGACGAGGTGTTCCTCGGCTCCCGCAAGAGGGGCTCCGCGATAGGTCAGCGGAACCTGCAGAACCCGTCCTCCGCGCCGCACCAAGAGGGCCTCGATGCCTACCTCGCCTGCCGGATCGTCGAAGCGGTAACCCCCGATGCGTCACCGGCCACCGGCCACGCGCAGTGTCGTGGCCGTGACGTAACCGGCTGCCGGACTCATCAGCCAGATCACCGCGTCAGCCACCTCGCCGGGATCCCCGGCCCGCCCGAGCGGGATCGTCGGCGCCATCCGGTCGATGCGAGCGGGGTCACCGGTGCTGGCGTGTAGCCCGGTGGCGGTCAGTCCTGGAGCGACTCCGACCACCCGGATGCCCTGCCGGGCGACCTCGAGACCGAGGCCTTTGGTCAGCGCATCGACGCCGGCCTTCGCCGCCGCGTAATGCACGTACTCACCGGGGGAGCCGAGTGTGGCGGCCCCCGAGGAGATGTTGACGATCACCCCACCGGTCCCGCCATGGTCGGTGCTCATCGCCTGGACCGCCGCCCGGTCGACGAGGGCGGTGGCCGTGAGGTTGAGCTCGATCACGCGCCGGATCGAGTCGATCGGGGTATCGGCCAGGGGCGCGAACATCTCGGTGGAGCCGGCATTGGCGACCACCCCGGTGACCTGCCCCAGCTCAGCGGCCACCCCGAACAGAGCCTCGACGGCCCCCTCCTCGAGCAGGTCCGCGCGCACGGTGCGGACGACTACCCCGGTGGCGCTCAGCGATTCGGACAGGGCCCGGGCGCTGGCCTCGTCGGCCCGATGGCCGAGCACGAGGGCATGCCCGGCCTCGGCGAGTCTGCGCGCGATCGCGGCGCCGATGCCGCGGGTGCCTCCGGTGATGACGGTGAGCGACACTGCTGCCTCTTTCCGGGATGGATCGGTGTCTGGGGTCAGGGCACCCGGAGTCGGGCACTGACCGGCAGATGATCGGATGCGTTCGATGTCTCGACCCGAGCATCCAGCACTTCGATCCGGCTACTCACGAAGATGTGGTCGCGTTCTTCTTCGGGGTTGTTGCTGGTGAAGGTGGGCGCCGGGCGATCCGCGGCCAGAGCGTCCTCGAAGCCGGCCTGCAATACCGTGCTGAACGAGCGGCTGCCGGGTTCGAAATCGAAGTCGCCGGCCAGGATGACCCCCGATCCGTCACCGGTCAGTGACCGAGCGAAGCGCGCCACCTGCCCGGTCTGGTCGATCGTTCGGTCGTTGCCGTCATTCTTCGGTTGCAGGTGAGTGCTCACCACCCAGAAGGAGCGACCCGAGGCACGCAATCGCACCGCCAGCGCCTCGGCACCGGTAGGGGCTCCGAACGAGGCCAGTGGGCGCCCGACGACCTCGGTCACCGGAAGCGAGGTGAGGACCGCGTCGCCCCATACCGGGTCGGCCGCCGGTGCGAAGTAGAGCCGCTTACCGGTCAGCTGGGCCAGGATCGCCAACTGGTCCTGGCCACCGGTGAGCAGCCACCCCCGGTCGATCTCACTGAGCAGCACCACATCGGAGTCCTGGACCTGACGGGCGACGGCCTCGGGGTCGAAACGACCGTCCGTCCCGTAACCCATCCTCAGATTCCATGCCGTGATCGAGACGTCGGCCGATGCCGTTCGCTCGACGGCGGTGGGCTGACGGTGCTGCCAGGCACCTACGGTCGCGGCGACCAATGCGATCGCGGTGACCCCGTAGAGCGCCGGGGCCGGCCCACCGGTACGAGCCGGGAGCGGTCGTGCCTCCCAGACCCCGATCACCACCACGGCCAGCACTACCGGGACCAGGACGTCGGCCCGATAGCCGAGGTCGTAGCCCGCGTAGTAGCCGAACAGACCCAGCGCCCAGACCACGGCACCGCCCAACACCAGGAACGGGGAGGCCGCCCGCGCAGCCTCTTGCCGATCGTGCAGGGGCGACAGGTCGGCCAGCCCGGCGTCCTCTCGGACGAGATCGTCGGGCTCGGCCCGATCAGGGAGGTCGGGGGTGAGCAGCACGGCCAGGCAGACCGGTGCCACTACCAGCATCGGTGCCAGCCACCAGGCCAACTCCAGATGCAGGCTCTCGGGTGCCCAAGTCCCCCAGAGACTCGCCATCACCAGAAGGACACCGACCAGGCCCGCCGCGAGTCGTCCCCATGGGGTGTGGGCGCGGCCCAGCGCCGCGACGCTCAGGGCCGCCGTGGCACATCCGATGACCAGCAGCAGGGGCCCGGTATCGGTGATGATCGTGGAGGCACGTCCGGCGTTGACCACCGCGATCCCAGCCACCAGAGCGACCGGGAAGATGGACCAGGCCTGCCGACGACTCAGCGGCGCGGTGTCGGTGGTCGCCTGTTTGAGGGTGCTCACCGCCAGCAGCACCAACACGATGGTGCAGACGATTCCGATCGGGTCGGTGCGCCAGACCGGGAGCCAGGTACCACCCACGGCGGCGACGGTCGCCGTCAGCAGCCAGCCGGTGGCCAGGCCGCTGGCCAGGGCCTGGCCGTGACGCACCGCCAAGTGTGCGAACCATGCCAGTGCGGCGGCGAAGCCGACGCTGGCCGCCCACAACTGGACCTGTCCGCCGGGTGTCGCGGCCAGCACGATCCGGGCCAGCAGGGCAACCGCGAGCAGCGCGACCGGACTCCCCGGACGCCGGGTCAGAGCCACCAGCGCGAAGGCGGCGGCCACACAGCCGAGCGCGAAGAGACCGAGCGGCCAGACCGGGGTGGAGGCGGTCGACCCGAGCACCGTCAGCAGGGACGGGCCCCAGACTGCGGTCAGGTCGGCCAGCAACCACCAGGCGGCGGCGAGAGCGAGCACGGGAGGCAGGTCGCGGCGCATGGTCCGGTTCTATCGTGTTCGGGGCCTTCGTGGGGGGCGCCTCGCGGCATCCGGACGCATCCGAGCCACATCAAGGCGCACCCCAGGGCTCAGCAGGGTGGTCCGAGCTCCGCGTCGATGGCCTCGGAGTAACTGGAGGTGAACGCCGCCAGTTGGCTCAGGAATCGTGCCTGCTCGGAGTCGTCGCCCAGAGTCGTCAGGGCACGGCGATAGATCCGCAGGCTCTGCTCGATGTCCGTCTCGAAGCGTCGGCGCCCCTCGGGGGTAGGGGCGACCAGCCGGGCGGTGCGACCCGACTCGGCGAAGCGTTCCACCAGCCCCGCCCGGATCGCCGCGTTGACCTGACGATTCACCGTGGACTGCTCCAATCGGAACGCCTCACCGATCTCGCGCAACGTACGCGGAGGCCCCGAGCACAGCAGCCACAGCAGCCGTAGGTCTGCCGTATGAAGCATGCCGAGGGACCGCATCGCGTGCCGGTAGCGGTCGATACGCAACAGTTGCCGAGCCAGTTCCTGATCCAGAGGCAGGGTCGCGTCCCATCCCCAGTCGCTGTCATTCGAGGCCGACGAAGAATGCTCGCCCGGGCTCTGCTCGGGCTCTGCCTCGCTGCGGGGCTCTCGTCCCACGGATCCTTGCTCCTTTGCTACTCCTGCAATTATGTATGTATCTTACATGAGTCTCAGGTTCCAGCCCGAAAGCAAGTGACCCCACCTCGTGAAATCCGTCGATCCCCACCCGACCCCCGGCTCTCTCGGTCGGTCCGCATCATCGCGCCCCGGTCTCGTCGTGGCAGTCCTGTGCTTCGGGGGCCTGGCCGCCTCCCTGATGCAGACGCTGGTCATCCCGATCCAGTCCGAACTGCCGCGGCTGCTCGACACCACACCCACGAACGCCTCGTGGGTGATCACCGCGACCCTGCTGGCCGGCGCCGTGACCATGCCGGTGGCGGGGCGCTTGGCCGATATCTTCGGCAAGCAGCGGATGCTGTCGGCCAGCGCGGCGATACTCCTGGTCGGTGCCGTCGTGGCGGCGATGGCCGACTCGCTGGGCCCGATGCTCGTCGGCCGGGTGCTGCAGGGAATGGCGATGGGGTACATGCCGGTCGCCATCTCTCTGGTGCGAGAGGTGGTCCCACCGCGGGTCGCTCCGATCGGGATCGCCTCGATCAGTGCCACCATGGGCCTGGGCGGCTCCTTCGCCATCCCGGCCGCCGCATTCGTAGTCGAGAACTACGACTTCCACTGGTTGTTCTGGGGCTCCGCGGCGCTCGCGGCCGTGTCATTGCTGGCCTCCCTGTTCCTGCTGCCACACCTTGAGGACGGTCGTCCCGCCCGGCTGGACCTGGCCGGCATCGTGGGCTTGGCGGTGGGGCTCTCCGGGGTGCTCGTCGGGGTCTCCAAGGGCAAGGACTGGCATTGGGACTCACCGGCTACCTGGGGTTCGATCCTGGGTGGCCTGGCGGTCCTGCTGGCCTGGGGCTGGCATGAGCTGCGGACCGTGGAGCCATTGGTCGATCTGCGGACCAGCGCTCGCCGTCCGGTGTTGTTGACCAACCTGGCGGGCGTACTGATCGGCTTCGGAATGATGGCGAACTCGATCGTGATCCCCCAACTGCTGACGATCTCCAAGGACTCGGGTTACGGGCTGGGTCAGAGCCTGCTGGAGGGCGGTCTCTGGATGGCCCCGGGTGGCGTGGTGATGCTGTGCATGGCGCCCGTGAGCGGTCGGCTGATCAACCGGATCGGGGCCCGATCCACGCTGACGATCGCCGCGGTCACCATCGGGTGTGCCTATCTGGTGGGGCTGTTCCTGATGAGCCATCCCTGGGAGCTGATGATCTCGATGATGCTCTGTTCGGCCGGAGTCGGCATCGGGTTCGCGGCGATGCCTACGCTGATCCTGGACAATGTGCCGATGAGTGAGGCCGGCGCGAGCGTCGGCCTCAACGGGTTGATGCGTTCGGTGGGTACCACCGTCGCCGGTGCGGTGATGGCTGCCCTGCTGAGTAGCCAGATCCATGTCTTCTTCGATGCCGACCTCGACGCGATGTCCGGTGCCTCGGCCGAGTTCACCTTCCGGCTGTGCTTCCTGGTCGGAGCCGCCGCCGCGTTCGTCGGGGCCCTGATCACCCTGTTCATTCCGGCCCGGTCGCCCGCACCGGCCCCGGTGCCCGAGGAGGCCTTGGCGGCATGAACGCCCGTAGTCGACAGGTTTGCACCGCCGAGCCGGGGAGCGCTCCCCGGCCCGGCGGTTCACCGGGGAGAGTCAGGCAGCGAGGAGCGCGTCGATCTGATTGATCGCCGAGCTGGCTCCCTCGATGACCCCCATGTCCAGTACCTTCTGCAGGTCCGCCGACGAGTCATAGGTCGAGGTCATCACCACAGTGGTACCGGCGCCGTCGGTGCCCAGTCGCACCACGTTTCGCGAGACGGGTTCACCCGGCATCGGGTTGCCATCGAGGTCGGCGAAGCCGTCGTGGTAGCTGAATTGGTCGGGTGCGGCGACCTCGTCGATCACCCACCAGCCCCCGTACCGTGAGCCGTCGGGGCCGGTCATGTAATAACTGCTGCGTCCGCCGGGTCGCAGTGCGTGCTCGGTGAAGGTGGCCGGGAACTCCGGCGGCCCGAACCAACGCTCCAGCTGCCGCGGGTCGGCGAAGAGCTGCCACACCCGCTGCGGGTCGGCGGTGAAGTGGCTGGTGATGGTGAGGGTCAGCGCCTCCGGATCGTGTTTCACGTCGATGACGGGCATGTCGTTCTCCTCAATAGCTTCAAATCGATGTCGTTGTCTTGATGTTCATGAAGGGTCAGGACTCGTCGAGCAAGGCGTCCATCCGGGCCACCCGGCCGCGCCAGACGGCCTCGAACTCGGCCATCAGGGTCGCCACCGTGCGCACCGCCTCCATGTCGCCGCTGGCCAGCTGCTCGCGACCATTACGCCGCTTGCGGAGCAGTCCCGCACGTTCCAGGACCGCCACATGTTTCTGCACCGCCGCGAAGCTCATCTCGTAGTTCGCGGCCAGTGCCGAGACGGAGTGCTCCCCGGACAGGACGCGGCGCAGGATGTCACGCCGGGTCCGATCGGAGAGGGCACCGAACAGCGCATCCGCGATGTCCTCACTGTCCGTCGTCACCTGCACAACATACAACTAAACGGTTGTATGTTGTCAAGAGGGTCTGTTCATGGGCCGTCGAGCCGGCTGGTGTGTGTTCTTATGGACCCGCACCGAAATCTGCACCAGACACGACACATCGGGGAGATGTCATGGGCACTGGAATGGGCATTGGCGGGGGCCGGGGGTATCGCAGGCTGGCCGTGGCGGTCTCCGCCTTGGGACTGGTGGCCGCAGCCACCCAGATCGAGACGGCATCGGCGACCGATCAAACGGGGGTCACCACCGATCGGTTGATCCACGCGCAGGCCGCGGACCCGGGTGGTGACCATGCCCTGGCTCCCGTCGCCCAGCGAGGTGCACGACTACACCGTCTGCAGCGCGAGGTCACCGAGCAGACCAGACGCGACACCTGGTCGGACGGCGTGGTGCGTCGAGCGGTCACGATCAGGGCCGCCGACCTGGAGCCCGGCTATGACGGGGGTAACGACGGGCGCAGATTCGCTCAGGTGGTGTTGACTCAGGATCTGGCCGCCCAGCGGCTGGTGGTCACCGCGACTCTGCGGGCGGCCCCCACCCAGGACACGGTGATCGTCGCGAGCTTCGGGATCTGGAACGGTGACACCTGCCAGCGCTCGGCGGCGGTGCTGGGTACGACCGTGAGCAATAGCGCCGCCGGGCTGTGGGGTAGTACCGAAGTGGCGGCCTCTCGGAGCCGCTCCGGCAACACCATCAGGCTGGCCACGGCCGTGCTGCCCGCTGTCCGCGGCGTCGAGTTCGACTGTGCCTTCGTCAGGCTGAACAACCTCGCCGATGCCTCGACTGTCTACCAGTCCAGCTATGGCGAGAGCCTGATCGAGGAGTTCCGACCGCAACTGCGTATCGATACCGATGAGCCCTCGATGCTCGGGGCCAGGGCCGGTGCCTGGATCAGCGTGGACCTCGAGGTCGACAATCCCGGCAACTCGCCGGTCTCCGGGGTGGTGGTCCGGGCCAGCGGTAAGAAGCTGCAGATCAAACGACCCACCCGGGCGTTGGGGACGATCGCCGACCGAGACGACACCGATGTCCGGTTCAAGGTACGGCTGAAGGTGCCGAAGAAGACGGCCGGAGCCCGGAAGAGATCGAAGAGGGTCAAGCCCCAGAAGCTCACGGTGCGGGCTTCGGCTGCCGGGGTCTCGGCCAGCAGGACGTTCACCGTGGTGGTCTCGCCCAAACCGACCCGACCCAAATCGCTCGTGGGTCGCTATTTCTGGGCTTTCGAGCCCTCCTCGATCGGCGACTCCTCGGGTTGGCGTAACCACACGGTGTGGTTCGTGAACAGGAAGTTCGCCTTCATCGGAGACCCGGGTACCCGTAAGCCGAAATGTCGCAAGGCCAGCAGGACCTGTGTCAGGTACTCCTGGAATCCGCGCCGGGGGGTCGGTCGACTCGGGTCGAAGAAGATCAAGGTCACCAGCGCGGGGTTCTCCTGGCAGCCGAAGGGCAGGTCGAAGATGTTCTGGACCCCGCTCTCGCTGCCGAAGAAGGGCAGTCGGGTCGGGCTCGATCTGTACCGCCAGGACTGGAGCGGCTACTGCCTGATCTCGTGCACCACCTGGACCGACTACCTGACCATGGATCGGCAGGGCAGGTTCATCACGAGCGGATCCTCGATCGGCAGCTGGCCGGGTCTGGGTAGTTATTGGTCGACGGTCTCGGCCGACTCCCGGGGCAGGTACCGCTTCGTCGGCCGAGGGATCGTGGAACTGGCCTACGCCAATGGCAAGAAGGAACGTCGGATCTTCGGCGTGGAGGCCGACCCACGGGGAAAGGCGAACCCTGAGTTCGGTGTGCTGATGGGTCTCGCCAACTACTACTGATCCGGCGGCCGGAAAACGGCGTGCTCGATGTCGGCCCGGCGTGGCAGCCTGCTCGGTGTGGAACACCTCAGCATGCGCAGCTTCTGGTCACATCTGCCGAGGCCCGCCAGATGGTTGCTGTGCACCACCGTGTTCCAGGTCCTCGGTCGGGGGATGACGCTGCCGTTCACCGTGATCTATCTGCACGAGGTACGGGGGCTGACCCTCGACGTGGCCGGAACGATGATGGCTCTGATCGGGCTGGTGGCGCTCGTGTTCATCCCGGCTGTGGGGGCGCTCACCGATCGGTGGGGTGCCCGGGTGATGGTGATCGCGGCCAGCCTGTCCCAGGTGATCGGGCTGACCCTGCTCGCCTTCGCCGACGACGAATGGCGCGTCGTGGTGGCGATCTTCTTCATCGGGATGGCCAACGCCGGCGGCTGGACCACCATGAACGTCCTGATCGCGAGTCTGGTGACCGGCACCGTCCGGCAGACCTTCTTCGGGATCAACTTCGCGCTGGTCAACCTGGGCATCGGCGTGGGCGGAGTGATCAGCGGACTCTTCGTCGACGTGCACCGGCCCGACACGTTCACCACGATCTTCCTGGTCAACGCCGTGTGCATGCTGATTCCGATCGGTCTGATGCTCGGCCCGCTGCGCGCGGTCGACGCGCGGTCCGCACACCCGGCAGGCGAGGCGGTGGTCCAGCCCGGCTACCTGGCCATCTTGCGGCGTCCCGGGGTACTCCAGATCTCCGCCATCGGGTTGGTCTTCTCCTTCGTCGGCTACGGGCAGATGGAGGCCGGCTTCCCGGCCTGGTCACGCGAGGTCAGTCAGGTGTCGACCGAGGTCATCGGCTGGGCCTTCGCACTCAATACCCTGGTCATCGTCTGCTTCCAGTTCCTGGCCCTGCGACTGATCCAGGGGCACCGCAGGACCCGGGTGGTGATGGTGATGGCGGCCATCTGGGCGGTCTCGTGGTTGGTGCTGGGAACCACCGGACCATTCGCCGGCACGGCACTGGCGGCAGCCATGGTGATGGCGTTCTTCGCGCTGTTCGCGGTGGGGGAGACCCTGTTGCAGCCGACCCTTCCGGCGATCACCAACGACCTGGCGCCCGACCATCTGCGCGGCCGCTACAACGCGCTGAGCTCGGGCGCCTTCCAGGTCGGTGCGGTGGCAGGTCCGCTGGTGGCCGGGTTCATGCTCCGTCACGACCTGCATGTGGAGTTCATCGCCGTGATCCTGGCCGGATGCGGGTTGATGGCACTGGCGGCCGGTGCCCTGGAACGTCGGATCACCGGGCCGGTGAACGGGTTGCCCGCGCCCGACGAGGCGGTGTGGCGATGAGGAGCCGGCCCCGTCGATGCCCCTCCCGGGACGGCCTCGGGTCAGGGTAAGTTGCGCAGACGACCCTGAAACCGAGAGAACGGTGTTGTCCGAGTGAGTACCCAGTGTCCCAATTGCGGGGCCCCGACCGCGGGGGAGCGATTCTGCGGCACGTGTGGCAGCCCGCTCGAGTCGTTCCCACCACAGACTCCGCCGGTTCCGTCGCAGAGTCAGCCGCCGGTCCAGCAGTGGGGTCCGCCGCCGAATGTCGCGCCGCAGCCGAGTCAGCCCTACGGGACCATGCCACCTCAGACACCGCCGCCCGGCTGGGGTCAGCCGCAGCAGACCGGTCAGTGGGGGCAGCAGCACCGGCCGCCGCGCCCACCCCGGCCACCGCTGAGTAATCCGTTCGCCTCGATGACATTCGGTGATGGTGCGCGCGATCTCGGTGCACTGTTCTTGGCCTTCGCCACGCTGGGCCTCGGCTGGAACGTGAACTCGTATGTGGAGGACCAGGGCGCGCCGTGGTGGGTGATCGTCTCAGCGCTGCTGACCGCGTTGAGCGTGACCATCGCCTACACGGTCCGAGCTGGCGCGATCCCCGGCTGGAGCGGGATCCAGGCCACCGTGGTGAAGCTGGCCGTGAACCTGCCCGCGATCGTGTCGATCCTGGTGGTGCTGATCCTGGAGCTGGTGCACATCACCGACTCCCAGGGCGGCGGCGGAGTCGGTCTGGGAGTGGCGTCATTGGCCCTGGCCGTGGCGCTCATGGTCCAGCCCCGCTCCTTCGAGACCGGCTTCCGTTCGCCCGGTGGCTGGCGTCTGCTGACGGTGGTCCTAGTGGCCTTCGCAGCCCTGGCCACGCTGCTCAGCCCGGTGATCGACCTGATCCGGTTCGATGATATTCCGGCCAAGTTCATGATCTCCATGCTCGTGTCCACCGGTCTGGTACCGGCCCTGCTGCTTCTCGTCCCGCTGGTGCTCTTCATCACCCGCAGGCCTGGCGCGGGCCGAGTGCTGGCGGCGGTGGGGATCGGCGCCTTCGTAGGGATGTGGTTCGCCTATATCGGGCGGGACTTCGCCTCGCACGGTTTCGCTACCTACCTGATCCGGGCCGGTGGTGACGGCGGCATGGCGCTGGGAGGCGGCTACTCGATCCCGTTCGTGGTTGTGCTGGGTCTGGCGGGGGCCGGCTGCGTCGGCGCGCTCGCCGTTCCGCTGTTGCGCTCCGACCCGGTGACCGGGACCAGCACCGAGTGGGTGGGGGCGGTACGGGTCGCCATGATCACCGCGGTGGTGATCAGCCTGGCCACCGCGATCTCGGTGGTCGTGGCGGCGATCGCTGCCGACGGTGACTTCGCCGACCCATGGACGGGCAAGGTGATCAGCGGTCTGGTGCTGATGGTGCTCACCGCTGCTGCTGCGGCCGCCGCCCTGTCCATGCTCCCGCGCTATACGGGCGGTTCCCTGCTGGTTCCGGTGGGGATCCTGGCCCTGACCGCGGTGCTGGCTCTGGTGGCGGTGATCATCGGCAGTCAGGACGGCGGTATGGATCCGAGCTTGACCCCGTTCCTGACGGCAGGTCTCGGTCTGCCCCTCTTCTCGATCGGGGCGCTGACGGTGCCCAGGGCGATTCGGGCGGACTTCGCGTCGCTGATGCCGCAGCCGGTACCGCACCAGCCGCAGCAGTGGGCCGGTCAGCAGGGCGGCCAGTGGGGCCAGCCCCAGCAGCCTCAGCAGTGGGGTCCCCCGCCTGCCCAGCCGCAGCAGTGGGGTGCGCCACCAGCTCCCCAGCAGCCGCAGGCCTGGGGCGCGGCCCCGGCCGCCCCGCAGCAATGGGGGCCGCCCGAGCAGTCACCCGCGCAGCAGTGGGGCACTCCACCAGGTCCTGGCTCAGAGAGCGGCCCCCCGGCTCCGCAGTGGACGAGCAACCCGGAGCAGCCCTCACCCTGGGCGCCCCAGCCCGGGCCGCTCCCGGTGGACCCGTCGACGGAGTCATCGGAGCAGGCCGAGCGGCCGTCGCCGCAACAGCCCCAGGAGCGAGCGGATGACGATCAACAGGGCTGAATAGGATCGCGCTCATGAGTCGTGATCCTCGGTCTGTCAGTCTGACCACCCGCGCGGTGTGCCGGGTGTTCGCGCTCACGCTCAAGAGACGCTGGGCCACCGAGGAGATCGGCCGGCGGAAGCTGCTGAGCGCCAAGACGAGCCCCGAGCCACCGGCCAGGCTCGCCGAACGGGTGCGCTCGCGTTCGGTGAACGGCTTCGCGGTACATCGAGTGCTGCCTGAGGGCGGAATCCGCTCCTCCGGGGCGGTCGTCTACCTGCACGGTGGCGGGTATGTCAGCGAGATCGTCGCCCAACACTGGTCGTTGATCGCGGACCTGGCCGATGCCACCGGACGGCCGGTGGAGGTGCCCGTCTACGGTCTGGCACCCCAGCACGACGGCCTGAGCGCGCGGGAACTCGGTCTGACCGTGCTCGCCGAGTTGGATCGGGAATTCGGTACTCGATCCTCGACCGGTCCGATCCACCTGGTCGGCGACTCCGCAGGTGGTGGCCTGGCCCTGCTGCTGGCCCAGGCGCGACGCGATCTCGGGGCTGCGGCGGCCACCGGGGTAGTGCTGATGGCGCCCTGGCTGGACCTGTCGATGGCCAACCCCGAGGTGGATGCCCTCGAACCGTACGACCCCTGGCTCAGCCGGGCCGGGCTGCGACCGGTGGCGGCCGCGTGGGCTGGGGGGCTGGCTCTCACCGATCCGCGGATCAGTCCCTTGTTCGGGTCGATGGTGGACCTGCCGCCGGTCGAGGTCTTCGTCGGGACCCGTGACATCACCTTGTGTGATGCTCGGGTTCTGATCGACACGATCCGCGCGGCCGGTGGCAGTGCCGGACTGCACGAAGCCGTCGGTGCACCACACGTCCACCCGCTGCTGCCGATCCCGGAAGGACGCCGGGCTCGGGCCAGGTTGCTCGCCACCGTCTCCCGCTGAGGCAGGGAACATCGGCTCGTCGTTACTAGTTGAAGAATCAACGGTAACAACGAGGCAGGGAGAACCGACATGGCCGACTACGGGCAACCGATCGAACTCGGTGTCTTCGTCACCCCGGACGCACAGCACCTCGACCGTCTCTTCGAGCTGGCCGAGCTGGCCGAGGTCAGCGGGGTGGACCTGCTCACGATGCAGGACCACCCCTATCAGCAGTCCTATGGCGACACTTGGACCCTGCTCACGGCGATCGGGGCTCGCACCAGCAGCATCCGGCTCAGCCCGAACGTGGTCAACCTGCCGCTGCGGCCGCCGGTGGTGCTGGCGAAGTCCGCCGCCACCCTGGACCTGATCACCCGTGGCCGAGTGGAACTTGGGCTCGGGGCCGGAGCCTTCTGGGACGCGATCGTGGCCGCCGGGGCCGAGCGGCGCAGCCCGGGCGAGGCGGTCGAGGCCCTGGCCGAGGCGATCGACCTGATCCGTCAGTTCTGGCGGGGCGGAACCCTGCGATTCGAAGGGCAGTACTACCGGGCCAAGGGCCTGCATGCCGGTCCGGTACCGGCCCATCGGATCCCGATCTGGATCGGGGCCCTCAAGCCGCGGATGCTGCGCCTGACCGGCCGGTCGGCGGATGCGTGGGCACCGAGCATGGCGTATGCACCGCCTACGACGATCGCGGAGCTGGCGAAGGTGCTCGACGAGGCGGCCTTGGCTGCCGGGCGCGATCCGGCCGAGATCAAGCGCATCTACAACGTGAACGGACAGTTCGGCACCGGCTCGGGACTCCTCCAGGGGACCCCGGAGAACTGGGCCGAGCAGCTGGCCGAGCTCACGCTGAGCATCGGGACCAGTAGCTACGTGCTGGCCACCGACGATCCCACGGTGATCCGGATCTGGGCGAGTGAGGTCGGTCCTCGATTGCGGGAGCTGGTGGACGCCGAGCGCAGCGAGCCCCGCCCCGCCCCGCCGGAGCCGGGCGAACCGGCCCCGGCGCAGCAGAGAGTGGTGGCCGAGCGGGGCACCACGACCTTGAGCGTGCGACCCACCCCTGACGACGGTGCCCGGCTGACCGGGGTGCTGGACTGGGACGAGGCCAGCCGCCCGACCTGGACGGAGCCGGCCGATGCCCAACACCCGATCGAACCGGCCGCCTCCCACTTCCTGGACGTGCATGAGCACCTGCGCGGCGAGTTGGCCCAGCTACGGGACGTCCTGGACCAGGTACGACGTGGCACCCTCGGTGTGGGATCGGCGCGCTCGGCGATCAACGAGATGACCCTGCGCCAGAACAACTGGACCCTGGGTGCCTACTGCGAGTCGTACTGCCGGGTGGTGACCGGTCACCACAGCCTGGAGGACCGCGGTGTCTTCCCGCACCTACGGCGTGAGATCCCCGGGTTGGCACCGGTGCTGGACCGGTTGGAGTCCGAGCATCTGGTGATCCAGGACGTGCTCGATAGTTTCGACGCGGCGCTGGTCGCTCTGGTGGCGACCGGAGGCGAGGGCGGCTCGACGGGGAGCACCGCATTGGATGATGTTCAGTACCAGCTCGATCTGCTGACCGACACACTGCTCTCGCACTTGTCGTATGAGGAACGGGAACTGCTGGCCCCGATCGCCAGGGTCGGCCTCAACTGATCGAGGCCGGTCGGTCACTGATGCTGATCGATGATCCGGACGAGATCCCGGAAGCCCTGCTCGGCGGCCAGGGTGCGAGCGTCGCGCCCCTGGTGGTCACTGATCGAAGGATCGGCACCGGCCCGGAGCAGGACGGTGACGATCTGCTGGTACGGCCGGCTCCCGTCGCCCAGCACGATGGCCTCCAGCAGGGCGGTCCAGCCCAGGTCGTTGCGATGGTCGAGATCGACCGGGGTCCCTACCACCCAGCGCACGTAGTCGACATGACCGCGCTCGCTGGCGGGGATCGGAGACAGTCCTCCGAACCGGTTGCGGATCGTCAGGTCCGCCCCCGCGGACAGCAGCAGCCGTCCCATATCGACGCTGCCGGTCACACCGGTGATCAGCCAGGCGGTGTCGTGCTGGTCGTCCAGGGCGTCGACCTCGGCGCCATTGGCGAGCAGCAGTCGCGCCACGTCGAGTCGGTCGTGAGTCGCGGCCAGCACCAGGGGTGTGCGCCGTCGCTCATCGCGGGCGTTCACCGAGGCCCCCTGGGTCAGGGCGTTCCGCACGGAGCGCGGCTCCCCCGCACCGACCGCGGCGAGCAGCAGCTCGTCGACCCGGTCACGCTCCTGCGGGGTCAACTCGGCACGCACCACGAGCGGTGTGACCCGTCGTGGATCACTGGGTTGGTTGGGCGAATCGGTCGGTGTCACGGGTGGCGTCCTGGGGCGGGAATCGCTGGGGGAAGGAGAAGGTGTCGTATCGGGATCCTGATCGCCGCCGCAGCCACCGAGGGCGGCGGCCAGTAAGGCGACGACCAGCCCGAGGCGCACCTGGAGGCGATGAGGTGAGACCGACACGTATCGACCCTAGTAAGCCTCGACAAGCGGGTCCGGACCGGCCCTCCTCGACCCCTCGTGCTCGCCGCGGAGGCGGCGTAGATTCAACGATTACGGGGTCGCCGATCGGCGTCTCCGCCGTCCCTCACACAGGAGTAGTGATGTCGAGCAGACTCAATCCGTATCTGAACTTCCTCGACGGCAAGGCCCGGGAGGCGATGGAGTTCTACCAGTCGGTGCTGGGCGGCGAACTCCATCTGATGACCTTCGGTGACATGGGTGCCGAGGGCCAGGTAGCGAGCCAGATCATGCATGGACAGTTGGAGACCCCGGCCGGGTTCACCCTGATGGGAGCGGACGCGCCTCCCGAGTTCGTCCAGGTCACCGTCGGCGACAACGTCTCGGTGAGCCTGTCCGGTGACGCCGAGGCCGCCGATGACCTGCGGGGTTGGTTCAACCAGTTGACGGCCCAGGGAGAGATCTCGATGCCGCTGGGCAAGCAGGATTGGGGCGACGAGTTCGGTGCCGGCCGGGACCACTTCGGAATCAACTGGTTGGTGAACATCACCGGGTCCAGCGCCGGGTGAGTCGAACTCAGGAGCGGGGCCAGCCCTACCAAGGATGCGGCTGGTAGTCCTTCAGGAAGCAGCCGTACAGGTCGTGGCCCGCTTCGCCCTGCACGATCGGGTCGTACACCCGTGCGGCACCGTCGACCAGGTCCAGTGGCGCGTGCCAGCCCTCGGCTGCGATCCGGAGCTTGTCGGCGTGCGGGCGCTCGTCGGTGATCCAGCCGGTGTCGACCGCCGTCATCAGGATCTGGTCGGTCTCGAACATCTCGCCGGCGCTGGTCCGGGTCATCATGTTGAGCGCGGCCTTGGCCATGTTGGTGTGCGGGTGCCCGGCGCCCTTGTAGCGCCGGGAGAACTGGCCCTCCATGGCCGATACGTTGACCACATAGGCACGGCGGGCGCCCGATTGGGTGGCTGCCCGCATCGCCGGTCGCAACCTGCTGACCAGCAGGAACGGTGCGATCGAGTTGCACAACTGCACCTCGAGCAGTTCCAGCGGGTCCACCTCGTCCACGGTCTGGGTCCAGGAGTTGTTGACCTGGACGTCGGGCAGCAGTCCGCCGGCATCGACCGCGGTACCGGCCAGATGCGCCTCCAACGAAGCGTTGCCGGCCTTGAGCGCCAGCGCGGTCAGTGCGGCCGCGGAGTGGGCCGCGCTGGCCTGCTCCAGGCTCTCGCCCTCGTGCGCGGCGACCGCCTCGCTGGCTAGGGCACCGGCGATAGCGGCCGGGTGCGCGGCCGACATCCCGGAGAAGGAGACCATCTCGGGCAGGTCGATGCCGCTCGGCAGGGGGGCCGCCTCCGCATCGACCAGTGGGGCGTAGGCGCCCGGGCTGCGTCGCACGGTCTGGCAGGCGTTGTTGATGATGATGTCCAGCGGCCCGGCCGCCGCCACGTCGTCGGCCAGCGAGATCACCTGAGTGGGGTCACGCAGGTCGATGCCGACGACCTTGAAGCGGTGCAGCCAGTCCCCGGAGTCCGGCAGGCTGGAGAACCGGCGGACCGCGTCCTTGGGGAACCGGGTGGTGATGGTGGTGTGCGCACCGTCGCGCAGCAGCATCAGCGCGATGTACATGCCGATCTTGGAGCGCCCGCCGGTGAGCAGCGCTCGCTTGCCGCTCAGGTCTACTCGCTGGTCCCGCTTGGTGTGGCTCATCGCCGCACAGTCGGGGCACAGCCAGTGGTAGAAGGCATCGACCAGGGTGTAATCGTTCTTGCAGATGTAGCACCCGCGGGATTTGAGCAGTTCGCCCGCGAACGCGCCCTCGGCGGTGGAGGCCAGCGGGATCCCCGCGGTCTCGTCATCGATTCGCAGGGCCGAACCTGTGCCCGTGGATTCGGTGAGCAGCCGATCGTGCTCGGCCTCGGCGGCCCGCTTGGCCAACCGCCGGGTCTTCTTGAGGGCCTTGTACATGTGTGAGGCGGCCCGCTTGATCCGGACGTGGTCGGGGTGGTCCTCCTCGACGGTGTGCAGCGATTCCAGGACCCGGATCGTGGTGGCCAGGTCGTCGGGGTCGATCCCGGAGGATGGCGGGTTCTGCGAAGCACTCACCGCAGAAGGGTAGGCCCGAAGTCGGAGTCGACCACCACCGTCAGCGCTCTGCGCAATGTGGCCAGGGTCCGTTCGGCAACTGGATAGTGCCGGCGCGGTGCCGTTCATACGTTGGTCGGACCACGTGGTTGTGACTCACCTCACGGCCTCAGGTCACCCCGTGGGTGACCGCCGTACCCGAATCCCCGAAGGATCACAGATGACGATCGTCCCGACCCGCCCCTCCTACGAAGAGCTGGTGGCGGCCCGCCGTGACTCCGGCGTGGCCATGTACAACGACAACAAGATGAAGCTGGGCATCTTCGGCTCCAACTGCAGCCATGGGCTGATGGCCACTCATGCGGAGAGCAACTACGAGCTCACCTGGGAGCACACCCAGAAGATCGCCCAGAGCGCCGACCGTCTCGGTTTCGAGGCGATGCTCCCGGTCGCTCGGTACCGCGGCATGGGCGGTGAGACCAACTTCAACGGCGAGAACTTCGAGACCCACACGTGGGCGGCCGGCATCGCCCAGGCCACCGAGCAGATCATGGTCTTCTCGACCACCCACGTCCCCACCAAGCACCCGATCGTGGCGGCCAAGGAGTCGGTCACGGTCGACCACATCTCGAACGGCCGGTTCGGTCTGAACATGACCATGGGCTGGTACCAGGCCGAGATGGAGATGTTCGGCGGCACCCAGCGCGAGCACGACGACCGCTACCGGTTCGGGTCGGAGTGGATCGAGATCGCCAAGCGGATGTGGACGCAAGACCGGGTCGACTTCACCGGCGAGTTCTTCGAGATCAAGGACGCGATGAGCGATCCCAAGCCGATCCAGGAGCCCTGGCCGGTGCTGGTCAACGCGGGCAACTCGCCGGCCGGCCTGGAGTTCTGTGCCCGTGAGTGCGACTTCAACTTCATCGCCTTCGCCGATGTCGAGGAGGCCAAGGGCACCGTCGACAAGGTCCGCAGCATCGCCCACGGGATCGGTCGCGACCTGGGCGTACTGGGTTACGGCAACATCATCTGCCGCGACACCGAGAAGGAGACCAAGCAACTGTTGGACCACATCCTGGCCAAGGGCGACTGGGCCGTGGCCGAGATGGTCTCCGGTGGACTGGGCGCCGAGAGCGGTTCGTTCGACAAGATCAAGGCACTGCAGGAGCGGTTCATCCTGGGCTACGGCGGCTACCCGCTGATCGGTACCCCCGAGCAGATCGTGGAGCAGTTGCTGGAACTGGAGAACGCCGGAGTCGGCGGCATGATGATCGGCTTCCTGGACTATGCCGAGGAGCTGCCGTACTTCGGCGAGAAGGTGATGCCGCTGATGCGTGAGGCCGGGCTGCGCGAATGAGTGCCCTCCAGCTGATGCCCTCGTCCGAGGAGGTCCCGATGAGAACGGTGCTCGATACGGCCGGTCCGACGCCTTCACCTGGCGAGTACAAGGATGTGCTGGGTCGGTTCTGTACCGGTGTCACCGTGGTGACGTCGGTACAGGACGGGGAGCCGGTCGGGTTCACCTGCCAGTCCTTCAGCGCTCTGTCGCTGGAACCGGCCCAGGTCCTGCTGTGCGTCCAGCGCAGCTCCAGCACCTGGCCGCGGATCCGCAGCAACGGCAGCTTCGTGGTGAATCTGCTGGCCGCCGACCAGGGCGACCTGGCCCTGGCGATGGCTGCCAAGGGCGGCGACAAGTTCGATGGCATCGGCTGGACGCCAAGCGCGAACAGGCTGCCGGTGCTCACCGGTGTGTTGGCCTGGTTGGAGTGCGACCTGATCCAGGAGATCGCTTCTGGTGATCACCTGGTGGTCCTGGCTGCGGTCCGCTCGGTCCAGCCCCACCGGGAGGCCGAGCCTTTGCTCTACCACCGTGGTCGGCTGGTGCCTGGCACTGCCGGAGGTGGGCGATGAGGTTGCTCACCGTCTACGGAAGCCCCACCCCACCCGGCAAACTGGCCCGGGGGATGGACCTTGCCGAGGAGTCACTCCGCCGGTACTCGGGCTGGGAGTGCATTCGGTTGGCGCCGAGCTCGCCGACCGGCTGGCCGCTGGACGCCGAAGCCCTGGTCTCGGAGGCGGATGCGGTGCTGGTGGCCAGCCCGGTCTTCCGGGCCTCCTTCCCGGCCGTCCTCAAGCAGCTGTTCGAGCAGTTGCCGGTCGCGGCGCTGCGCTCCACCCCGGTCGGTCTGCTCACCGTGGCTGCTGCACCCCAGCACGCCCTGGGGGCCGAGCGGCACCTACGCGACGTGCTCAGCTGGTTCGGTGCGCTGACCGCGCCGGGCTCGTCGTTCTTCGTGGACCGGACCTTTGCCGCAGATCCGGTCGATCCCGAGGTCCGCGCCGAGTTGGGTGAGCTGGTCGACCAACTGGTGGTGCTTGCAACGGCGCTGCCCGGCACCGACCTGGGGCCTTCCCCACTCGCAGCTCGCCGCCTCTGATCCATCCTCACCGATCCAGGCCTCATCCCTAAAGGAGTCACCCATGACCCAGACCACTACCGCGACCGCTGTCGTGGGCCACTACGTCAATGGCCGCTGGACCGCCTCGGGCCGCACCCGCACCAGCCACTCACCGGCCGACGGCTCCCCGTTGGGCGAGTTCGACGACGCCCAGCTGCCGTTGGCCGTCGAAGCGGTGGCCGCGGCCCGGACCGCGTTCACCGAGACCGATTGGGCCAAGGACCGGCAGCTGCGGGCCAAGGTGCTCAACGAGATGGCCGACGCCGTCGAGGCCGCTACCGACGAACTGGCCATGCTGCTGGCCGTCGAGAACGGCAAGATCCTGCCCGAGGCGCACTTCGAGCTCAGCCTGACCCCCTCCAAGCTTCGCTACTACGCAGCACTGGCGTTGACCAGTTCGGGCCGTGGCGACCAGGCCAAGGCCGGAGTCCTGTCCATCTTGGTCCCGGTACCGATGGGTGTGGCCGGGGTGATCGTGCCCTGGAACTCCCCGGTGGTGCTGTCGGTCCGCTCCTTCGCCCCGGCCCTGGCGGCCGGCTGCACCGTGGTGGTCAAGATGCCGGCCCAGACCGCGCTGGTCAACGCCAGGTTGGCCGAGATCCTGGCGTCCTGCCCGTCGCTCCCGGTCGGTGTGATCAACCTGTTGACCGAGTCCGGTAGCGACGTGGCCAAGCACCTGGTGGAGTCTCCGGACGTGCCGGTGCTCAGCTACACCGGCAGTACTGCGGTGGGTCGCCAGATCATGGCCGACGCCGCCCCCCGGCTGAAGCGGGTCAACCTGGAGCTCGGCGGCAAGACCCCGATGGTGGTCTTCGCCGACGCCGATCTGGACCAGGCGGTCGGCACCATCGTTGCCGGTATCACCACCTTCGCCGGCCAGTTCTGCATGACCGGCAGCCGGGTCCTGGTGCAGGCCTCGGTCGCCGACGAGGTCCGGGCCCGGTTGGTGGCCGCCCTCGAGGCTGTGCAGGTCGGTCCCGGTGACGCACCCGGCTCGCAGATGGGGCCGATGATCGACCGGGCCGCGCGCGATCGGCTCGACGCATTGGTGGGCGAGCACCTTGCCGACGCCACCGTGCTGGTCCGTGGTGGGGTCCCCCAGGACGCCGACCTGGTCGACGGTGCCTACTACCGGCCCTCACTGCTGGAGGTCGACGACGTCACCTCGCCGTTGGTCCAGCGCGAACTGTTCGGCCCGGTGGCCACCTTCGAGGTCTTCGAGACCGAGGCAGAGGCGGTCGGTAGGGCCAATGCCACCGAATACGGTCTGGCCGCCTCGGTGTGGACTCGCGATGGTGGCCGGGGCCTGCGGATGGCCGACGCCATCGACGCTGGCACGGTCTGGATCAACGCCTGGGCCTTGGTGCTGGACCAGTTCGAGGAAGGCGGTACCCGGCAGAGCGGCCTGGGCCGCCTGAACGGCCACCGCGCCCTGGAGGAGTTCCAGGAGCTGAAGCACGTCGTGCAGGTGCTCGGTCAGGCCTGAGCGGTGTTCCGGGGCGCCGGTCGGAAATCCCGGCCGGCGCCCCGCAGTCGATGGTCCAGGCCCTGCTCCAGAGTCTGAGAGGGTAGCTCGCCGAACAGATCGCGGTAGCTCGCCGAGAACCGGCCCAGGTGGAAGAAGCCCCAGGTGGTGGCCACCGTGGTGACGGTTTGGTCTGCCGAGGAGGGCAGCTCCAGTTCGGCACGCACCTGTTCGAGGCGCACCCGGCGCAGGTACTGCATCGGGGTCAGCCCGGTTTCGGCCCGGAACCGGGCCTGCAGCGTCCGGGCGCCCACACCGGCCACCGCCAACAGGTCGGGCAGGGTGGGCAGTTCGTGGGCGTGGTCGTGGATGTATTCGCGGACCCGGGGCACGGCCCGGTCGGGGGAGTGGCCGGGCTGTTCCAGCAGCCGGTGGTGGTTGCCGGGTGCGGCCAACAGCAGGCCGGTCAGGACCAGACTCTCCATGTGGCGTCGCGCCACGTTGTTCTGGGCGATCATCCCGCCGTCGTCCCACTCGGAGATCACGAAGTCCAGGGCGCGCAGCAGGCCTCGGCCAGGGCTCGAGGTGAGGTCGATCTTGAGGCCCAGGTCCAACGGCTCGTGGACCGGCTTCTGCGCCAGGGCGCACAAGTGGGTCTCCAGGCTCTCGCGGGACAGCCGGAAGGCGAGCTGCTCGGTATCGGCCTCCCACTCGATCACCTGGGCGTGGTGAGGCAGGAGGACCGCGGCGCTGAGGCGCCCAGCGGTACGTTCCTGGCTGCCGTCGGATCGGGAGACCTTGCTCATCCCGCGCAGGGCGACGTTCACGTGGTACCAGGTGTCGTTGGGCGGCAGTTCGATCCGGGCCGGTAGTCCGTAGGTCAGGTAGCCGATGGTCAGGGTGCTGGTCTCGATCGCATTCATCCGAGCATCCAGGATGGCGCCTGCGTGAGGCAGCAGCCGGTGCGGCTCGAAGACGCTGGCCACCACAGCCTGTGCCTCGTCGACGTTATTGGTGCGCAGTCGCCCGTGCTGGTGCAGCGGCTCGGTGTCGCTCGCGTTCTGTGCGAGATCGACGCCCTCCGACGCCCCCGCGCCCTCGTGATGTGACATCAGCCGCCTCCTTGCCTCGTGCTCCAACCACGGTACGGGTCGACCAGTCGTCGACCAATGCCGAACAGGCGTGGTCGACGGGTTCCGTCGACCACGCCCTCGGCTCACAGCCAGGCACTCAACTCCGGCGCTGCGGAGCCGTCGACCAGCCTGGCCGGATGCGGTCGCCCCACCAGCCAGGCCACCCGGTGCGCCAACGGGCCGGGAGTGTCCGGCAGCTCGCCACCCCGCTTCTGTTCGACCTCGACGGCCAGTTCGACCAGGAACGCCTCGGGCAGGGCGTCGAACCCGATCCCCAAGTCCAGGTCCACGGCATGCACGCAGGTCTCTCGGGCCCGTAGCCAGGCCACCTCCCCGGCCCTCAGGGTGCGACCCTGAGCGGTGCGGATCGGCGCAGCGAGCTGCCTCTCGGTCAGCGCCAGAACCGACTGCTCGAACCGGGCCGACGTCTCCTCGAACCGGTCCACCAGCAGCGACGGGTCCAGCTCGACGCCCTGGTCGATGCCCTGCTGCCGCTGCTCTGGTGAGGCGTACATGGGGGTCTCGATGCCGGTCGCGGCCCAGTGGGTCAGGTTCAACAGGGCCTCGGCATTGCCCACCAGGTGGGCCACCACGTGCTTGCGGCTCCACCCCGGCAACAGGCTGGGCCCGGCCAGCACGTCGCCCAGCCGGCCCGCGTCGATGCCGCCCAGCGCCGCCTGGCACTGGGCGGTTCCGAAGCGGCTCCAGGCGAGCGCCTCGGCCACGGTGTTGGTCACGGTGCCACGACCACCAGGTTGCGGCAGGCCCCCAGGTGTTCGATCTCGGTGACCACCCGCTGGCCCGGCATCAGATACACCTTCGGGTCCCGGGCGTGCCCGACCCCGGCGGGAGTGCCGGTGGCGATCAGGTCGCCGGGCTGCAACCGGATGATGGTGGAGACGTACTGGACCAGGCCGACCGGGTCGAACAGCAACGTGTCGGTGTCGTCGTCCTGCATGGTGACGCCGTCCACCGAGGTCTTCACCCGCAGTGCGGGACGGACTCCGCCGGGCAGTTCGTCGGGGGTCACCAGGTAGGGGCCGACCGGGGTGGAGGAGTCCCAGATCTTGCCTTGGGTCCACTCGATGGTCCGGAACTGCCAGTCCCGCACCGAGATGTCGTTCATCACGGTGAATCCGGCGATCGCCGCGGCTGCCGTCGCCTCGTCTGCCCGGCGGACCGGCCGTCCGATCACCACCACCAGTTCCACCTCCCAGTCCAGGGCGTCGGTCTCGGCGGGCTTCTCGATGTCGTCACCGGCGCCGATCAGGGTGTCGGCGAACTTGGGGAACAGGGTGGGGAACTCGGGCAGCTCCCGGCCCATCTCCTTGATGTGGTTGCGGTAGTTGTGGCCCACGCAGACCACCTTGGAGGGCCGTGGGACCAGGGTCTCGAAGTCGGCCCCGGTCACCGGATGACGTCGGCCCTCGGCTGCCCCGGCCACCTGCTGCCAGTCGGGGTCGGCCAACAGGACGCCCAGATCGGGGACGCCGATCTCGACGAGGTCATCCCCGTCCAGGCGCACCGCTCGGGTGCCGTGGGGGGTTCGGATCGTGGCAAGTCGCATGTCAGGCCTCCTGACGGTCGGTACGGAACAGGTCGAGTGCTTCGAAGACGGGTGCGTCGCCGAAGCGGAAAAGGTCCAGCGCGCCGGAGTCGGAGTCGTCCGCCCCGGCCTCGCTGCGTACTCCGAATGGCTCCCAGGACGGCACCACGAAGAGGTCACCGCGAGCCACCCGCCAGCTGTGCTCGCCGACCGTGACCGTTCCGGAGCCGTCGAAGACCTGGTACACCGAGGATCCGGTCTCACGCACCGGCGCGGTCTCGGTGCCCCGGGCCACCCGATGCATCTCGGCTCGGATGGTGGGCAGCACGTCGCGGCCGTTGCTGGGATCGGTGAACCGCACCGCCGCGTGCCCGGGCTCGACGGTGGTCGGGTGGCCTTCTGCGGCTATCCGTAACTGGGCGGCCAGGGCGGCATCGGTGTGCTCCCAGCGGTAGGCCAGCAGTGGAGTGCCTGGTGCTCCCGTGCCGGCCGCAAGGGGCCGTAACCCCGGGTGGCCCCACAACTCCTCGGAGCGGGAGAGGTCCGGGGTGATCCGTTCGGCCTCGGAGATCTCGTCCCGGCCGAACTCGAAGAACTGCGCCTCGGTGGCGTACTGGAACGGAATGTCCAGCCCATCGATCCAGGCCATCGGCCGGGAAGTCGCGTTGTGGTGTGCATGCCAGTTCCAGCCGGCCTGGGGCAGGAAGTCGCCGCGGCGCATGGCCACGGGGTCGTTGTTGACCACCGTCCACACCCCCTCGCCCTCGACCACGAAGCGGAAGGCGTGCTGGGTGTGCCGGTGCTCGGGTGCGTCCTCGCCGGGCAGCAGGTACTGGATCGCGGCCCACAGGGTGGGCGTGGCGAACGGGCGCCCGCCCAGGCCTGGGTTGGCCAACGCGATCGCTCGCCGCTCGCCGCCGCGGCCCACCGGGACCAGGTCGCCGGAGCGCGCTGCCAGTCGGTGCAGGTTCTCCCAGCGCCACAGGTGCGGAACCGCCCGCGAGCGGGGGTGGGTCGGCATCAGATCGCCGATCTCGGTCCACAGCGGGACCAGCAGCTCCGACTCGAAGTCGGTGTACAGGGCCTCGAGTTCGGGGGTGACCCGGGGTTGGGCGGGGCTGTCCACTGCTTGCAGTCGAACCGGAGTCCGGGGAGGGGCTTCCTGGGTGCTCATGTATGCCAGAGTGGGCGGTGTCCGCATTGCAGAACAAGAAGTTCTGGCATGCAGAACAAATCGGGAGGCGAGGGATGATGAGCGGCACAGTGGACGGAATGAAGGCACCGCCCGCGTACTCGGTGACGAGCGTGGACCACGCCCTGCGGATCGCGGCGATGTTGCAGTTGGAGGAATCCCTGACCGTGACGGAGGTGGCCACTCGCTTGGGCGTGGCCCGGTCCACCGCGCACCGGCTGTTGGCGATGCTCCTCTATCGCGACTTCGCCGTGCAGGATGAGAACCGGGCCTACCGGGCCGGCCCGGTCCTGGCCTTGGCCGCGCACTCCAAGTCGGTCACCTCGCGGCTGCGTGAGAACGCGCTGCCGCAGATGCTCCGGATGGTCAAGGTGCTCGATGAGTCGGCCAATCTGATCATCCGCCACGGCACCGCCGCTCGGTTCATCGCCAGCGTCGAATGCGATCAGGCCCTGAGGGTGAGTTCGCGTGAGGGCATGGGCTTCCCGGCACATCGGACCTCGGGTGGGTTGCTGCTGCTTGCCGAGCTGGGCGACGCCGAGGTGGCGGCGCTGTACGAGTCGGTGTCGAGCGAGGAGCGCCCCGACCAGCGTCGACTGTTCGCCGACCTGGCCCGGATCCGACGCTCCGGGTTCGCGCTCAACGACGGTCGCTCCGAGCGCGGGATCGTGGCGATCGGGGTGGCCGTGCGAGACCACGACGGCACCGCGGTGGCCGCTCTGTGCGTCTCGATCCCCAGTGTCCGTTACGACCGGGTGCGGCTGCCTGAACTGGTGGGACTGCTGCACGAGACCGCCCGACGGTGCACGCCGAGGGACGTCTGATCCGCGTCGAGGGTGGCCTCCACAGTTGGGTATGACAGCATCGGTCGGTGAGTTTGCGGAGCGCGCTGGCCGACACCCGGCCGTTGCAGCACAAGGCCTTTCGGCGGCTGTGGTGGGCCAACATCATCACCGTGATCGGCGCCCAGCTCACGGTGGTGGTGGTGCCGGCCCAGATCTATGAGATCACCGGCTCATCAGCCTATGTCGGCCTGACCGGGGTCTTCGGCCTGGTGCCATTGGTGGTCTTCGGGCTATGGGGCGGCGCCCTCGCCGATGCGCTGGATCGCCGAACCTTGCTGCTGGTCTCGACCATCGGGCTGATCGCTACCAGTGCGCTGCTGACCGTGCAGGCCGCGAGCGGCAATGCAAACGTCTGGTTGCTGCTCATCATCTTCGCGGTTCAGCAGGCGTTCTTCGCGATCAATCAGCCGACCCGATCCGCGGTTCTGCCCCGGATTCTGCCGATCGAACTGCTGCCGGCCGCCAACTCGCTGAATATGACGGTGATGATGGCCGGTGCGATCGCCGGACCGCTGGTGGGTGGGGCGATGATCCCGGTGCTCGGGTTCGCGCCGCTGTATCTGGTGGACACCATCTGCCTGTGCGCGACGCTGATCGCGGTGGTCTGGCTTCCGAAGCTGCCGCCCATCGGGACGCGAGTGAAGGCCGGGCTCGGTTCGATCGTGGACGGATTCCGTTACCTGGCCGGCCACCGGGTGCTCCTGATGTCGTTCCTGGTCGACATCATCGCCATGGTCTTCGGAATGCCTCGGGCACTGTTTCCGCAGATGGCGCACGAGAACTTCGGCGGTCCCACCGACGGTGGGTTGGCCTTCGCCCTGCTGTTCGCCGCGATCCCGGCGGGTGCGGTACTGGGCGGCGTCTTCTCGGGATGGGTCTCGCGGATCGATCGTCACGGAGTAGCGGTCACCGTCTCGATCGCGGTCTGGGGTCTCGCCATGTGTGGCTTCGGCCTCGCCGTCGGCGCGGCCGGGGGTGGCCTCGGTCTGGCGTTGGTGGTGGCCCTGCTGATGTTGATGATCGGCGGTATCGCCGACATGGTCTCGGCTGCGTTCCGGACCACCATGTTGCAGAGTGCGGCCAATGACGAGGTACGCGGTCGGCTTCAGGGCGTCTTCACCGTCGTGGTGGCCGGGGGGCCCCGGATCGCCGACGTGCTCCACGGAGGGGCCGCGGCGAGTGTCGGTGCCCCGGCGGCCGCCGCGGGCGGTGGCGCACTGGTGGTGATCGCGCTGGTCGTGGCGGTCTGCCTGGTGCCCGGCTTCTGGCGCTACCGGGCCGAGCGTCAGGCGAGTGCGCCGGTGCGCTGAACCATCCCGGAGCGGTCCGAAAGCCTCGCCTGATGGGCGATGGCCGGGCCTTCGTGTCGAGTGTCGAACAAGTGAGCAGAATCGCGTCGTTGTCAAAGGTGCTCAGAACCGCCGATACCACTAACGTGGACTGTCATGAGCAGCGACGTACCCGAACAGAACCGGGACACCCAGGACCCCAGCGAGAAGAACCAGGGGTCCGGGACCGGTGAAGAGGGCGTCCTGTTCGACGATCTCGGCCTGCACCCGATGGTGCTCGCGGCCCTGAAGGACGTTGGTTACGAGCGTCCCTCGAAGATCCAAGCGGCGACCATTCCGCCGCTGCTCGAAGGCCGTGACGTGGTCGGCCTGGCCCAGACCGGGACCGGCAAGACGGCCGCGTTCGCGCTGCCGGTGCTCAGCGACATCGACCCCAAGCAGAAGACCCCGCAGGCACTGGTCCTGGCGCCGACCCGGGAACTGGCGCTGCAGGTCTCCGAGGCGTTCGAGAAGTACGCCGCGCGGATGAAGGGCGTCAAGATCCTGCCGATCTACGGTGGACAGGGATATGGCGTACAGCTCTCGGCCCTGCGCCGAGGTGTGCACGTCGTGGTCGGTACCCCGGGTCGGATCATGGACCACATCGAGAAGGGCACCCTGGACCTGTCGGAGATCCGGCACCTGGTGCTCGATGAGGCCGACGAGATGCTCAAGATGGGCTTCGCCGAGGACGTCGACACGATCCTGGCCGAGACCCCCAAGGACAAGCAGGTCGCCCTGTTCTCGGCGACGATGCCGCCGATGATCCGCAAGATCAGCGCCAAGCACCTCAACGACCCGGTCGAGGTGACGGTCAAGGGCAAGACGACGACCGCCACCAACATCACCCAGCGGTACCTGATGGTCAGCTACCCGCAGAAGGTCGACGCGCTGACCCGGATCTTCGAGGTCGAGAACTTCGAGGCGATGATCGTCTTCGTCCGGACCAAGAACGAGACCGAGACGCTGGCCGAGAAGCTGCGGGCCCGGGGCTTCTCCGCGGCCGCCATCTCGGGTGACGTGGCCCAGGCCCAGCGCGAGCGGACGGTCAACCAGCTCAAGTCCGGCAAGCTCGACATCCTGGTGGCCACCGACGTGGCCGCGCGTGGTCTGGACGTCGAGCGGATCAGCCACGTCGTCAACTACGACATCCCGACCGACACCGAGTCGTACGTGCACCGGATCGGTCGGACCGGTCGCGCCGGTCGGCACGGCGAGGCCATCTCGTTCATCACCCCGCGCGAGCGCTACCTGCTCCGGGTGATCGAGAAGGCCACCAAGCAGCCGCTCACCGAGATGACGCTGCCTAGCGTCGAGGACGTCAACTCCACCCGCTTGACCCGATTCGACGACGCCATCGACGCTGCGTTGACCAACCGGGAGAAGGTCGACTTCTTCCGCGATGTGGTCAGCCACTATGTGCGTCACCACGACGTTCCCGAGCTCGATGTCGCGGCGGCCCTGGCCGCGGTGATGCAGGGTGACGAGCCGCTGCTGTTGGAGCCCGAACCCGAGCGTCCGGCTCGTCGCCCCCGGCGCGAGTTCGACGATTCCGGTGACCGGGGTCCGCGCGGTGATCGTGACCGTGGCGACCGGGGACCCCGCAAGGAGCGCCCGCAGCCGGCAGCCGGATTCACTACCTACCGGATCTCGGTGGGGCGTCGGCACAAGGTCGAGCCGCGGCAGATCGTGGGGGCGCTGGCCAACGAGGGCGGGCTGCAGCGCTCCGACTTCGGACGGATCGAGATCCGGATGGACCACTCGCTGGTGGACCTGCCCGAGAAGCTGAACCCGGAGACCTGGGACGCGCTGCGCGACACCCGGATCAGCGGCAAGCTGATCGAGTTGGCCCGCGACAACGGCCCGCGTGGCGACCGCCCCGAGCGGGGCGGTCGTGGGGAACGCTGGCAGGACCGTAGTGGTGGCTCGGACGAGCGCAAGCCCCGGCACAAGAAGCCGCGGCACAAAGACTGAGACGTAGACGACACAGGGGCTGACTCCGAACCGGAGTCAGCCCCTGTGTGGTCTCGGTGGGCGGCAGGCCTACGAGCCGGGATCAGGCGTTCTTGATCGCCGAGACGTCGAACTCGAGCTTGACCTTGTCGGAGACCAGGACCCCGCCGGTCTCCAGGGCGGCGTTCCAGGTCAGGCCCCAGTCCTTGCGGCTGATGGAGGTGGCGCCCTCGAAGCCGACTCGCAGGTTGCCGAATGGGTCGCGGGCCGAACCGGTGCTCTCGAAGTCGATGGTGACCGGCTTGGTGACCCCGCCGATGGTCAGGTCACCGGTGATCGCCCAGTCGCTGCCGTCGTTCTTGACGTCCGTGGAGACGAAGGTGATCTGCTGATTGGCCTCGGCATCGAAGAAGTCGCCCGATTTGAGGTGTGCGTCGCGGTCCGGCGAGCCCGTGTTGATGCTGGCGGTCGCGATGCTGAGCCGAACTGAGGAGTTGGCAGGCGTGGTGGCGTCGATGTGGGCGGTGCCCTCGAACTCGGTGAAGTTGCCGCGCACCGTGGTGACCATCGCGTGACGGGCCGAGAAGCCGAGGCGGGTGTGGCTCGGGTCGATGGTGTAGTCACCGGTGATGTCCTCGACCGCCGACGTGGCGGGGTCGAAGGTGTTGGTCTCGTCGTTCTTGCGGTTGAAGATGCCCATGGTCATGCTCCTGGAGTAGATTTATTCAACTTTCAATTACTCGAACGGGTCGGAAGCCGTGGCCATTCCTCGACTGAGTGTGATCTGCATCATAGTAGGCAGTGCGTCGTCGGAGATACCCGGTCGATGCGGGCGTCGGCAGGGAGAAATGGCTCGAGCCGCACCCGAATCGGGTGCGGCTCGAGCGCTTCGTCGAATATTGCTCAGGCGGCGTGCGACATGGACGTCGCGGTCGGGGCCTGAGTGTCGAGCCAGCGCATCTCCATGTGGGTGCGACCCTGTGCATCCTGCACGGGGACCCAGACGAGTCGCAGGGCCTTGGCGGCCGCGTTCGAGTTGCTCATCTGACACCTCCTGTTCACCTTCTGTTCATATAAGGTAGCACGCCTCCACTTGAGGATTCAAGTGGCGGCGAAAATGCGCACTCTTCCTCCACCAGAGCCCCAGAATCCGGGGTAATAATGGGGTTCGCGCTCCACCAGCGCAATGAACAGCAGGATCGACCACCGCGCGATGTCGGGGTAGGTACCTGGTCCGGGGCTCGGAAACACGTCGGGCCCCTTGCTGCATGGGGTCAGCAAGGGGCCCGACGGCCAGTGGGTCCGTAGACCGCACCGGAAAAGATGGTCTCAGAGTCGACCGTGGTGTGTCTTCGGATTCGCCCAGATGAGCGCGGATCGGGCGTCGAGTCCCGTTTTGGTTCGCCTTCGGGGACGGTCCTATCCGTTCAAGACGGTGAGAGCTCGCTCGGCCGCCGGGGCCGCCTCGGCAAGGTCGGTCGGTACTAGTGACACCCGGG
>CAYNFY010000034.1:0-39961 GCA_964396585.1 uncultured Nocardioides sp.
CCTGCATCGCCGCCAGGATCGCGTAGTCACCACAGCCCGGGCACCAGCGCACCTCGGAGTCGCTGGTGAAGTCCTTGCGGGTCTGGGCTTCGTCGGTACCCGGGACCAGGTCGATCCCGGTCCGGCCGACCATGGGAAGACCCAACTCCACGCTCGTCATTCGAGGTTCCCTCCATCGATACCGGCGTCCAGGTTCTTGATGTCATCGATCAGCACTCCGGCCAGTTCCTCGGCTCCGAAGGGCATCCCCCGCACCGTGGTGTGGGCGTGCACGTCGACCAGGTATCGGGCCCGCAACAGCTGGGTGAGCTGGCCTAGATTCATCTCCGGCACGATCACCCGGTCGTAGGCCCGCAGGACCTCTCCCAGGTTGGCCGGGAACGGGTTCAGGTGACGCAGATGTGCCTGCGCGATGCTCAATCCCGCGGCACGCACCCGACGGGCCGCGGCACCGATCGGCCCGAACGTCGAACCCCAACCCAGCACCAGTACCCGAGCGTCCCCGTCCGGGTCATCGACCTCGATCGGCGGGATGGAGTCGGCCACCGCGTCGACCTTGGCTTGCCGGGTCCGCACCATCAGGTCGTGGTTCTCGGCGTCGTAGGAGATGTCGCCGGTCAGGTCCTGCTTCTCCAGGCCACCGATCCGGTGCTCCAATCCGGCACTGCCGGGTGGTGCCCAGGGCCGTGCCAAGGTCTCAGGGTCCCGGCGGTAGGGCTGGAACTGCTCGATCCCGTCGGCGGCGATGTGGTTCGGCCCGGTCGCGAAGTCGGGTGCGATCCGAGGCAGGGCAGCGACGTCCGGGACCTGCCACGGCTCCGAGCCGTTGGCCAGGTAGCCGTCCGAGAGCAGCAAGACCGGGGTGCGGTAGGTGACCGCGATTCGCGTCGCCTCAAGGGCCGCGTCGAAGCAGTCGGCCGGGGACTGGGCAGCGATCACCGGCACCGGCGACTCTCCGTTACGCCCGAACATCGCCTGAAGCAGGTCCGACTGCTCGGTCTTGGTGGGCAGACCGGTGGACGGACCGCCGCGCTGCACATCGATCACCACCAGCGGCAACTCGGTCATCACGGCCAGACCGATCGTCTCGGACTTGAGCGCCAACCCCGGCCCCGAGGTGGCGGTCACGCCCAGCACCCCACCGTAGGAGGCGCCCAGAGCCGCACCGGCGGCGGCGATCTCGTCCTCGGCCTGGTAGGTGGTGACACCGAAGTTCTTGTGCTTGCTCAGCTCGTGCAGGATGTCGCTGGCCGGGGTGATCGGGTAGGCCCCCAGGAACACCGGAAGACCGGTCAGTCTGCCGGCCGCCACCAGGCCGTACGCCAGTGCCGTGTTGCCGGTGATATTGCGGTACCGGCCGGTCGGCATCGAGGCGGGCTTCACCTCGTAACGCACCGCGAACGCCTCGGTGGTCTCGCCGAAGTTCCATCCGGCCCGGAACGCGGCGATATTGGCATCACGGATGTCGGGGACGCTTCCGAAACGCTTGGTCAGAAAGGCCACGGTGCCCTCGGTGGGGCGACCGTACATCCACGAGAGCAGGCCGAGGGCGAACATGTTCTTGGCACGCGCCGCGTCCTTGCGGCTCAGACCGAATTCCTTGACCGCCTCGATCGTCATCCCGGTCAGATCGACCGGATGCAGGTTGAAGGCATCGAGAGAGTCGTCTTTCAGCGGATCGGCGGCGTAGCCGGCCTTGTCCAGGTTGCGCTTGGTGAAGTCGTGGCTGTCCACGATCACGGTGGCGCCGGCTCGCAGATCGCCGATATTGGCGCGCAGCGCGGCCGGGTTCATCGCCACCAATACGTCGGGGCGGTCGCCGGGCGTGAGGATGTCGAAGCTGGCGAAGTGCACCTGGAACGAAGAGACTCCCGGCAGGGTTCCCTGGGGAGCCCGGATCTCGGCCGGGAAGTTGGGAAAGGTAGCCAGGTCGTTGCCGAAACTGGCGCTCTCGGCGGTGAATCGATCACCGGTCAGCTGCATCCCGTCGCCGGAGTCACCGGCGAACCTGATCACCACCCGATCCAGGGATTCGACCGGGGTCTGCGAAGGCTGCTGTTCGATATCCGGCACGCTCACTGGTCCACCCGCTCGAAGATCGCGGCCAGACCCTGGCCACCGCCGATGCACATGGTCGCCAGCCCATAGCGCCCCTCACGTCGGTGCAGTTCACGGGCCAGTGAGCCCAGCATCCTGGCGCCGGTGGCGCCGACCGGGTGCCCCAGCGAGATGCCGGAGCCGTGGATGTTCGTCCGCTCATGGTCGGCTTCGGTGAACTTCCATTCCCGCATCACGGCCAGCGCCTGCGCGGCGAAGGCTTCGTTGAGCTCGATCACGTCGATGTCGGCGAGTTCGAGGCCGAGCCGGTCTAGCGCCGCCCGGGTCGCCGGGACCGGGCCGATCCCCATGGTGCGCGGAGGTACCCCGGCCGCGGCCCAGGAGGCCAGCCGTACCAGCGGCTTGAGACCCAGCTGCTCGGCTCGCTCCGGTGTGGTGACCACGCACATCGCCGCCGCATCGTTCTGACCGCTGGCGTTGCCCGCGGTCACGGTGGCATCCGGGTCCTGAGCGAGCATCATCGGCTTCAACGTCGCCAGCTTCTCCACCGAGGTGTCGGCGCGGGGGTGTTCGTCGGTATCCACCACCACCTCGCCGCGGCGCTGGGGAACGGTCACCGCGACGATCTCTTCGGCGAAGACGCCGGAGGTCTGGGCGCGTACGGCACGCTGGTGGGACTGCACCGCCAGCGCGTCCTGCTCCGCGCGGGTGATCGAGTACTCACGCCGCAGGTTCTCGGCCGTCTCGATCATCCCGCCGGGCACCGGATACCGGCTGCCACCCGCCGTGGACCGGGCCCGGGCCAGCCCGTCGTGCATCCGCACCCCGGCCGGACCTGCTCCCCACCGCATGTCGGGGGAGTAGAAGACCGCACTGCTCATCGACTCGGCGCCACCGGCCACGACCAGATCGTTGACCCCGGTCTGGACGGCCATCGCGGCGTTGATCACCGACTGCAGGCCCGAGCCGCAACGGCGGTCCAGGTGATACCCGGGCACCGAGACCGGTAGCCCCGCCTCGAGGGCGACCACCCGTCCCAGCGCCGGGGACTCACTGGTGCCATTGCACCAGCCCAGAATCACGTCCTCGACCAGCGCGGGGTCGAGCCCGGTGCGGTCCAAGAGACCACGTAGAGCGGCTACCCCGAGGTCCAGGGTGCTCAGAGAACGGAAGCTTCCGCCGTACCGGCCCACGGGGGTCCGCACGGGTTCGCAGATGACAGCGTCACGCATCGATCGCGCCTTTCAAGAGGTACCGGTGACTGCAGGAGGTCGAATCACATGAGTCGTCCACCGGTCACCTCGGTGACCGTGCCGGTGAGATAGGAGGAGAGGTCGGAGGCGAGGAAGAGCGCCACCGAGGCGACCTCTTCGGGTTCGCCGGCCCGGCCCAGCGGGATCTCGGCGAGCTTCGACTCCCACAGGTGTGCGGGCATGGCCTCGGTCATGGCCGAGCGGATCAGGCCGGGCTGGATCACGTTGACCCGTACCCCCAGATGCCCCAGCTCTTTGGCCGCGGCCTTGGAGAGACCCACGATGCCGGCCTTCGCCGCGGAGTAGTTGGTCTGCCCGGGCAGACCGACCTTGCCGGACAGTGACGAGATGTTGATGATCGAGCCGCTGCCCTGCTCCCGCATCACCGCCGAGGCGGCGCGGGTACCCAGCCAGCATCCTTTGAGGTGCACGTCGATGACCTGGTCGAACTGGTCCTCGGTCATCTTGCGCAGGGACGCGTCCCGGGTGATCCCGGCGTTGTTCACCATGATGTCGAGCCGACCGAACCGTTGTCCGGCGACGGCGACCAGGTGGGCGACCTGGTCGGCCTCGACCACATCGCACCGCTGGGCCAGGGCGACCTCCGCACCGTGCCGCTCGTTGAGAGCGTCGGCCGCGTGCGCGGCGGTCTCGGGATTCAGATCACCCAGGACCACCCGGGCGCCCTGAGCCACGAACGCCTCCGCCATGGCGAGCCCCAGGCCCTGGGCCCCGCCGGTCACTACCGCCGTCTTGTCATCGAGCAGACCCATCTTCATCCTCCGTCGACCACGGACCCCACGATCCGCTTCCTAATGATGCTTCTAATTATGCCATAAGATAATTACATTGCTGCTACGGACCGTCTCGGGGTCGTCGCGTCGTCGGTACCCCGAGAACAGACGTCGCCCCCGGTTGTCGAGTACCGGGGGCGACGGGTCCGGCCCGACTCACCCGTTGCGGTCGATGTCCTTGCCCACACCCAGCGAGCGGCCCAGACCATCAGGGTCCGCACCCCACTGGCGGCGGAAGGTCCGGGCCTTGATCTTCCATCCCGACCCGGTGCGCACCAGGTCGTCGTCGTAACGCCCCGCCCCGGTGAACGTTCGGCCATCGGGGGCCACGTGGGTGGCCTGGACGTAGGCCGTGCAGCGGGCGGTATCGCCCTCGACCCGCACGTCCACGTTGGCGATCAGGTGCTGAGTGGAGGCCAGCTGCTCCAGTACCCCCGAACAGGTCTCCAGGAAGCCGGCGAAACCACCCTCGATCGGCCCGAGAGAGTCGTAGTCGAAGGTGGCCTCCGGCAGGAACAGCCCGGCCACCAGGTCGTAGTCGCGGCTGTCCCAACCGAAGCAGTAGCGCGCCAGCAGGCTCTGGATGGCCAGCTGATCCGCCACGGTCTCGGGACTGGGCAGGACGCCGGAAGGCTCCGTGCTGATGCTGTGCTCACTCATCTGGTTCTCCTATTCGGCGGGCTCGGCACGTGCTCATCGGGCCACGAACCGTAGGGGCAGTCGATCGAGCCGGGTCAGACCTGCCATCGGCAGGTGCCGGACCTCCTCACGCGGGACGGTCAACTCGATCTCACCTAGCCGGTCCAGGATCACTTCGAAGGCGATCCTGGCCTCCGCCCGGGCCAGGTTCGCCCCGATGCAGTAGTGGGTGCCGAAGCCGAAGGCCAGATGCCCGCCGGTGTCCCGCTCGATGTCGAAGGCGTGCGGATCCTCGAACTTCTCCGGGTCGTGGTTGGCCGAGTGCCAGACCAAGCGGGCTCGGGCCCCGGGGCAGATCTCGGTGTCGTGCATCGTGCTGCCGGCACCTTCGATGGTGCGACCCACATAGCGCGACGGTGTGATCAGCCGCAGGCTCTCCTCCAGTACCTGGGGCAGCAGCGAGCGATCGGCCCGGACCTGCCCGAGCACCTCGGGATGATCCAGCAACAGCAGCAGGGAGCCCTCGATCCAGCTTGCGGTGGTCTCGTTGCCGGCGATCAGCAGAATCCGGATCAGGTCCAGCAACTCGGGAACGCTGAGTGACTCCTCCCCGTCCACCGTGGCATGCACCAGATGAGAGATCATGTCGTCGGTGGGGTGGGCCCGACGGTCCTCGATATGAGCGGCGAAGTAGTGCTGAAAGTCGACCAACGCCTGTTTACCGGCGAGCTGCTGAGCCCGGGTGAGGGTCTCCGCGCCATAGATGGTCAAGGTGATCTCGTCGACCCAGCGGATGAAGGTGGCCTGCTCGGCACGAGGCACGCCCAGGGCGTCAGCCATGAAGTAGCCGGGCACCAACTTGGCGAAGTCCATCACGAACTCGACCTCGCCGGCCTCGATGAATCCGTCGATCAGTCCGTTGACGATGTCACGGATCACCGGTTCCAGCGCCGCGACCGCCTTCGGCGAGAAGGCCCGGTTCACCAACTTGCGGTACCGGGTGTGCTCGGGCGGATCGCTGGACGTCATGGTGCCGATCTCGGGCCAGCCCTGGGCCGCGATCGCCTCCAGCTCCGGGTCCCCACTGCCGAAGATCGGCCGGTGGCTGGAGAAGATCAGCGGCTGGGCGGCCGCTGTGCGCACGTCTTCATAACGAGTCAGCACGTAGGTGTTGATCGCCTCGTCGTGAAAGACCGGGCACTCGGCACGCATCCGGGCGAATACCTCGTCCGGTTCGGCCAGCACCTCGGGGGAGCCGAGATCGAATCCGGTGGCGGGCAGGGTGCTCATCCGGACACACCGGGCAGCGGCTTACCGCCGACCCAGTTGAGGAGTTGCGGGTCGAACTGCGTGAGTTCGCCGGCGAGCAGGTGGCCCTGCGGCGTATAGGTTCCGGTGGTACCGGAGTCCAGGTCGGTGATCAGTACGTTGCCGTCGGGCTGCTGTTCGTAGACGTGGTTCCAGAGCGGGTGTCGTACCTTCATCGGTCGTCCTCCAAGTACTCCACGAGGGTCTTGTGGAAATGCCTGATCCGAGACTCCTGATAGCGCGAGAGGGTCAGGCCGCGGCCGAAGCGTTCCAGCGCCTTGAGCCCGCGCTGCACTTCGGGAATGTTGAAGTCGTCCTGGTTCAGGACCGGTGCGAGTCGGCCCAGTTCGACCGCGTCCGACCATGACTGGTCCGGACGGAGATACGTCTTCTCGGCAGGTGCCGGTCGCTGGGTGCCGGGCGGGATCGGGCTCAGTAGGTAGACATCGAAGATCGATGACTCGTGGTCGTCTCCGTTGGGCCGGAAGCGATAGGCGATCGAGGGGCCGGCCGCCATCCACGGAGCGAAGTTCGGGAACACGCTGTAGTAGATCGGGTCCAGGAGTTCGCAGTCGGTGGCGGCCTCGGCTCCCTCCTCGCCGATCAGGGGAACGAGCTGCTCACGCAGCATCTGGGCGATGAACTGACGCGGGGTCTGTCCCGCAGCCGGCTTCATGTCGTCGCCGGCCACCAGGTCGCGACCCTCCAGGGTGGTGCCGTAGTACTGCCGGTTCATCAGGTAGTTGGCCATCACCGCGTCGTCGTCCGACCCGGTGATGTGCGGGCTGGCGTAGCCCGACACCGTGATGGTCCGGCTGATGTGGCGCTTGTCGGGCCACACGTCGTACTGCGAGCTCTCGTCGGCCACGCTGCCGATCAGTTGAGGGTGCGTCGCGATCAGGTGGAAGGACTCCAGGAAGGCCTCCTGGACGATCTTCCAGTTGGCCGGGATCTCCTTGATGATGTGCCCGGCCAGGTAGCGGTCCTCGAGGGGGCGGTGCGCGAAGTGATCCGGCAGCCCCTCCAGGTAGTCCTCCAGCGAGGGGGCGTCCTTGTCCATGTTGATGAACACCCAACCGCCCCAGGTGTCCACGCGGGCTTCGGGCAGTCGGAACCGGGCCGGGTCGACCTGGGGGAAGTCCCAGGTACTGGGGTTCGTCTCGAAGGTTCCGTCCAACTTCCAAGACAGGCCGTGGAAGGGGCATCGGAAGTCGGGCACGCAGCCACCTTCGGAGCGCAACCGCCGGCCCCGGTGTAGACACGCGTTGGTGAGGGCCTTGATGTCCCCCTCGTCGGTGCGCACGATCAGGAATGAGTCGTTGACGATCTCGTAGACGATGTGGTCACCCGAGTTCGGGATCTCTTCCTCGCGACACACCATCTGCCACGTCTTGCGCCAGACCTTGGTCACTTCGAGATCGTGGATCTCCCGAGACAGGTAGTGCGCGAGCGGGATGCCTTCGGTGCCCAGGTCGGTGGCCGACTCCTGGGTGAAGATCGGTGGCACAGGACGGGTCTCCGTCTTGAGCACCTCCTGCACCTTGGCGCCGGTGGATCCAGCGAGTGAGGCGGATCCCCCGCTGGAGTGGGTGTGCCCACTGTCTTCGGTCTTCACGTCTTGAACCCTTCCCTCGTGCTGACCCCTCCAAGTTAGGTCTCTAATGATGCTAAGTCAAGACTTCAGGCCCGCCAGTCATTATTAGAACACGATTACACCTCTCTAGGAGCCCGGCAGTTCGGCGCACCGCAGCAAGGCGATGCCGCCGGGGCCCAGGATCCGGAAGTGTCGGCGTTTGATGGCCCAACCGCCGGGGGTCGGCTGCATCAGGTCCTCGACCGACCAAGCCCGCACCCGATCGGCCGGACGGGGGATAGCGGCCCTGCTCTCCCCGGCCGCCGCGGAATGCCAGATCCAGCACTGATGGTAGGAGGTCACTCGCACCACCTCGTCGAGCCAGGTGAGCTGGAGGTTGGTGACAAAACTGGCGGTGGCCGACCAGTTCTGCCACCGGTTGCTGATCTGGGAAGCCAGCGCCTCGTGCCCACGCAGACGATGCGCGGGGCTGTCCCAGGTCACCTCCGCGTCCGGGGTGAAGGCATCGACCAGCGTGCCGATCTCCTCTCGCGCATCGAAGAGCTGCGGCAACCAGGCCAGCGTCCAGCGGATCCGCTCCTCGGCTTCGAGCCGGTCCAAGAGGTCCGGTGCGGGATTGTTCATTCGGGACGGGCTCCTTCTGCGCGACCGATGGATGAATGGGTGAGTCCGTAGGCATTGGGCGGCGCTCCCCAGCCCGTGGCACCGATACCCAACGGCGTGACCAGCCGCTCGGCGATCTGCCACCCGGCCACCGTGCGCACCAGCAGGTCCCGGTAGGTGCCGGTGAACACCCAGTCGACGATTCGCTTGCCTCGGTGTTCCTCACCTCGCCAGAGCCAGGTCCATCCCGTCACCGGAGTGCTGGTCCTGGCGGTGTCACCGTCGAGCAGGATGACTGGCTCCCCGATGTGATGGGCGCTGCACTGGGTGGTGCCGTTCGAGCGCAGGAACATCTCCTCGATAGCAGGGCGTCCAACGAAGGCCTGCCCGTAGATTCCGTGGTCGTCGACCGCACCCGTGGTGAACGCGGCCCGGGCCACCCCGAACGCATCCCGCCTGTCCACCAGTTCGCAGTAGCGCGCAAGCAACGTGCGGATCTCGGCCAGATCGCTCAATCGTCGAGCACGCACCGCATCCGAAGCCGTCCCGTTCATCGGCGCCCGAAGGTGATCGGCAGCGACTCCAAGCGATTGACACCGGCCATGGCCACATTGCGGACCTCCTCGCTCGGCACCGCGAGACGCAGGTCGACGACCCGGTCCAGCAGTTCCTCGAAGGCGATCCGGGCCTCGGCTCGGGCCAGGTGCGCCCCCAGACAGTGATGGATCCCATGCCCGAAAGCCAGGTGTTGAGCCGCGTCCTCCCGATCGATGACGAAGTCGTCGGGATTCTCGAACCGACGCTCGTCCCGGTTGGCGGCGTTCCACACCAGCCGCATCTTGGCCTCCGCCGGGAGGTTCACCCCCGCCACCTCGACCTCGTCGCCCTTGACCTGGCGGCGGTTCCACCTCGACGGGGTGATCAGGCGCAGCGACTCCTCCAGCATGCCGGGGATCAGAGCCCGGTCCCGCTGCACCGCGGCCAAGGCGTCCGGATGCTCCATCAGCAGCCGAAGGGTTCCGGCGATCCAGGCTGCGGTGGTCTCATTGCCCGCCACCAGCAGAATCCGGACGAAGTCGATGATCTCGTCGAGCTCCAAGGGCCGCTCACCGGCGACCCGGGCCGCCACCAGCTGAGAGATGAGGTCGGATCCGGGCCGGTGCCGTCGTCTGCTCACCTCTCGGGCGACGTATTGCTGGAACTCGACCAGCCCCCGGGCGCACTCGAGACGCCGCTCACGCGAGAGCGATTCGGGTGACTGGATCGACTCGGTGACATCATCGATCCATCGCAGGAACAGGTGCTGATCGGCCCGATCCACGCCGAGCGCGTCGGCGATCACGTGACCGGGCACCAGGACGGCGAAGTCCGCCACGAAGTCCGCCTCGCCGCGTTGCACCATCGTGTCGAGGAGTTCCGAGACCACGGTCCTGATCAGAGGCTCCAGAGTCGCCACCTGAGCCGGGGAGAAGGCCCGGTTCACCAGTTTGCGATAGCGGGTGTGGATCGGCGGATCCGAAGCGGTCAGCGTGGCGGTCTCGGGGTAGCCCTCGGCCTGGATGGCGGCAAGTTCCGGATCCGACTGGGCGAAGGTGGCGCGTTCATTGGAGAAGGTGCCGGGGCTGCCCGCGGCCGCACGCACGTCGTCGTACCGGGTCAGCACCCAGGTGTCGGTGGCCTTCTCGTGGAACACCGGACAGGTGTCTCGTAACTCCGCGAAGAGCGGCTCCGGGCGGCGCAGTGCAGCGGGGCACAAGAGATCGATGTCAGGTTGGATCGTCACGTCTTCTCCTGGATGTCGGGACGGGATGAGAGGTCAGGACCACTGGCGGCAGTCAGTTCAGAACCGGCCGCCGTCGGCCGGGATTACCGCACCGCTGAGGAACGAGGAGGCCGGTGAGGCCAGGAAGGCCACCACCTGGCCCAGCTCATCGGCAGCTCCGGCCCGACCCAACGAGGTACGGCTCAGCAGACCTTGCAGCGCCGGATCGGCATCCAGGGCCTCGCGGACCAGATTGACCCCATCGGCGATGAGTCCCGGGGTCAGCGCATTGGCCCGGATGTTCCATGCCCCCCATTCCCGGGCCATGTACCGGGTCAGCACGATCAGCGCGCCCTTGGCCAGACCGTAGGCGTCCATTCCCGGATAGGGGGTGACCCCGGTCGGGGAGCACAGATTGATGAAGGCGCCCCCTCCCGCCTCACGCATCCGTGGGGCCAGCTGTTTCGCGAGCCCGAGGGCACCCAGCACGATCGGGTCGAAGACCTCCCACCAGGTGTCCTCCGGGGTGCTCAACAGGTCGCCGAGCGGTTGTTGACATCCGGCCGGGACCGCGGAGTTGACCACGGCGTCCACCCGTCCGAACGCATTCCAGACCGCCTGGCCGGTCTCGGCCGCGGCCGAGCGATCGGTCAGGTCGGCGGCGACCCAGCGGACCTGGGCGCCGGTCGCCTGCGCGATCCCGGTGGCCACCACGCCGAGTCGATCGGCATTGCGCGCCAGCAGCACCACCCGGGCACCGCACCGCGCCAAGGTGGTGGCCAGGCTCTGACCCATCGCACCGGACCCACCGGTGACCAGCACCACTCGTTCGTGCAGGTGCACCGCCACGGGCGCACTCATCGGACCTGGCATCGAGTGCGCGGTCATCCAGGTCGTCCGATCAACCTGAGTTCGTTGATGCCCCGGATCATGAAGCTCGGTCCGTAGGCCGGGAGCGAGTCGGTGGCCGGACTGAGCGTCGTGAACCGGGAGGCCAACATCTGCAGCATCACCTCGAGTTCCCGGCTGGCCAGGTTGGCACCCAGACAACGGTGGATGCCGCTCCCGAAGGCCAGGGAATCACCGGGTCCCTGACGCGGCGTGAACCGTTCGGCATCCGCGAATATCCGCTCGTCCCGGGCCGCGGACCCGATCAGCAAGGCGACGATGTCACCGGCCGGAATCGGCTGACCCGCGATCTCGGCCTCCTCGGTAGCCACCCGCAACAGCACCTGGAAGGGACTGGTCATCCGGACCCCTTCCTTCGCCAGCACGGGAGCCCGGTTCTCGGGGTCCGCACGAAGCCAGTCCCACAGCTCGGGCTGCGTCGACATCTGGTGCACGATCTCGGCCAGAACCTTCGTCGTGCTCTCGATCCCGGCCGACAGCACCTGCCCGATCATGGACATCAGCTCCTCATCGCTGAGTCCTCGCCCGTCCTCGTCGGTCAGGCGGGCGTTGACCAGATCGGTCATCAGATCGTCCCGAGGGTCGGTTCGCCGGTCCGCGAAGGCGGCATGGAAGAACCGCTGGCGTTCCACCTCGGATTCCGCGATCTCGACGTGCACGTCATCGCTCAGCTGGGACCCGATCATCCGGATCCGGTTGTCGGCCCACCGCTTGAAGTCCGCCTGCCGCTCCTCGGGGATACCCAGCGCGGCGGCGATCACCAGTAGCGGGAACGGCACCGCCAGGTCTGCCACGAAGTCGAACGGCTCATCCGTCGGCAACTCCATCACCAATGCACGGGCCACCTCGGTGATGTCACCGACCATGGAGGTGACCCGGCGAGGACTGAACGCCTTCTGTACCAGGGTCCGCTGGGCCCGATGAACCGGTGGGTCCTCGGTCACCAGGACCGGTACCTCCGGCCATCCTGGTGCCCGCGCCTTCGCGATCCGCTCGGCAAGCTCGGGTTCGGGGACCGGCCGCAGCAGATGACCCACCCTCGATGAGAAGCGGGCGGGCGCGCGCAGCACGGACTCCACATCGCTGTTACGGCTGACGAACCACCATCCGCTGGCCGGGTCCCGGTGAACCGGGCTGGTGGACCGTAGTTCTTGATAGGCGCCGAAGGGACACTGCAATGTCTCGCCGTCACGTGGGTTGAAGGTGACCACTGGAAACTCTCCTGGATGCCGACAGCATTGTGGTTCGTAACCATGTCACTATTAATGGTGTAGCACAATAGTATGGTGCGACATGGGTCACACCGGGTCGCCCACGTAGCGCAAGGAGTCTCCGTGAACAGTTCCGAACCGAGGGTGCTGGCCACCCCGGCGGTGCGTACCAGCGCCGCTGCCCTGGGTGTCGACCTGACCCAGGTCAGACCGACCGGCATCGCCGGACGGGTGACCGCGACCGATCTGGCCCGACACAGCGGCACCCCCACACCTGAACTCGTCCCGCCAGAGTCGGGCTGGGCGGAGCAATGGCGACGCCACACCACACATCGCGAGGGTCCGACCGCCACCCGTGCCGCCCGGGCCGCGGCATTGCGGGCCGGTATCTCGCTGAGTCAGGTCCGCGGTACCGGTCCCGGCGGTCAGATCCACACCGGCGACCTCGTCGGTCCAGCGGAGCGGGTGAACTCCCCGACGCGCACCCAGTCCGCCGCCGGCGTGACGTGGCACCGCCCAGTAGCGTCCTCCACCGCCGAACCCCGTCGGGCCGTCACGCCGTCGGCGGCGCCGGGGGCCGACCCCGGGCGCGCTGTCCTGACCAGCGTCATCGAGGTGGACCTCACCGACGCTCTGGCCGATCCGGGCTTGCGGGCCCTGCCTCGAGCATGGGCCGCTCTGCCCGCGCTGGCGGTCGCGCTGGGCTCGACGCTGCAGGCGCACCCTGCCTTGACGACCGAGCCCGACCGACTGGCGGTCGAGCTGGCCCCCGAGGGTCACGGCCGCATCATCGAGCACCTCCGCGGCCGCAACGCGGCAGAGCTGACGGACTGGTTGGCGCAGGAATCGAAGCCGGAGCGGTCCGGTTCGGTGAACGCGGCCTTCAGCCTCAGCGCGGCGGGAGAGAACGTCATCCTCGATACGCCATCGTTGCCACCCGGCGCCGCGGCGGCACTCAGCATCGGCAGCCCGTCCAGGCGCCCCAGCGTCGTCGGCGGACCGGCCGGAGAGAACGCCATCTCGGTGCGCACCATCTGCTTGCTGGCCCTGACCCACGACGAGCGGCTGCTCGGACGGGCCCCGGCTCAGCGCTTCCTGGCCGATCTCAGGTCCGCGCTGAGTGGGTGAGTGTCGCCGCACGAGGTGCGGGATGACCTTCACTGTCAATTATGTTCTAATGGTGATAGAGCATAAGTAATGTCGGCGCCCCCCGCGGGCCGAGAGAAGAGTGACGCATGGACCGTCCGTTGGACATTGTCATCATCGGAGCCGGAATGTCGGGCCTGTTCCTGGGCCACAAGCTGCGCAGCACCGGTCGTTCCTTCACGATCTTGGAGAAGGGCGACGAGGTGGGCGGGACCTGGCGGGACAACACCTACCCCGGACTCCACGTCGATGTGATCACGCGCAGTTACGAGTTCGCCTTCGCCCGCAGTCGGCACTGGTCGAAGCGCTACTCCCCCGGTCATGAGGTGCGCAGCTACCTCAACGACGTGGCCCGGCGATGCGATCTCGAACGCTCGATCACCTTCGGTGTCGAGGTGGCCTCCACGGTGTGGGAGGACGGGCGTTGGACCGTCACCAGTACGGACGGGCGGGTCTGGCATGCCGACGTGGTCTTCACCGCCACCGGCTTCCTGCATCACCCGAGCGTCCCGAACATCCCCGGCAAGAACTCCTTCACCGGCCCCGCCTTCCATTCGGCGCGCTGGGACCACTCGGTAGATCTGAAGGGCAAGCGGGTCGGCGTGATCGGTACCGGCTCCAGCGGCATCCAGATCGTCAGCGCCCTGGGGCAACAGGGCATCGAGGTGACCCAGTTCCTCCGTAACCCGCACTGGATCCAGGTCAAGGAGAACCCGGCCATCACGCCGCTGGAGAAGGTCCTCTTGGGGGTGCCCTTCCTCAGCCGATTCTGGGACTGGCGAATGCGTCGCCTCAAGGTCCGCACCGATGGCCCCGAGGGCTGGAAGTTGCAGCCCGGACCCGAGCGCGACGAGATGACCGAACGGTTCCTCAAGGTCCTGGAGCAGGAGATCCCCGACCCGGACCTGCGGGCCCGACTCACGCCCACCGACGCCCTGGGCTGCAAGCGCATCCCCAAGTCGCCCGACTACTACCGCTCGGTCCAGCTGCCGAACGTGCATCTGGCCTTCGGCCAGGTGCAGCGGATCGAGCCGCAGGGTGTGGTCGACGCGGACGGTGTGCTGCACGAGGTCGACGTGATCGTCTTCGCCACCGGGTTCGATTCCCACGCCTACATGCGACCGATGGAGGTCGTCGGGGCCGACGGCGTCACCATCGAGGAGCTGTGGCGTGACTTCGTCTACTCCTACCGCGGAGTCGCGCTCCCGCAGATGCCTAACTACTTCCTACTCAGCGGCCCGTTCGCGCCGGTCAACTCGCTGGCCGTTCCCTCCGCCCTGGAGGACGAGACCAGCTTCCTGCTGCGCGCACTCGAGGTGATCGAGCGCGACCACGTCGCCCTGGCTCCGACCAGAGAGGCGACCGATGCGTTCTTGGAGAGTGTCTCCGCGGCCGCTGAGAACACCACCTTCGCGCTCTGCGAGAACTGGTACCGCGACCGCGGGAGCGTGCCGATCCTGTGGCCCTGGGGCCGGGAGCGGCACCGCCAGCAGTTCGACGACCTGGACTTCGCCGAGTTCGAGCGCTTCTCGGTCTCGGCGGGCGAGGAGGAGACCGTCGTCGGCTGAGCCCCGCGACGCTCTCGTGCCCGGGTGATAGTCCTCCCAGCGTTCACCCGGGCCAGCAGGTTGAGCTCCGGGACCTCACGGTCCCGGAGCTCAACCGTTCATACGCCCAGCAGCCCGTCCACCACGTCGCGGGCCCGCTCCCTGGCCTGGGCCGAGGTCAAGGTCTCGGCTGCCGACTTGACGATCGAGGTCACCCCACGGTCCCGATCGTCGAGGTATCGCTCGTCGATGAGTTCGAAGTCGAGGTTCTTGGCATAGAGCCGCAGCCTCTCCCGGACCTCGGTGTCCTCGTCCCCATTCCCCAGCACGTGCGGTAGCGCACTGGAGCGCACCAGCAGTCCGTGCGCGATCGAGCGCGCTCGTTCTCCGCGCAGACCGATCAGCGTCTCTCGAGGAGAGGAACGGATGATGTGTGACTTCCACCAGTCGAACCCGGAGGACTCGACCACGGCACCCATCTCCACGAACGGGAGTTCCAGGATCCGGGTCAGGGTGGCCGTCGCCAGGTCGCGGTACCGCTCCCGCTGGGACGGGGGCAGTCCGGTCGAGAACCTCTGGAAGCCAGCCATCGCCATCGGATTGCTGTAGCAGTAGCGCCGCACCCCGTGGATGGACGGATCGAAGAGACCGTAGGCGAAGTTGAAGATCCGGAACGGACTCTTGGCCGTGATCCCCGACAAGGTCAGGCGACGTTCGGCGCCGAAGTCCCAGGGCGCCTCGACCCGACGCTCGCCCGACAGCATCTCCTCGAAGATCGGTCCACCGAAGTAGCTCTGCGGTAGCAGCGCACCGGGGGAGGCGGCATAGGTGATGCTCACGCCGTCGGACTGGGCCTGGCGCATGAACCGGTTACAGCTCAGGTACACCAGGGGCGCGGTGTAGCGAGTCAGCCCGGGGGCCTCGAGCTCGTCCAGGTGGTAGGCCACGTCGAAGAGCCGGCCCACCCACTCGGTCCCCCACACCTCGGCGGCGACCTTGGCCAATGCCGCCCCGACGCCGGCGTCGGGTCCGGAACTGTGGGCACCGATCGTGGCGGCACCGAGCAGACCGAGGACCGCCGCGCTCGCCGAGTCGAACCCGGCGGCTCCCTCGCGGGAGCGGACCACCAGGTCGAGCGAGTCCATCAGTCTGCCGAGGCCGGAACCGAGCTCGACCGAATGGGCCGGCGCCAAGTCGGCCAGGACTCCTACTCCGACATCGGTGAACTCCTCCTCCGAGACCGCGGTGCTCATCGCACCCTCCAGGAACTCGCGCAGGACCCTGGAGCCCTCGTCGGACAGTCCCTCGGTCGGGGTGCTGGACAGCGCGCCCACGACGCCGCTCGCGAGAGAGGCCACCCCATCCAGGGACGAGGCCGCGTCCAGAAACTCCACGAGTTGGTTACGCAGCACCCCGGAGAAGGGCTCCGCATTGCCCCGGTTGGCCGCGATCGTGATCTCGGTCAGGGAGACCTGTGAGCTCTGGCGGCCGGACGGCTCGGTGGTCGGGTAGGCGCGCAGGATGCCCTTGCGGACCCATTGGTTCACCGCCTGCCGACTCACTCCGACCAGCCGCGCGGCGGCTGCCTGTGAGATCAGATCCTGCGGCACCGTCTGAGTGGTGACCGGCCCGCGCAGCCGCTCGGCCGCCCGTTCCAGAGCCCGTACCAGCTCGCCACGAGGGACGGCACCGGCCTCTCCCAAGGCCAGCGCCAACTCCTCAATCGCTCGAGAGATCGAGCGTGCGCTCTCTTCCATGGAACTCCTGTCAATAGCGTCACTTGACACTACACCGTGTGACTTCCTAGAGTGACTGTCATCACGACACCCGGGCCTGGGTGTTCCGACCATCACTGGAGGGTAAGTGAGCGCGAGCACCGAGAACGTCATCACGTTGGCGCAGCGTGTGGCTTCCGTGATTCCACCGGTCCCGGGCACCCTACGCAACGACGTCATCGCGGTCCGCGCGTGGGAGAACCTGATGCTCGAGGCCGGCCACGGTCTGGCCGCAGCGCTGGACCACGACGTGGAGAGCCTGCGAAGCGCCATCGGCCCCGACATCGAGGTGGGCACGAACCCGTCCTGGCGTGCCCTGCTCCAGGTGGCCCTGATCGTGTCCAGCCCCCGTGAAGAGGCGCCGTGGAACTCCCCCGGTCGACTCGCGGCAGTGCCCTCCTGACCCAGACGTTCACCCACGCTGATGAGGCACTTTCGTGCCTCATCAGCGTTTCTTATAGTTCCCGGGCGGCGGCGTAGGCGCGGTGCACGATCTCGACCGCGAGGCCGGGAGCATCGGCGTCCCCCAGCAACTCGAGACGATCGCCCAGCTCCTGCCACTCCGACAGGTCCGCGCCCGTCGGGGTGGTCAGCACGACCACCACGTCGACTCCCTCCACCCGCTGGGGCCAGCCCTCATGGGTGAACTCGACCGAGGTGCCCTCCAGTGCCAGGCCCGCGACACCGCCCGCCGTCCGCACCGGCCGATTCTCAAGGCGCTGCAGGAACGTGTACCGGTTGAGCACGTCGAGCTTGCCCGCGACCGGCCCCGCTGTGTCCAGTAGCACGACCTCTGCGGCGCCCTGCCCCAGGAAGCGCTCGGCCAGCAGCAGCGCGATGTTGTGGTGGTCACCGCGATCCAGCACCACCACCCGCTCGACGGGACGGACCCCGCCGGCCATCGCCTCGTCGAATCCGAGGAATCGAGCACTCGAGGCGGGAAACTCGGCCCGGTCCACCGCCGGGCGCCGGGCCCCGGTGGCCAGCACCACCCGGTCGTAATCCGTCAGTTCCCGAGGCTGAACCCGATGACCGGTCTTCACCGTGACACCGGCCCGCAGCACGGCCTGGTCGAGATAGTCGGTGAACTCCGCCAGCTCGGTACGTCCCGGGAAGTCCGCCGCCGAGCGGAAGGTGCCTCCCGTCTGCGGCCTCGCCTCGAACAGCGTGACGTCGTGACCGCTCTCGGCCGCGGACAGGGCGTACTGCAGGCCGGCGATGCCACCCCCCACGACGGCCACCCGACGCCGGGGGCGATCGGGCATGCCGAGGTACTCGCCCTCCCGCCCGGCCCGGGGGTTGACCAGGCAGCCGACCGGCATCCCGGCCATCAGCTGGCCCCGGCATCCCTGCACGCACCCGATGCAGGGCCGCGCGCTCTCGCCCCGAGCCGCCTTGACGAGAACCTCGGGGTCCGCGATATGGGCCCGCGCCATGTTGACCATGTCGGCGACACCCGTGGCGAGCACGGCGTCGGCCTCGGCGATATGCCGGACCCGGTGCGAGGCGAAGACCGCGCAGTCGACCGCCTCGCGGATCGCCCGGGTCTCGTCCAGGAACGGCAGGGTCGGCACCCCCGCCGGGGGCACCACCAGCAGTGGTGAGCTGTGGTGTCCCGCGGTCACCGACACGTAGTGCACACCCTGCCGGGCGTACTCGGCGGCGATATCGCGGCACTCGTTGCGATCGAGTCCTTCGGGGACGCCCTCGAAGGCGTTGACCCGGATCCCGACCACGATGTCCGAGCCGACCCGGTCGAGGACCGCATCCAGTACCTCCCGGCCGAATCTGGTCCGGTTCTCGTGGCTGCCGCCGTACTCGTCGGTGCGGTCGTTGATCCATGGGGACAGGAACTGCTCGATCAGGTAACCGTGGCCGAAGTGCAGCTCGACCCCATCGAATCCCGCCGCCCGAGCGACCGCTGCGGAGTCGGCGAAGCCCTGGACGAGCTCGCTGATCTCCCCCTGGGTCACCTGATGGGGGGCGTAGCCGTGAGCGGGATCCCGCCGCCGTGAGGAGGAGAACCCCAGTCGCCCGGTCATCACCGGCTCATGCTGGCGACCCATGTGCATCAACTGGCAGAAGATGCGACCCCCGTTGTCGTGGACGCCCTGCGTCAGCCGGGTCAACGGCTCCAGGCTGGACTCGCGCCACATGTCGATCATCCGCGGCCCACCCGAGGTCGGGTGTACGTGCGTCCCCTCGGTGACGATCAGGCCGACGCCGCCTGCGGCTCGCTCAGCCAGATAGTCGACATACTGCTGCGTGGGTGCTCCGGCGTGCTGGTAGTTGGTGCCGTGGGCACCCATCAGAATCCGGTTGCGGAACGAGACCCCACCCAGCTCGAAGGGTGCCAGCGCGTGAGGATACGGGTCCTGGCTCATCGCACGGCCTGCTCGGTGGCCTCGGTCCGCGGGGTCTCCTGGTAGCCGTCGAAGTAGACCGGGTGTGCGTATCCGACGCCCAGCGCGCCGGTACCGAGCTTGCGCATCGTGCGGTACTGGATCCGCCAGCCCTCGTTCGTCTTCACCAGTGTGTCGTCGTAGAAGCCGACGAAGACGTAGTCCGCGGGACGCACGTTCCCCAGGTGAGCGCTCTCCTTCAGCCACGTATAGCACTGCACATACGAGTTCGCCCGAGCGGTCTCGCCGCCCTCGTCCACCCAGACCTCGACGTTGGACAGGAAGTGCGCCGTGGCGGCCAGCAGATTCCCCGAGCGGGTGAACATCTCCTCGATCGCACTCCAGCCGGTGAACGCCTGGTCGAAGAGCCCGTGGTCGTCGGTGCCGTCCTCGGCGAAGATCTCGCGTACGAACCCGATGCCGGTGCGAGCGTCGCACTTGCGGCAGTACGCGGCCAGCAGCGCCCTGATCTCCTTCTCGTCCTTCTCGTACATCTCATGCCTCCTGGGTCTCGAGCGCGGGCATTCCGGCAACGAAGTCGCGTAGGTGGGCGGCCACCACGTCGGGCACCGTCCAATAGAGCGGCAGGCCCGGCGCGTCCACCACGATCTGACGGGTCCGTGGGATCTCACGGACCAGGCGGTTGTCACCGCCGATCACCGGATCGCTGAGGTTGGACAGCGCCAGCACCGGACAGCCGACCGCCTCGGTGAGGCCGGCCGGCTGGAACAGGTAGACGGCGTGGAACGCGGCATAGGCATGCTCGGGGTGCTCGTAGACCCCGGCCACCAGACGGCTGCGCATCTGGGCGTCGTAGGCGTCCGGTTCCCAGTGGAACACCGAGAGCAGGTGTCCGCCGTCGTCGGCGAGGGCGGGCACGGGCGGCACCTGACGCGCTTCCCGGACCTCGTCCTCATAGAACGGCAGGCCGCTGACCACCAGACCGTCGACCCGTTCGGGCATCCGGGCCGCCATCGCGTAGGCGATGCTGGCGCCGGTGTGCACGCCGAAGAGCACCAGATGCCGTAGGTCCAGCGCCTCGATGCCCTCGGCGATGGTGGCCGCGTACTCCTCCATGGTGGTGAGCGTGGGCGGCGGATCGGACTCCCCGTAGCCAGGGGTGTCGAAGGCGACGATCTGGAACTCGTCGGACAGCAGCGGGATCAGCCGCCGGAAGGCGTCGTGGCGCAGTGGCGTCTCGTGGAAGAGCACGAGAGTACGGGGACCGTTGCCGATCCGGTTGTAGTGCAATTGGCCCCAGCGGGTGGGGAGGTATCCACGCATCGGTTGCTCCTGAGGGTGAAGGGTGGGCGGGGGCGCCTCAGCGACGCGCGGCGCCGTCGGCCACGCCTCGGTTGTCCCAGTGGTCACGGTGGGCCACCTCGTCGACCGGAAGTCGCTTGACCGGACCGAAGGAGCGAGCCGGCCAGCCGATCGGCAGCATCGCTCCCATGTGCACGTCGTCGGGAACCCCCAGCAGGGGCCGGATGGTCTCCTCGAATGCGGAGTGGAAGGTGGTCATCGCGGCGCCCAGCCCCAGCGAGCGAGCCGCCAGCAGGATGTTCTGGCAGGCGCCGTAGACCGCGGAATACATCATGTCCTCGCGCGGCTCGGCGGGCGGATACACCGTCCGACCACAGACGAACATCAGCACCGGGACCTCGTGCATGTTCTCCATCAGGTTCAGCGAACCGGCACGCAAGGCCGGCTGGGCGCTCTCGCGGCCGCTGGCCCGGATCTTCTCCAGCAGCGGTCGGATCGCGTCCCGGATGGCCAGTCTCTTGGCCGGGTCGGTGACCACCAGGAAGTCCCAGCCCTGGCTGTTGCCCGGGCTCGGTGCGCGGGTACCGGCCCAGACCAGGGTGCGGATCAGCTCCTCGGAGACGGGCTCGTCGGTGTACCAGCGCATCGCACGGGCGGTGCTCATCACCTCGAGCACGGTGTTGTCCGCGAAGGCGACGGGTACCAGGTTCTCGTCGTAGGTCATCAGATGGTCCTTCCGATCAGGTCGCCATCGGCGATGGCGCGGTCAAGGGTGTGGAATCCAGCGGCGTCACCGATCAGGTGGACCTCACCGGCGAAGTCCTCCAGGTACTCCGGCAACTCTCGGTTCGGGGTGTTGATGCCGACGAAGAAGACGCTGTCGACCTCGATCCGCTGATCCACGTCACCCGCCCGCAGCACCACCCCGGTAGCGGTGATCTCGCGTAGATGCGCCCGCGGCAGTACCCGGGTTCCGGCCGCCGCGATCCGTCGCAGAGTGGGTGCCACGGTGTTGTTGCGGGCCATGATGCGGGCGCCCATCGAGTCGAACTGGGTCACGTACACGACCTCGACCCCCCGGGCCACCAGCTCATCGGCCACGTTCAGGGCCTCGTGCTCGCCGGTGTCGTCGAAGACCAGAGCCCGCTTGCCAGGATCGACCTTCGAGTTCGCCGCCAGCAGATCCCAGCTGGTGTGCACCCGGGGCGACCGGAATCCGGGTAGCGGCGTGACCGGCCGAGCCAGCTGGATCCCGTCGGTACGCGGCTCCGAGCCGGTGGCCACGATCAGCACGTCGGGATCCAGCTCGACCACCACGTCGGGGTCCACCGGGGTGCCGAGCCTCACCGTGACTCCCAGCCGCGCCAGCTCGTCGCCCTGATAGGCGGTGATGGCGTTGAAGTCGCTGCGGAACGGTGCCCGAGCGGCGATATTGGCCTGTCCACCGAGCTGGCGTCGCATCTCGTACAGCGTCACCTCGTGACCGCGCAGCGCCGCGCTGCGGGCCGCCTCCAGACCGGCCGGACCGCCACCCGCGATCAGCACCTTGCGTGGCTCGGCGACCGGCTCGACGCCCTCAAGCGACGGACGCTCGGCCTCGTGACCTGCGGCCGGGTTGACCGAGCAGGAGAAGAAGCCGGTCAGCGTGCTGCCGACGCAGTTCAGGGTGCCGATACAGGGGCGGATCTCGGCCACCCGATCTTCGGCCGACTTCTTCACGATCTCGGGGTCGGCGATCTGGCCCCGCACCATCGAGACCAGATCGGAGACGCCGGACCCGACGATGTGGTTGGCCAGGTCCATCGACATGATCCGGCCGGTCACGATGGTGGGGATCTGTACCGCGGCCGTGACGATCCGACTCTGGTCCACCTGGTAGCCGAGTGGCTCGTCCATCGGGGCCGCGATGACGTCCGGACGCCAGTAGCCGCCCAGAGACACGTTGAGGTAGTCGAGGCGGGGCTCCAGGGCCCGCGCGATCTCGGCGGTCTCCTCGGGGGTGAGGCCCTCTTCGACGTACTCGTTGCTGGTCAGCCGCAGGCCCACCACGAAGTCGGGACCGACCACCGAACGGACCGCGTCGAGCACCTCCTCGGCGAACCGCATCCGGTTCTCCAGCGGGCCGCCGTACTCGTCCTCGCGCAGATTCGAGGCACGCGAGAGGAACTGGTTCACCAGATAGCCGTTGGCGCCGTGGATCTCCACCCCGTCCATGCCGGCAGCCTTGACCCGACCCGCCGCCAGGGCGAACGCCTCGATCATCTCCTCGATCATCGGCTTGGTCATCGCGACCGGGACCACCCCGGTGGTCTCGTTGGGGATCGGCGAGGAGGACCACGGTGAACCGCCTCGGGCGTTCGGTTTGACCGCACCGCCGTGCCACAGCTGTTGCACGATCTTCATCCCGTGCGTATGCACCGCGTCCGTGATCGCCCGCAAGCCGGGCACCACCCGGTCCTGATGCGTCGGGATCACCGTCGGGTTCGTGTCGTGCACCCCGCCGATGCCGATGATCGCCATCGCGGTGCCGCCCTTGGCCCGCGCCACGTGGTAGTCGACCTGGCCGCCTCCGTCATCGCTCCAGGGCAGCAGCACCCCGTGTGCGGTGCGTACCACCCGGTTGCGCAGCTGTAGCCGGTTGAGCGACAGCGGTTCGAATGCGGGTCCGTTCATCGGTGACGCCTCTCGATGCGTGGGTGATGCGGTGGATGAGGCCGTGCTCAGCCAGCGAAGCTGGGAGCCGGGACAGAGGTAGCCAGGGCCCGGTTCTGCAGGCTTCGGTCCACCTCCCGGCGATAGTGCTGGTACCGGTTGCCGAGTCCGATCAAGACGACACCGGTCAACAGCCCGTCGCGGTGGTACCCGACCGCGATCTCCCCCTCCGGCTCGCCCTCCAGGACCCGGATGTCCCCCATACCGTCGCCGGGGATGCCGAAGGACTGCAGTCGCAGACTTCCCAGATCGCTCCAGAAGGAGGGCATCACCGGCTTCTCGGCCTGCGGCTCGGCTCCGGTCAGGGTGCGGGCCAGTAGCCGACCGGCCTGACGACCGGTGTCTCCGGCCAGCGTCCAGTGCTCCATCCGGCGGGGCTCACCGGTACGCAGCGGGTGGGGGAAACGGGCCACGTCACCGCAAGCACGCACATCTGCCCGAGCCGCAACCCGGAGTCGGTCGTCACAGAGCACTCCGTCGCTCAGGTCCAGCCCGTTCCCGGCCAGCCAGCCGACGTTCGGGACCGAGCCGACTGCCTCGACGACGAGATCGGCGGCGAGCAGCGTGCCGTCCGCCAGGGCGACCCCCTCGACCCGCTCCGAACCGAGCCACGTCGTCGGCGGGTGCCCCAGATGCAGGGTGACCCCGTCGGCCAGTAGCCGTCGCCGCACCACCGCACCCAGCAACGGCCCCAACTGGGCTGCCATCGGCAATCCGGCGGGCTCGACCAGGTGCACCCGGGCGCCCATCGCGGTCAGGGTCAGGGCGACCTCACAGCCGATGAAGCCGGCGCCGACCACCACTACCCGGCTGCCGGACCGGATCTGCTCGCGCAGCCCAGCGGCGTCGCGCACGGTCCGCAGCACGTGCCGGCCGGCTGCGGGGCCGGGTAGGTCCAGGCGCCGAGGGGTGAGTCCGGTGGCGATGACCAGGCCCCGCCAACCGAGGACCTCGTCCCCCGAGGTGACGGTGCGACCGGTCAGGTCGGCGGCCGATACCGGAGCGTCCAGTCGCCATTCGACATCGTCCAGACTCGACGGCATTCGGAACTCGAGGCTCGAGTCAGCGGCACGCAATGCTGCTTTGGACAACGGGGGGCGGTTGTAGGGCAGGTCCGGTTCGCTTCCGAAGACGGTGAGCGCTCCGGTGTAGCCGCCCCTTCGCAGCCCTTCGCAGGCGCGCAGCCCGGCCAGCCCCGCCCCCACCACGATGACCCGTTCCGCGGGGTCGTGGCTCCCCGTCATGCTCAGGCCTCCAGCCGGATCGCCTGGACCGGACACATGTCGGCGGCTTCTTGGATGTCCTCGATGACGTCTGCTGCGAGTTCCTCGGAGACGTACTCGTCCGAGGTGGTCAAGGCGCGCAGGTTCAGGTCACCATTCGCGTCCAGGGCGAAGACATCCCCGGCCAGGTAGGTGCACTGCCCGTGGTTCTCGCAGGTGTTCAGGTCGACAATGAACTTCATGGTGTTCCTCGTTCTGGGGGGCTTGCGGGGTCAAGAGACAGACGACGCGGCGATCGCCAGTACCTGAGGGGCGTCGTGGGTCTGCGGGCCGACATCGGCCGCGCCGCCGGGACTACCGAGCTTTTCGAAGAAGACCCTGTTCGCCTCGGCGAAGTCGGCGTACTCCTCGGGTACCTCGTCCTCGTAGAAGATCGCCTCCTGCGGACAGGCCGGCTCACAGGCGCCACAGTCGACACATTCGTCGGGGTGGATGTAGAGCATCCGCGCGCCCTCGTAGATGCAGTCGACCGGGCACTGCTGCACACAGGACTTGTCCAGGACGTCGATGCAGGGGCTGGCAATGATGAAGGTCATCGGATTCTCCTCGGCTCAGGACGCGGCCGGCGGGGTGATGGGTTGCGGCATCGGGGGCAGGCTCGCGGCCCGGTAATGGGTCTGGGAAACCTCACGTGGATTGGCGGTGATGGTGTTCACCAACGACCCCAGACCCTCGGCGCGTAGCTCGACCCGGTCCCCGGCGCGCAGATAGTGCGCGTCCGTGCCGTTGCGCAGAGCCTCACCGATCGAACAGCCTCCGACGGTCCCGCTGGCCAGTACGTCGCCGGGCAACAGCCGACTGTCCTGTGAGGCGTGGCAGAGGATCTGCCCCCACGTATGCCGCTGCGAATCGGAGCGGTTCTCGGCCCATTTCTCGCCGTTCACCAGCACCTCGCAGTGCACATCGAGGATGCCGTCGTGCAGGTACTGAGCCACCTCGTCCACGGTGACCACCCAGGGGCCGAGCGAGGTCGCGAAGTCCTTGCCCTTGGCCGGGCCCAGGCCGTAGGTCATCTCGTCGGCCTGCAGGTCGCGTGCGCTCCAGTCGTTGAGCAGGGTGAAGCCGACCACGTGGTCCAGTCCCTGCTCGGGCGACAGGTCGCTGACCTCATCGCCGATCACCACCGCGAGTTCGAGCTCGTAGTCGAGCCGCTCGGTGGCGGGCAGCCGCACGTCGTGCTCGTGCCCGACCAGTTGCGCCGGGTTCGAGTAGTAGTGGATCGGCCGGCGGTACCAGACCTCGGCGATCTCCCGGGTGAACTGCCGGGTGGCGTGATCCTCGAAGGTGATGTGGTCGCGTACGGTCGGCGGGCGCAGCACCGGAGGTAGCAATTCGACGTCCGCGAGGTCGGGACCGAGCAGCCGGTCGACATCGGTCTGCGCCAGGGCGGCCCGCAAGCCGAGCAGGGCGCTGCCCTCCCGTTCGACCAGACCTTGAACGTCTCGGATGGGTTCCCCACCGAGCAGATCGGTCACCTCGACCACGCGGTTCTCGACCAGCACTCCGCAGCGCGGACCCGCGGGGGTGACGAAGGAGACGAGTCTCACGCCCTGCTCCTGACCGCATGACCGAGGTAGTCGTGGGTGTCGGCCCACATCTTTTTGACATCGATGCCCTCGGCACCGCTGAGCTCGCTCATCGCGCGGTAGAGGTTGCCGACGATGCGCTCTCGGTCGTGCCACCGAGCGAACTGGCCGAGATCGGTGTCCCGGGCCACCTGCAAGGGCGTGGCCGAGTTGGCCAGGCCCTTCTCGGCCAGGTCCACGATGAGGTCCAGATAGGCCTCGGTCTCGGCGAAGACTTCGGGTCCGCATACCGGGCCGTGACCGGTCACGACCACCTTCGGCGCCAGCTCGCGCAGGTCTGCCAGTACCGACCGGAAGCCCAAAGCGCTTCCGCCCACGAAGGTGGGTGTGCATCCCGAGAGCAGCAGGTCACCGGCGGCCAGGACCCCCCGCTCGGGAACGAACACCACGCTGTTGCCCGGGCAGTGGGCCAGCCCTGGGTGGATCACGGTCACCTCCAGTCCTTCTCCGGTCAGGGTGAGCCGCTCGGAGAAGGTGAGGTCCGGCATGCTGGGGCAGGTGACCCCGAAGTCGACGTTGCTGAAGCGACGCGCTGAGACGCTCGGGTCCAACACGGCCAGGGCCGCTCTGGTGGCCTCGTGGGTGACGATCAACGCTTCGGGGAAGAACCCGTTGCCGTGGACGTGGTCGCCGTGGTGATGGGTGTTGACCAGGAACCGTGGCTGAGCAGGATCGACGGCGGTGATGATCTCGCGCAGCCGCCGGTTGCGGCGTTCGGTGAAGAACGTGTCCACCAATACGGAACTCCCCGGGCGGCGCACCAGCATCGCGTTGCTGAGTCCCCAGCTTCCGTCCAGCTGCACGACCGCGAACACGTCCGGCGCGACCTCGTGGAGGGTCGGCTCGGTGTCGGTGTCCAGTTCCGGGTGATCCGGCTCGACGAGCTTCATCGGGCTCCTTCCTTCGTCGCGTGACATCGGGTCAACACGACTGACGCCCTAATGATGCTCGCTAATTATGTTGGAGTCAATACTAGAGAACGGCCGAGGCCCGGACGCTTGACTGCGTCCGGGCCTCGGTAGGAAGTGCGTGGTCGGTCACCGACCAGGCGGGGGAACGAGCATGCTCAGCTGGCCTGCTCCTCCGCGGCGTTGCCGGCGAGATGCTCTCCCAGAATGCCGCCCAACTGATGGCGGGCGGCCTCGAGCCGTCGAGCGTACTCATCGCGTTCGGCCTGCAGGCGATCCCGCTCCACCACCAGTTCCTGATAGGAGGAGCCGTCCTGCTGTCCTTCCATCCCACGTGCGACCTGCCGCAGCAGTGCCCGGGCCAGACGGTCGTAGTCCAAATCGATCGGCACGCCCAAGGACGAACCCCCGCCGAACTCCGAGGGAATCGCCGCGCCACCTGCCGAGATCTTGCTGGCATTGCCGATCCGGTAGGTCCGCTTGCCCCGGATCTCCCGGATGATCTCACCGTCGCGGTCCATTGCCGCCACCAGCTGGATGAACGCCACGGAGTTGCCCTGGTAGTCCACGGCCTCCTTGAGTTCGGCGGTCGCTCGACCACTGGGGTCATCGATCGGGCCGTGCATCGCCAAGTACTCGCGAATGCGCGACCGCGCATTGCGGTCCCGAGTAACTGCAGCCATCACGCCTCCCGGCGACTCGTCAAGCTAGTGCAGATCAGAGCATAACTAAGAACAAGCATAGTGACAACCAGCGTGATAACAGCATGAGACTGGAGGATCAGCCTCGCAGCAGACTGTGCAGAGTGAGTCCACCCTCGACGTGAATCACCTGTCCGGTGACGAAACCACTCGCCAGCACCGCCAGCACCGCCTCCGCAATGTCTTCGGGCCGACCCAGCCTGCCCCGATAGGGCGTCTGCGAGGCGACCCTGGCACCCGTATCGACGGTAGCGGTGGGACGGTCCGGTGCGGCGCTTGTCACGGCGGGTCCGGGCATCGGCTTCATCCGGGTCTCCATGAAGCCGGGAGCCACCGCATTCACCCGGATCCCCAGCGGGCCCAGATCCGAGGCCGCGAGCCGGGTGATCATGTTGACCGCGGCCTTGCTCGCCGAGTACGCCGACAACGCCGGATCCACGATCGGGCCACCACTGGTGCTGCTGATATTGACCACGCTGCCCCCGTCGTCGGTGGCCTCGGTGGAGTCCTGCTCCCCCACCACCCGGGCGAAGGCCCGGATGGTGTTCACCGGTCCGAGCACGTTGACCGAGAAGGTCTGCTGCCAGGCCGATTCCGGTGACAGCACCCCGCTCCAGTCGCCCGAATGCACAGCCTCGGTGGCCAGGGTCGCCAGCCCACCGGAGAGACCGGCCGCGTTGATCAGGACGCGCGGTACCCCGAAACGCTGCACGGTCAGGTCCATGGCCGCCTCGACCGACTCGCTCGACGAGACGTCCACGGCGATCAGGTCCGGTTCGGAGCCGTCGCCGGCATCGCGATCCCAGCGCACCACCAGGGCACCGGCCTCGCGCAGCGCCGTCCCGATCACCTCACCGATGGTCCCGGTCCCGCCGGTCACCACGGCCACGTTCGACTCGAGCTTCACGTGTTTGTCTCCTTCTGTGCTGTGGGGATCTGTGCAGTCGTGCTCAGGACCGCACCAGGGTGCGCGCGGCGTCCACCAGATCGGCAGCGACCGGGTGGTACTCCACCTCCGGGGCGAACGGCATCGGCGCGTACGGGCCACCGATCCGGGTGACCGGCGCCTTCAACTGGTGAAAGAGCGCCTCATGGATCTGCGAGGAGATCTCGGCGCCGGGGCCGCAGAACTCGGTTGCACTGTGGGTCACGATCACTCGTCCGGTCTTGGCCGCGGAGCTGAGCACGGTGTCGATATCCAGTGGCACCAGGGTGCGCAGGTCGACCACCTCGACGTCGACGCCCTCGGGAGCCAGCTGCTCGGCGGCCTCGAGAGCGGCAGGGACCTGCGACCCGTGCGCGATGATGGTCACGTCCTTGCCCTGCCGCGGGACCGAGGCCACGCCGAGCGGAATCAGGTACGGCTCGGCGGGAACATCCTGCTTCACGTTGAACATCAGGCTCAGCGGCTGGATGAAGAGGCAGGGATCGTCGTCCTGGATGCAGGCGCTGAGCAGTCCCTTGGCGTCATAAGGGTTCGACGGCATCACGACCTTGATCCCGGGCATCTGCATGAACCAGGCCTCGAGCGACTGGGTGTGCTGCGCCCCGAACCGACCACCGGCGACGAAGGTGGTGATGGTGATGGGGACCGGGGTCTGACCGCCCGACATGTACCGCAGCTTGGCCGCGTGGTTGCCGATCTGGTCGGCGGTCACCGCCAGGAAGTCACAGAACATGATCTCCGCGACCGGCCGGTAACCGGCCAGCGAGGCACCGATCGCGGCGCCCACGATGGCCTGCTCGGCGATCGGGGTGGCGCGTACCCGGTGGGTGCCGAACCGGGTCGACAGCCCCTTGGTGGTGCCGATCACACCACCCGGCGGATCGGCCACATCCTCGCCCAGCACCAGCACCCGGTCGTCGGTGGCCAGTTGGTCCTCCAGCGCCGAGCGGATGGCACGCTGACAGTTCATCACCTCGGTAGTCCCGGCCGACTGGGCCGCCACATCGATCTGCACGCTCATCGCGCGTTCCTCCTCCACTGGGCCGACCGGCTGGGGATCGCAGCCGGGTCGGCGAAGACATCGGTATAGAGCTCGGAGCGGTCCGGGGTCGGAGAGGCGACGGCGAACTCCATCGCATCGGCGACGTAGGCGTCCACCTCCGTATCGATCCGGGCCAGGTCGCTCTCCTCGACCCGCCCGCCCTCGGCCAGCCAGCGCCGGAAGGTCGGGGTGGGGTCACGACGCATCGCGGCCTCGAACTCGTCGGCCGGCATGTAGGAACGGTCCGAGGCGGCCGAATGCGGCCCGAGGCGGTAGGTCATCGCCTCGACGAAGACCGGCCCGCTGCCCGAACGGGCGTGATCCACGGCGGCCTGCATCACGTGGGCGGTGGCGATCGGGTCGAAGCCGTCGACCCGCACCGACTTGACCCCGTACGAGCGGGCCCGCTCGACCAGGATCGGGTTGCCCGCGTATTCGTCCAGCGCGGTGTGCTCCCCCCACGCGTTGTTCTGGCAGACGAAGACGATCGGGAGCTCCCAGAGCGAGGCCATGTTGATCGCCTCGTGGAACGCGCCGATCGACGTGGCGCCGTCCCCGAAGGTGGTCAGCGCCACCTGCTGCTCGCCGTCGAGCTGGGCGGCCAGGGCCAGGCCGACCGCGATCGGGATGCCTCCGCCGACGATCCCCGAGGTGGCCATGAAGCCCTGCCGGACGTCGGCCAGATGCATCGGGCCGCCCTTGCCCTTACTGGTGCCCCCGACCCGGCCGTAAGCCTCGGCCACGATCTCGCGCAGAGCGACCCCCTTGGCGATGGCGTCGCCGAGGTTGCGATAGGTGGAGACCATGTAGTCGGTCGGATCCAGCGCCAGCCCGATGCTGGCGCAGACCGCCTCCAGTCCGTGCACCGGATAGACGGCGGCATTCAGACGACCGGACTTCACCGCACCCACCGTCTGGGTCTCGGCGGTGGTGATGGTGGCCATGGTCTTGTACAACTGCAGCAACACGTCCCGGGGTGGGACCTCGCGCGCTGCGGGGCGGAAGGTAGTCACGCCGCTCTCAACTCCGTTCGGTCGGTGAGGGCTGGGAGCGCGATCCGGAGAACACGACGAACAGCCGCTACTAGTCTTATATCAGCATTAATAAGCATTGATCTGGTGCTCAGGCTCCCTGGTACACCCCGGGTCGGCGCTCACGAGCCGCGGCCGCCGCCTCCCGGGCATCGGCCGTGCCTGCCAGCCGGGTCTGTTCCCCCAGCTCGTGTGCCACCGCCTCCCGGAACGACTCGGCGAGCCCGGCGCGCAACGTCCTACGTACCGAACTGACTGCCAAGGGAGGCAGCGCCGCCAAGTCGGCGGCCCGACGCCGGGCCGCCTCCAGAACCTCCGACTCGGCCGCTACCTCGTCGACCAGGCCGATCCGGTAGGCCTCCTGGGCCCCTACCCGAGACCCGGTAGTCAGCAATCGACCGGCCTGATGAACACCGAGCAGCGCCGGCAGCGTGGCGCTGAGGCCGAACCCGTGGTGCAGTCCCAGCTTCACGAAGTTGCCGCTCAGGTAGGCGGTCTCGGCGGCGACCCGCTGGTCCGCCAACACCGCGAGTCCCAGACCGGCCCCGATGCTGCCCCCGGTCAGCGCGGCCACCCAGGGGATGTCCACCTCCACCAGCCGCGCGGCGGTTCGGTAGACATTCTCGGAAGTGTCTCCGGCCGCCCGCTGGGCACCGAAGTTCCGCCCCGCACAGAAGTGCCTGCCCTCCGAGGCGACCACCACCGCACGAGTCGCCGGGTCTTCGGCCAACTCCACCAGTGCCTCTACCAGACCGGACAGCATCTCGTGGGTCAGGTAGTTCTCCGGGGGACGCCGAAGTTCGACGACGGCCACCCGGTCCTGGCCCGTGGACCCGACCTGCACCGAGCGCATCCTCAGCCCTTCTCGGGGTGGTCCGGCCGGAATCGAGCGCCCAGGATCTCCTCCTGGTGCTGTCCCAGACCCGGCGGAGCAAGGCGGATCGTGCCCGGAGTATCACTCAACTTGATCGCGATGCCGGGCACCTTGATGGTCCCCGCCACCGGGTGCTCGATCTCGGCGATCATGTCCCGGGCCAGCGTCTGCGGATCGCTCAGCACGTCCTCCACCGTGTTCACCGGGCTGTGCGGCACCCCGCCCTCGGTCAATCGCTCCACCCAGACCTTGGTCTCGTGCTCGGCGAACCGCTCGCGCAACAAGCGAGTCAGCTCCACCCGGTTGTCCACCCGGTCATGATTGGTCGCGAAGCGCGGGTCGGTGGCCAGCTCGGGCAGTCCCATGGTGCCGACCATCCGGCGGTAGAGACCGTCGTTGAGAGCCCCGGCCACGATGTGTCCGTCGGCGGTCGGGTACGCCTCGTAGGGCACCACGTGCGGCGCACCGGAGCCCATCTTGCGAGCCGGCGCCGAACCCGTGGCGAAGTAGCCGACCGCGCGATACAGCAGCCAGGCGACCTGGGTCTCGAACATCGAGGCCTCGACCAACTGACCGCGACCGGTGCGCTCGCGCGCCATCAGGGCGAGCAGGATGCCTTGGTTGGCCGACATGGCCGCGCCGATGTCACAGATCGAGGTGTTCACCCGGACCGGCTCGTCCCCGTCGTGACCGGTAGCCGCCATCATCCCCACGAATGCCTGCATGATCGCGTCATAAGCCGGCTCCGCGGCGCGTGGACCGGTCCGGCCGAAACCGGAGATGGAGGCATAGATCAACCGTGGGTTGATCTCCCTGACGACCTCCCAGTCGATCCCCAACCGCTCGGTGACCCCGGTGCGATAGTTCTCCACGATCACGTCGGCATCGCGGCACAACTCCAGGAACGCCTCACGCCCCTGGTCCGACTTGAGGTCCAATGTGATCGAGCGCTTGTTGCGGTTGAGCGCCAGGAACTCGCAACTCTCGCCACCCCAGAACGGCGGGCCCATCCCGCGGGCCGGGTCTCCGGTGGGCGGCTCGACCTTGATCACGTCGGCACCCTGGTCGCCCAGCATCATCGTGCACAGCGGACCGGAGAGGACGGTGGTCAGGTCCAGGACCCGGATCCCGGCGAGGGGCTGGGCCACCTCGGTCAGCACCGACTCGCTCATTGCGTGCTGCTCCCGCCCTGGCTGATCTCGACCTTGAAGTCGTCTCGCAGGCGCGAGATGACCCGCAGGTCCTTGGCGTAGGTGAGCGACTGGTCGAAGGACATGTCGGTAGTGGTCTTGATGATCTCCTTGGTGAACCGCACCGCCTGGGGATGGTGCTCGGCGATCTGACCGGCCAGGGTCATGGCCGCCTCCACCACCGTGCCGCGGGGCACGACCCGGTTCACCAGGCCGATCGCGGCTGCCTCCTCGGGCGGGATCGGCAACCCGGTCAGGACCAACTCGAACATCCGCTTGCGTCCGACCGTGCGCATCAGGGTCGGGATCACGGTGGCCGAGGGCACTCCGGCCTTGACCTCGGGGTATCCGATCCGGGCATCCTCCTCGACCAGGGCCATGTCGCACCAGCTCATCAGGTTCGCGCCGGCTCCCATGGCGAAGCCGTGCACGGCGGAGATCGTGGGCTTCGGGTATCCCCACAACAGCCGATTGAGGATCAGGATCTCGTCGTACTCGTCGCGGTCCTCCAGGGGCGAGGCGGATCGCATCCTGCGTAGATCGGCGCCCGCACAGAAGCCCCTGCCGGCACCGGTGAGGACCACCACTCGCACGTCGGGATCACTCGCCAGACGCTGGAGCACCGCGGTCACGTCGCGGACCAACTGCGGGCTGAGCGGGTTGCGTGCCTCCGGCTCGTTGAGAGTCACCACGGCCACCTGACCCTGACGGCGCTCCAGAACGAATTGCTCTCCAGACACGTACTCACTCCTCGGGCTCTGGTCCGGCTCCTAGAAGGAGACGAATCGAATCATTACTAGAACATGATTAGAACACAATAGCGTGTCTTCTGGAACCACCGCCCACCCGACAGTCACAGGCAGCGGACACGGCTGGCTCAGAGATCGGTCACGAACTTCTCGATCTCAGCGGCGAGCGCGTCGGACTCGGTCCAATAGAGCGGCAGCCGGTCGGTCCCGATGAACACCATCTCGGCGTGCGGCACCAGCTCCTTGGCCATCTGGTCCGAGGGGTGCAACACATCCACCGCATTGGTGGCGAACAGCATCGGCGCCGAGACCCGGGGCAGGGTCAGGTCGGGACGGTAGTCGTAGACGGCCTGATAGGACCAGAAGACCCGATCGGGGCGTTCGGCCACCGAACCCGCCATCCGGCTCAGCATCAGATTGTCGTACTCCTTGGGTGGGCGCGAGAAGCTCGCCACCAGGTGCGATCCGTCGTCGACGAACTCGGGCACGTCCGGCACTCGCTTGGCCAGCCGCACCTCTTCGGGATAGAAGGGCACCCCGGAGACGATCAGCGCCTCGACCCGATCCGGCGCGCTGGCCGCGATCTCGATGGCATAGCTGGCCCCGGTGTGCACCCCGTAGAGGACCGCCTTGTCGACCCCGAGCGCATCGAGACCCTCGAGGAAGGACTGCGCGTACTCCTCGATCGTGGTGATGCTCGGCGGTGGATCGGACTCCCCGTAGCCGGCGGTGTCGAAGGCGATCGTCCGGAACGACCCCGACAACGCCGGAGCCAGCCGCTCGAAGGCACGATGACTCAGCGGGGTCTCGTGAAAGAGCACGACGGTGTGCTCTCCCGAGCCCTGCTCGGAATAGTGCAGCTGGCCCCAGCGGGTATCCAGGTAGCCACGGATCGGTCGATTCATCAGGGTTCCTCTCGGTTCGTCGATGGGGGCGCTGGCCGGGTCAGATCCGGCGGCCGACGGCGTCCCCGTCATGGATCGCTTGGCTCAAGGTGTGGAAGCCGCCGGCGTCACCGATGGTGTGTATCTCGCCGGTGTAGTCCTCCAGGTAGTCCAACAACTCTCGGTTCGGCACCTGGTGCCCCACCACGAACAGCGAGTCGGCCGGCACCTCGCGAACGACCCCGGCACAGGTCAGCTCGACCACTCCCGGACGCGTCCCGAGTAGGACATGACGGCTCAGCACGGTGACACCCGCCTGGGCCAGACGCTCCAGGGTCGGAGCCACGACGCTGGAGCGCACCGCGATACGTTCTGCCGGTGCGTCCTGTGGCATCACCAAGGTGACCTCGACGCCGCGGCGCACCAACTCATCGGCCACGGCCAGCGCGTCGTACAGCCCGGCATCGTCGAAGACCACGGCGTGAGCACCCGGATCGAGCGGCCGATCGGCGAATAGGTCCCAGCCGGTGTGCACGTGCGGCAGCCGAGCACCCTCGAACGGCGTGACCGGGCGCATCAACTGGGTACCGTCGGTCCGCGGTTCCGAGCCGGTGGCCAGGACCAGCACGTCGGGTGCCTCGGCCGCCACCACATCGGGATCGACTCCGGTACCCAGCACGATCTTCACGCCGAGTCGTCGTAGCTCGTCCTCCTGCCATCCGGTGATCGCGGCGTAGTCGGCCCGGTAGGGCGCCCGGGACGCGATCTTCAGCTGACCGCCCAGGGTGCGCTGAATCTCGTAGAGAGACACCTGATGACCGCGTAGCGCCGCGGTGCGAGCCGCCTCCATGCCACCCGGGCCGCCACCCACCACCAGCACCTTGCGCGGCTGCGATGCCCGCACCTGGGCGAGATCGGGCAGCACGTGCTCATGACCGGCCTGGGGGTTGACGCCACACGAGAACGTGCCCGACAGGGTGCTGCTCACACATTCGAGCATCCCGATGCAGGGCCGGATCTCGGCCACTCTGCCGGCCGCGGTCTTGGTCACGATCTCGGGGTCGGCGATCAGCCCGCGCACCATCGAGACCATGTCGGCGACCCCCGACTCGACCACGTGCTCGGCCACGTCCAAGGACATGATCCGGCCGGTGACCATGGTGGGCACCTCGACCGCGCGGGTGACCACCGAGCTGGGCTCGAGCTGGTATCCCAGCGGTCGATCGGTGGGACCGGTGATCTCCTCGGGACGCCAGTAACCGCCCAGCGACACGTTCAGGTAGTCGATTTTGGACTCCACGCTGGCCGCGATCGAGGCCGTCAGGTCGGGCCGCAGGCCACCCTCGACGAACTCGTCGCTGGTCAGTCGCAGCCCCACCACGAAGTCCTCGCCGACCTCGGCCCGCACCTCGTCCAGGATCCGATCGAGGAATCGCGCCCGGTTCTCGAAACTGCCGCCGTACTCGTCGGTGCGCAGGTTGGTGGCCGGCGAAAGGAACTGGTTGATCAGATAGCCGTTGGCGCCGTGGATCTCGACACCGTCGAGCCCCGCCTCCTTGACCCGCCGCGCCGCCGCGGCGAACGAGCCGACCATCTCATCGATCATGCCGTGCGACATCGACACGGGCACCACCCCACGCGCGGTATTCACCACCTCGCTGGCCGACCAGGGGGCACCACCCAGCATGTTGGGCTTGACGGCGCCACCGTGCCAGATCTGACAGAGCAACTTCATCCCGTGCTCGTGGGCGGCCTGCGCCACCGCGCCCAGACCGGCCACCACCCGGTCCTCGTGGGTCGGGATGGCGGTGGGGTTGGTCGGGTGTACCCCGCCGATGCCCATGATCGACATCGCGACCCCGCCCTTGGCCCGGGCCACGTGGTAGGCGACATGCCCGCCCCCGTCATCGGCCCAGGGCAACAGCACGCCGTGTGCCGCCCGGACGATCCGGTTGCGCAGCTCCATCGAGCCGACGGTGAGAGGGGACAGTGCGTGGGGATACATCCGGGGTCCTTCGGGGTTGGCTGGTGCGCTTTCGATTGATGGGGCGGCGGAGGTTCGCTGCGCTCGAATCACCACCGCGAGAGTCGAGCTCTTCGGCATCCTGGGGGCCGGACCGAGTCAGAGCAGCAGACCGCCGTCGGCGAGCATCAGGTCGCCGGTCACGAAGGAGGCGTCATCGGAGAGCAGGAATGCCACCACCGCGGCCACCTCGGCCGGATCGGAGACCCGGCCCATCGGGATCCGCTCGTTGAGGACCTGCTCGAATTCGGGGTTGGCGCCGAAGAATCCCTCGACCATCGGGGTACGCATGTGTCCGGGACAGACCGCGTTGACTCGTACTCCTGCCTTCGCGTAGTCACGGGCGGCGGCCTTGGTCAGACCGGAGACGGCGTGCTTGGACGCGGCATAGGCGGCCACCCCACTGATCGGGGCCCGTAGCCCGGCGATCGAGGAGACGTTGACGATCGAGCCGGTGCCCCGCGGAGCCATCCGGGCCAGCTCGTTCTTGAGGCAGACGAACACCCCCCGCACGTTGATGTCCATCACCTGGTCCCATACGGTCTCGTCGTACTCGCCGGTCAACGCGGAGGGCGGGCTGACACCCGCGTTGTTGACCGCGCAGTCCACCGGGCCGAGTCGCTTCTCGATCTCATCGAGGGTGGCACTGATCGCCACGGAATCGGTGACATCCAGGGCGAAGGCGGTGCCCCGGCCGCCGGATGCCTCGATCTCCTCGACCACCGCCGCGGCCGAGTCGGTGTCTCGGTCGGTGACCGCCACGACGGCGCCTTCAGAGGCCAGCCGCAGCGCGCAGGCCCGGCCCAGGCCGGAGCCGGCTCCGGTGATGAAGATGACTTTGTCGGTGAATCTCTGCATGTCCTACTCCTGGCTCGCGTGGGTGGTGTCGCGCTATCGGGGTGCTGGGTTCGTCACTCGGCCGGCGCGCGCAGGCGGTCGTAGAGCGGGTCGTTGCGGTCGCCACGAGTGCTCTGCACCCAGGCAGGAGAGGAGAACGGAGTTCCCTCGACCGTGCCGGCCCAGTCGGTGACGACCCGCCGGTAGTGCAGCAACCAGGTGCCCTCGACCTTCTTGAAGTAGTCGACGTAGCGGCCGAAGCTGTAGAAGAGGCTGCCGTCCTCGTTGGTCATGGTGAAGGTGAAGGCGGTCTCGCCCCACGCCTCGTCCGGGTGGATCTCGAAGAGGGACTGACTCAACGCGTGCAGCATGTTGCGAGCGGTCCGCGAGATCGGTGAGCCACCGCAGATGTAGGCGGCGAACTCCCTACCGGTGCCCTTGAAGCCACCGTGGTCATCGAGCGAGTCCTCGGTGTAGCAGGCCGCGATCGCCTCCGGGTCACCCCGATCGACACTCTGGCTGATCCGCGCCACCAGGTCGATCAGTTCCAGGCGGTCCTGCAAGGTCTCCATTACATTTCCCATGCCATTACTCCTCATTCGTGACTGCTGGTCCACCGGATCGGCCGGGGCCGGATGGAACCCACGCGGCGGACGGTGGACCGTCCGCCGCGTGAGGTAGGGCGGGATCAGCCCATCGAGCCGTCCCAGATCGGGGCCACGTCGACCGGCTCGGGGGTGTCCAGCACCGCCTTGCCGTCCTTCCAGTGGTAGAACCACTGGGTCGGGTTGGAGACTCGGGTGTCGACGGTGCTCTTGGAGGCCGACGGAGTCCACAGCGGGATCACGCCACCCAGATCGATGTCGGTGATCGTGTCGGCCGACTTCTTGAAGTCCTCCGCGCTGGTGCCCTCGGCGTTCTTGAGCACGTCCGCGGCGGCGATCACCCCGAAGTACGAGTTCACCGCCCAGGAGCGGACGAAACGTTCCGTGTTCGGCACGTTCTTGATACCGGCGGACTTGGCCGCGGCCAGATCGGTCTGGAACTGCTTGACGCCGGAGAACTGGTCGGCGGTGCTCATCGGCGGGAACGGCGAGACGAAGATCGCCCGATCGCTCAACCAACCGGCGGGCAAGCTGTCGAGGTCCTCGTCGTTGAAGGCCGCGTCACCGGTCACCCACTTGCCGTCCCAGTCCAGCTGGTCGAGCGACTTGATCAGGTTGATGATCAGGCTGCCGGTCATGTTGATGATGACTCCGTCGCCACCGCTCGAGGCGATCTTGGCTGCGACCGGAGCCATGTCGGTCGTGGTGGGGGCGATCTTCACCGTCTCCACCAACTCACCTCCGGCCAGCTTCGCACCCTTCTCGAAGACCGGGCCGTAGGCCTGGTTCAACGGGAGATCGAACGGAGCCCAGATGATCTTCTTGGCTCCGGCCTGAACCGCCGCCTCGACCGTGGCCGGCTGGTTGAAGTTCCATCCGGGATTCAGCAGGTAGGAGTTGTCGTCGTTCGCCGCGGCACCGTAGGTACCGGGCGCGAAGTTGGCGATGCCCGCCTCGTTGAGCATCTTCACCATGTCGGCCTCCATGGTGGAGACCGAGGATCCGACCATGGCGGTGATTCCCTGCCCGATCAGGTCACGAACACAGGCGCGACCCTTGTTCGGGTCCAGCGATTCATTACAGAAGACGATCTTGACGTCCTTGCCGTCGATGCCGCCCTGCTCGTTGACCGCCAGCGCGGCCGCCTCGGCCGACGCGACGACGTCCTTGAAGTCGACTCGGGTACCGACGCTCGTGACCAGTCCGAGCTTGATGGTCTCCTTGCCGGAGGAGGACCCCGCGGTGGAGTCGTCGTCCCCACAAGCAGTCAGGGTCAATGCGGCCGCGAGCAGGGCCGCGGTTCCCGCCGCCACGCGGCGACTAGTACGAAGTTTCATGAGGTGTGCTCTTTCGTTGCTGAGTGACCTCGCAGGGTGCGAGGGAGATACCGGAACCCACCGGGGGCTCGGCCGGGATGTGGGGTAGGGGTACCGATCGGGGCCCTACCCCGATCGACCGTTCATTCGTCGACAGCCGATCGGGTACTGCGGAGTGGTCGAGCGATCAGCCCCGACCCGACTCCCAGATCTCGGTCACGTCCACAGGTTCGGGGGTGTCCAGGACGGACGTGCCGTTCTCCCAGTGGTAGACGTACATCGCTCCGTTGGAGACGCGCGGCGACGACTTGCTCGCCGACGCATTGGGGTTCCACGGAGCCATCACGCCACCCAGGTCGATGTTCTCGGCAGCGTCCATCGCCTTCTTGAAGGACTCAGAGTCGGTGACGCCGGCCTGATCGGCCACCTGCGCGGCCGCGATGACCGCGAAGTAGGCGTTGACCGCCACCCCACGCACGAAGCGATCCGTGGCCGGCACGTTCTTGACCCCGTCCTGCTTGGCCAGGGTGAAATCCTCCTTCAGTTGCATCAGGCCCGGGTAGTCGGCGGCGGCCGACATCGGCGGGAAGAAGCCCACGAAGATGCCGCGATCCAGCCAACCGTCCGGGAAGAGGTCCAGATCCGCGTCGACGAATCCGGTGTCCGAGGTCACCCATCGACCGTCCCAGCCGAGCTGGTGCAGCGTCTTGGCCAGATTGATCAGCAGGGATCCGGCCATCTGGGGGTTCATCACGTCGGCGCCCGACTTGGCCACCTGCGAGGCGATAGGAGCCATGTCGGTGGTCGTCGGAGGAGCCCGGACGGTGTCGACCAGTTCGCCACCCGCCACGGGGAGGCCCTCGGCGTAGAGCGTGTTGTAGGCCTGGTTGAGGGGCACGTCGAAGGGGACCCAGACCTGCTGGGGACCGGCCTGATCCACCCCGGCCTTGATACTGGCCGCCTGGACGAAGTCGTGTCCCCCGTTGAGCAGATAACTGTTCGGGTCGCTG
>CAYNFY010000035.1:0-39299 GCA_964396585.1 uncultured Nocardioides sp.
CTTCGCCGCATCGGCCGCGGTACCGCTGGTGGCGCCGATGTAGACGGTGCCGTCATCCTCGATGGAGACCGAGGCGCCGGTGTCGTCCTGGATCTGGTTGATCACCTTGCCCTTGGGCCCGATGACCTCGCCGATCTTGTCCACGGGGACCTTCACGGTGATGATCCGGGGAGCGAACTCGCTCATCTCCTCCGGGGCGCCGATGGCCTCGACCATGACGTCCAGGATGGCGTTGCGGGCGTCGTGGGCCTGGCCCAGCGCCTTGCCGAGTACCTCGGCCGGGATGCCGTCGAGCTTGGTGTCGAGCTGCAGGGCGGTGACGAAGTCGCGGGTACCGGCGACCTTGAAGTCCATGTCGCCCATCGCGTCCTCGGCGCCCAGGATGTCGGTCAGCGCGACGTAGGCGGTCTCACCGTCGACCTCACCGGAGATCAGGCCCATGGCGATACCGGCCACCGGCGCCTTCAGCGGCACCCCGGCCTGCAACAGCGACAGGGTGGAGGCGCAGACCGAGCCCATCGAGGTCGATCCGTTGGAGCCCATCGCCTCGGACAGCTGGCGGATGGCGTAGGGGAATTCCTCACGGCTCGGCAGCACCGGCAGCAGGGCGCGGCGGGCCAGAGCACCGTGGCCGACCTCGCGACGCTTGGGCGAACCGACCCGGCCGGTCTCGCCGGTGGAGAACGGCGGGAAGACGTACTTGTGCATGTACCGGCGGTGCTTCTCCGGCGACAGGGTGTCGAGCTGCTGCTCCATCTTGAGCATGTCCAGGGTGGTGACACCCAGGATCTGGGTCTCGCCACGCTCGAACAGGGCCGAGCCGTGCACCCGCGGGATGAGGCCGACCTCGGCGTGCAGCGGGCGGATGTCGGCCAGGCCGCGACCGTCCATCCGGACCTTGTCGCGCAGCACCCGCTGGCGCATCAGGTTCTTGTTGAGCGATCGGAACGCGGCCCCGATCTCCTTCTCGCGGCCCGCGAAGTCACCGGCGACCTTCGCGAGCAGCTCGGCCTTGATCTCATCGAGACGGTCCTCGCGCTCCTGCTTGCCGGCGATGGTCAGCGCCTCGGCGGTGGGAGCCGAGACGGCAGCCTCGACGGCCGCGTACACGTCGTCGGCGTAGTCCAGGAAGATCGGGAAGTCCTCGACCGGCTTCGCGGCCACCTTGGCCAGTTCGACCTGGGCCTCGACCAGCTGCTTGATGAACGGCTTGGCTGCGTCCAGACCCGAGGCCACAACGTCCTCGGTGGGAGCCAGGGCGCCGGACTTGACCAGCTCGAAGGCGTGCTCGGGAGCCTCCGCCTCGACCATCATGATCGCGACGTCACCGGACTCGGTGACCCGACCGGCCACGACCATGTCGAAGACCGCGTTCTCGAGCTGCTCGTGAGTCGGGAAGGCCACCCACTGGCCGTCGATCAGGGCCATCCGGGTACCACCGACGGGACCGGAGAACGGCAGGCCGGAGAGCTGGGTGGACAGTGAGGCCGCGTTGATCGCCAGCACGTCGTAGGGCTGGTTGGGGTCCAGAGCCAGCACGGTGATGACGACCTGGACCTCGTTGCGCAGCCCCTTCTTGAAGGTCGGGCGCAGCGGGCGGTCGATCAGCCGGCAGGTGAGGATCGCGTCCTCGCCGGGACGTCCCTCGGAACGGAAGAAGGAGCCGGGGATCTGACCCACGGCGTACATCCGCTCCTCGACATCGATGGTGAGCGGGAAGAAGTCGAAGTGATCCTTCGGCTGCTTCGAGGCGGTAGTCGCCGAGAGCAGCATCGTCTCGTCGTCCAGGTAGGCCGTGACGGCTCCGCCGGCCTGGCGGGCGAGCAGTCCGGTCTCGAACTTGACCGTACGCTTGCCGAACTTGCCGTTGTCGAGGACTGTCTCGACGGCGCTGATGATGGGTTCCACGATTGTGGGTGGCCCTTTCTGTTTCGCGGAGCGACCCGCGATGTCCCCCAGCGTGCCTCGCCCACACGTCATCGTGGCGTGTTCGGGCGGGTGTCCGCTGGTGGTGGCGTCTCCTCGTCGGAGGGGCCGGTCTTCGATCGAGGCCCGCAGGTGGGGCGATGCCCTGCCGTGAAGGCCACTACCGAGGACCGAGCCGGACGATGCGAGGTCGCTCCTGGTGATGGTGTTGTGAAGTTATCTGGCGTACTGACGTACCCGGACCCCAGCCTACTGGCCGGGGTCCGGATGTGCGAAGGAGCGGCCACCCCGGTCAGGGTGGCCGCTCCTTCACTTGGTCATCGACGCAGGCCGAGACGCTCGATGATCGAGCGGTAGCGCGCGATCTCGGTCTTCTGCAGGTAGTTGAGCAGGCGGCGGCGCTGGCCGACCAGCAGCAGCAGTCCACGACGGCTGTGGTGGTCGTGCTTGTGCTCCTTGAGGTGCTCGGTCAGGTGCGAGATACGGAAGCTGAGCAGCGCGATCTGCACCTCGGGGGAACCGGTGTCACCCTCGGTCGTGGCGTACTCGGCGATGATCTTCTTCTTGGTCTCCGCGTCGGTTCCGATCGACATGGGGGCCTCCTTCGGTTCTTGTTGCGCGGCGCGCCCGGGCTTGTTCTCCGGGGCACTGGGATCCGCGGCCGTCACACGGCAACCTGAGAAGACTAGCCGCGCCGACATGCCGACCCCAAAACGCGGGCGACCCGACCCTACGATGAGGCGATGTCCGTGCCGCCCCCTGGTTCCGAAGCCGATGAAGCCCTGGCGCGGCGACGCGGTGTCCTCCACCCCGGCCGGCTGCCCCAGTTCATCCGGCTGTCGCCTCCCCAGGAGGTCATCGATTCGGTGCGCTGGTTCTGGATCTCCCGCTGGTTCCTTGAACCGGGGAGGCTCAGTCGCCAGGAGATCTTGGCGTTCGGTGCCAGCAATCTGGTGGTGAGTTCCCAGGCGAGCGGCGGGACGCGGCTACTGGCGGTGGAACTCGCTGGACCGACCACCCGGGTCTCACACCGGGAGCTGCGCGGACAGGGCTGGGCCATCGGCGCCCTGCTGCGCCCGGCCGCGGCGCCTACCTTCGGGGCACCCCGGGAGACACGCGACCGCAACCTGATCGTGCACCATCCCGACCTGGTGGAGGGGGTGAGCGCCCGGCTGGAAGGTGCCCCGCAGGCCCCTGACGCCGCCGCCAGCGATATCAGGGCGGCGGCCACCGCGTTCGCCGACTGGCTGGTACGACAGCTGCCTCCCCCGACCGATGAGGCCCTGCTGGCCAACCGGATGACGGAACTGATCGAGGCCGACCCCGGCATCACCCAGGTACCCGAGGTCGCCGCCCGACTCGGTACATCGGTTCGCACCGTGCAGCGGCTCGCCGAGCGGTACGTCGGCCTGAGCCCGGCAGCGCTGATCCGGCGCAGACGCCTCCAGTCCGCCGCCGAGCTGGTGCGTGAGCATCCCGCGACACCGCTGGCCCAGGTCGCCGAAGACTTCGGCTACTCCGATCAGGCACACCTGACCCGTGACTTCTCCGACCAACTGGGGTTCACTCCGGGGCAGTATCGAACCGCACATCAGGAGACCGAGTGAGCATCAGGAACAGCGACCACGCCGACATCGAAGCATTGCTGGTGCGTTACTGCACGGGGATCGACAGTCGTGACTGGGAGTTGTTCTCGGGGGTGTTCACGCCTGATTGTCGCCTGGACTACGGCGACATCGGCAGTTGGCACGGACCCGCCGAGGTGACCCGATATATGCGCGAGGTGCACGCCCCGATGGGGCATACCCTGCACAGGGTCAGCAATGTCACCGTGACCTTCCAGCCGGAGATGCCTGATCTGCCCCGTCGAGCCCGGGTGCACGCCTATGTGGACGCGCTCCTGCTGGACGCCGAGAACAAGCGCGGGATCAATGCTGTGGGCAGCTACACCGACCTGGTCGTCCGCACTCACGCCGGTTGGCAGATCGCCGAACGCGACTTCACGATGATGCACACGAGCAGCCTCGGCTGAGGGCTCTGCCCTAGTCTGAGACTCCTACCCGACCCCGAGGATCTCGCGGGCCCGGCACACGTCGTCCTTCATCGTCTCGATCAGCGCCTCGATGCCCTCGAAGGCCACCATCCCGCGCAGCCGTTCGACGAAGGCAACCTCGACCTCGACGCCGTACAATTCCAGATCCGTGCGGTCCAGCACATAGGACTCCACGCGTCGCTCCCGCTCCCCGGCGAAGGTCGGGTTGGTCCCCACCGAGATCGCTGCCGGGAACCTCTCACCGGTGTCGGCACGGGTCAGCCACCCGGCATAGACGCCGTCGGCCGGCGCCGCCTCGGCCACCGGCGTCGGCACGTTCGCGGTCGGGAAGCCCAGTTCCCGACCCCGCTGGTCACCTCGCACGACGACCCCGGTCACGACGAAGGGCCGGCCCAGCGCCTCGACTGCCCCCGAGACGTCCCCGGTGGCAAGGCAGTGCCGGACGTACGTCGAACTCCACACCTGGGGGCCTCCATCGAGTGCCACACCCTCGACGATGAAACCAAGCTCGGCGCCGAATTCGGTCAACTGAGCCACGTCACCGGCGGCTTTGTGACCGAATCGGAAATTGGCGCCGACCACCACCGCACGAGCCTTCAGGGTCTGATGCAGAACCCGCTCGACGAACTCCCGAGGCCCCCAGGCCGCGATCTCCCGGTCGAACGGGATCACCAGCACCGCATCGACGCCGGTGCCTTCCAAGAGGGCCAGCCGGGTCTCGATCGAGGTCAGGGTCGGCGGGGCGTGCTCCGGGCGCAGGACAGCCATCGGATGCGGATCGAAGGTGACCGCCACGACCAGATCACAGGCCTGCTCCCGGCCGGCCGCAAGCGCCCGGCGCAACACGTGCTGGTGACCGAGATGGACACCGTCGAAGTTGCCGATGGAAACAGCCGTGGACCCGAGGTCGGTCGGTACGTCGAGGAGGGAACGCCAGACATGCACGGCTCAACTTTTCCACATCATCCGCGGAGGCCGGACACCGAGCCGGTCAGTAGGGGATTCCGGGCCCGCTGACCCGGGTCACACGAAGACCGCGGAAGCCTTGCTGCCGGCCGCTCCGCGGGGCACATGCAGGGCCAGGAACTCGCCCCCGGGCGCGAAGAGAGCATGCTCGCCATCACCTGGGAGCGCACGGTCGAGTCCACGGCCGACCCGGACCGCGGCGGCCTCACTCTCGCTGAGTTCCACCACCGGGAAACTGGCCCGGGCCGCTGCCTCGATCGGCAGCATCACGAACCTTTCGTCCAGCTGATCCAGCGTACGCGCGGACCCGAGGTCGAAGGGACCGACCGCGGTACGGCGCAGCGCGCTCAGGTGACCGCCCACCCCCAGTGCCGCGCCGAGATCCCGGGCGATGGCCCGAACATAGGTTCCGCTCGAGCAGCGCATCGAGATGTCGACCTCGAAGCAGCCCGCGCCGACATCGGGTAGCACCCTGGAGCCGGTCACGGTGAGCTCGTGAACGGTGACCGGTCGAGCCTTGAGCTCGACGTGCTCGCCGGCCCGGACCCTGGCGTAGGCGCGCTTGCCGTCGACCTTGATCGCCGAGACCGCGGTGGGGACCTGTTCGATGTCGCCCACGAACACGGCGAGTGCGCTACGGATGGTCGCCTCATCGAGGTGAATCGCCGAGGTGCTGCTGATCGGGTCGCCTTCGGCATCGTCGGTGACCGTACCGAGACCCAATCGGATGGTGGCGTCGTAGGACTTCTGGGTGAGCATCAGATGCCCGAGGAGCCGGGTCGCCCGATTGACCCCCACCACCAAGACACCGGTAGCCATCGGGTCCAGGGTGCCGGCATGGCCCACCTTGCGGGTTCCCGCCAGTCGACGGATCCGGGCCACCACTCCGTGCGACGTGACACCGCCGGGCTTGTCGACCACGACCAACCCGGCGGCGCCTTCGGCGGAGCTCATTGCGTTCTCAGTCCTCGTCGGCTTCGAGGTCACCGTCGCGACCCTCGTCCTCACGGACCTTCTTGTAGGGGTCCTCCTCGCCGGCGAAGGTCTTGCCCTGGCGCTGGGCGGCAACCTCGGCATCCGCCTCCTTGGCCTTGGCCAACACCTCGTCCAGAGCACGCGCGCTCTCGGGCAGGGCGTCACGGATGAACTCCAGGCTGGGAGCGTGTCGCATGCCGAGCTGACCGGCGACCTCGGAGCGGAGCAGTCCCTTGGCCGACTCCAGTGCGGCCGCGGTGGACTCGGCCGAGGTCTCGTCCCCCAGCACGGTGTAGAAGAGGGTGGCCTGCTGGTTGTCTCCGGTGACTCGGACATCGGTGATGGTCACGAATCCGAGGCGAGGGTCCTTGACCCGGCGATCGAGCATCTCGGCCACGATGACCTGGATCCGGTCGGCGATCTTGCGTCCACGGGGGCTGGCCATGATTTCTCCTCCTGGCTGGAGTTGGTGGGAGCGGAGCGGGCGCCGGGTCCACATGGTGTGGATCCGACGCCCGCACGGGGTGGTGCCCGGACCGGTCGGGGAGGACCGGTCCGGGCACCGTCAGGTCACGAACGCGGGATCTCCCGCATCTCGAAGCCCTCGACGATGTCGCCGATCTTGATGTCCTGGAAGTTCTTCAGGACCAGACCACACTCGAAGCCCTCGCGGACCTCAGAGGCGTCATCCTTCTCGCGGCGCAGGGAGGCCAGATCGAGGTTGTCGGCCACCACCGAACCGTCACGCAGCACCCGCACCTTGGCGTTGCGACGGATGACACCCGAGGTGATCATGCAGCCTGCGATATTGCCGGCCTTGGACGAGCGGAAGATCTCGCGGATCTCCGCCTGACCCAAGGTGACCTCTTCGTACTCGGGCTTGAGCATGCCCTTGAGTGCCGCCTCGATCTCCTCGATGGCCTGGTAGATCACCGAGTAGTAGCGGATCTCCACGCCCTCGCGGTCGGCCATCTCGGTCGCCTTGCCCTGCGGGCGGACGTTGAAGCCGATGATGATGGCGTCGGAGGCCGCGGCCAGGTCGACGTTGGTCTCGGTGATCGCACCGACACCGCGGTCGATGACCCGGATCCCGACCTCGTCGCCGACGTCGATCTTGGCCAGGGCATCCTCGAGCGCCTCGACCGAACCGGACACATCGCCCTTGAGGATGAGGTTGAGCTCCTGGCTCTCGCCCTTCTCCATGGAGGCCATGAAGTCCTCGAGGCTGCGACGCACGCGACGCTTGGCCTGCATGGCCGCCCGCTCTCGTGCCTCGCGCTTCTCGGCGATCTGGCGCGCCATCCGGTCGTCCTCGACCACGATGAAGTTCTGGCCCGCACCCGGCACCGCCGAGAGACCCAGCGCCATCGCCGGACGTGACGGGTCCGCCTCGGTGAGCTCGTTGCCGAACTCGTCGAGCATGGCTCGCACCCGGCCGTGAGCCGGACCTGCCACGATCGAGTCGCCGACCCGCAGCGTTCCGCGCTGGACCAGCACCGTGGCGACCGGACCGCGACCGCGGTCCAGGTTGGCCTCGACGACCAGACCCTGGGCGTTCTGGTCGGGGTTGGCCCGCAGGTCCAGAGACGCATCGGCGGTCAGGACGACGGCCTCAAGCAGCTTGTCCAGGTTCAGACCGGCCTTGGCCGAGACGTCCACGAACATGGCGTCGCCGCCGTACTCCTCGGGCACCAGACCGTACTCGGAGAGCTGTCCACGCACCTTGGTCGGGTCTGCGGACTCCTTGTCGATCTTGTTGACCGCGACCACGATCGGCACGCCGGCGGCCTTGGCGTGGTTCAACGCCTCGATCGTCTGCGGCATCACGCCGTCGTCAGCCGCCACCACGAGGATCGCGATGTCGGTGGCCTGCGCACCACGGGCCCGCATGGCGGTGAACGCCTCGTGACCCGGGGTGTCGATGAAGGTGATCCGACGTGCGGTGCCATCGACCTCGGTGGTGACCTGGTAGGCACCGATGTGCTGGGTGATGCCACCGGCTTCGCCGCCGCCGACGTCTGCCGAGCGCAGCGCGTCGAGCAGGCGGGTCTTTCCGTGGTCGACGTGACCCATGACGGTGACCACGGGCGGACGGGCCGACAGGTCGTCCTCGTCACCCTCGTCCGAACCGAACTCCAAGTCGAAGGACTCGAGCAGTTCACGGTCCTCGTCCTCGGGCGAGACGACCTGAACGATGTAGTTCAGCTCATCGCCGAGCAGCTCGAAGGTCTCGTCGCCCACGGACTGAGTCGCGGTCACCATCTCGCCCAGCGAGAACAGCATCTGCACCAGGGCGGCGGGATCGACGTTGATCTTCTCAGCGAAGTCGGTCAGCGAGGAACCACGGGCCAGCCGCACGGTCTCGCCATTGCCCTTGAGGACACGCACGCCACCGATCGTGGGGGCGGCCATGGCCTCGAACTCCTGGCGACGCGCCCGCTTCGACTTACGACCACGACGTGACGGACCACCCGGGCGACCGAAGGCACCCTGGGTCTGCCCACGCTGGCCGGGGCGACCGCCACCACCGGGACGACCGGCGAAACCGCCGCCACCGGGACGACCCGGAGCACCGGCTCCGGCGCCCGCACCGGGGCCACCACCGGGACGACCACGGCCCGGAGCACCACCGGGACGGCCACCGCCGCCACCGGGAGCACCGCCGACCGGACGGCCACCGGGGCCACGGCCGAAGGCAGCCGGGGACTTGGGCATCATCGCCGGGTTCGGGCGAGGCATGCCAGCGCTGCCACCGGGACGCGGGCCACCGGGACGGGGAGCGCGCTCGCCCTGACCGCCGCCCTGACCACCCTCACCACGCGCGGCCGGGGGCCGCGGCGGACGGTTGTCCTCACTGCCGCTGGTGCCGGCACTCGGGCCGGAACGACGCTGACCCATGCCCTGGCTGGGCGCGAACGGGTTGTTCCCGGGACGCGGGGCACCGGGCTTGCCGACCGGACGCGGACCCGGGGTACCGGGACGCGGGGACTTCGGACCGGGCTTGGCACCGCCGGAGGAGCCGGCACCGGGCGCCTTGGGCGCGGCCGGAGCCTTCGGGCTCGCCGGAGCAGCAGCTGCCGCCGCGGGTGCTACCGGAGTCGCAGGCGCTGCCGGGGCGGGCTGCTGCGGAGCAGGCTTCGCACCGGGCTTGGGAGCCGCCACCTTGGGCGCCGCCGGGGCCTGGGGCTCCGGGGCCTGGGGCGCCGAAGTCGCGGATGCCGCCGCTGGAGCGGTCGGTGTCGATTGGGCGGCCGGAGCAGCGGGCGCTGCCGGCCGAGGGGCTGCAGGCTTGGGCGCTGCAGGCTTGGGCGCTGCGGTGGGAGCGGCCGCTGCGGGCGCCTCACCACCGGAAGCGCGCAATTCGTCACCGAATTGCTTCTTCAAGCGCATCTCGACAGGGGGCTCGACAGTCGACGACGCCGACTTGACGAACTCCCCCATCTCCTTGAGCTTCTCGAGAACAATCTTGCTCTCGACGCCGAACTCCTTGGCGAGTTCGTGGACTCGGGTCTTAGCCACGTTGGTACGTTGCTCCTTCTGGCCCGAGCCGGATTGGATCGGACCGTTAGTGGTGGTGCGGGCTCATCGGTAAGTACTCATCGAGTGCTCATGAGCTACAGCTCCAGTTCTTTCATCGGTCAATCACTCCTGGGTCGTCGAGCGAGAGATATTCGACCAGCGGATCGGTGCCCAGCTTCTCGCGAACCCTGAGGGCGCGCGAGAATGCCCGTCGCCGAACTGCGAAGTCGAAGCACACGGCCGTGGGGTGCAGGTGCGCCCCTCTGCCCGGTGCTGTGGCGCTGGGATCGGGGAGGACGGCCCCACGGCCATCCCGGTCCTGTCCCGCCACCACACGTAGCAACTCACTCTTCGCGGCCCGTTTCCGACATCCGACACAGGTCCGTACCGGACCTACGATGCCCACGAGGGCGCGGGATTTCGGAGTTCGAGCCACTGCGGCAACCCTACCCCCTCGTCCGACAGAACTCGAAACGGCCCGGCAGGAGCACACCTGGGCGCGAGAGCACACCCGGATCGACCGCGGGGTGTCGGACTCCCGTCATTCGTCATTCAGGGAGAATCAAGGCATGTCAGACCTGCAGTGCCCCGCCACCCTGCTCCTGGTCCGCCCCTGCGGACCACAGCGCGCACTCGGGCTGGCCGAGCGGATCTCGGGACGCAACGTGGCGCACGTCTGGTGCGGGCCTCGCCCGCGTGCCGTACGCACGGCCGAGATCGTGGCCGATCGGCTCGGTACCGGGTTCACGGTCCGGGCAGAACCGTCCAGATCCGATGAGCGGTCCGATCGGCCGGAGGCGGTGGAGCGACTGCGGTCGATGATCGAGGAGATCTCCGATCAGTACCGCGGCGAGACGGTGCTGGTGGTCTGCCGCGGCGGACTATTGGAGCATGTCCTGCCGCGACTCGCGATCGGGACCGCACCGGGACACCTGGCGCGGGGGGCGCTGCTCGAGCTCCGAGTCGACGCCGACGGCATGGTGGTGGCTCCGGGCTGATGTCCCGAGTGCGGTCCTCAGGCCGGGGTCTCCTCGTCGGACCGAATGTCGATCCGCCACCCGGTCAGCCGCGCCGCCAGGCGGGCGTTCTGCCCCTCCTTGCCGATGGCCAGGGAGAGTTGGAAGTCGGGCACGATCACTCGCGCCGAGCGGGTCGCCTCGTCCACGATCTCGACCGATCGCACCTGAGCCGGGGACAGTGCGTTGCCGACCAGCGTGGCCGGGTCATCGGCCCAGTCCACGATGTCGATCTTCTCGCCGCCCAGTTCGGCCATCACGTTGCGCACCCGCTGGCCCATCGGGCCGATGCAGGAGCCCTTGGCGTTCACGCCCTGGGTCTTGGTGTGCACCGCGATCTTGCTGCGGTGGCCCGCCTCGCGGGCGATGGCGGTGATCTCGACGGTACCGTCGGCGATCTCGGGCACCTCCAGAGCGAACAATTTCTTGACCAGACCGGGGTGGGTGCGCGACAACGTGATCTGCGGGCCGCGCATGCCCTTGCGCACCGAGATGACCAGGCACTTGATCCTGGTTCCGTGCCGATAGTCCTCGCCTGGCACTCGCTCGCCAGCGGGCAGCAGGGCCTCGATCTTGCCCAGGTCGACCATCACATCGTCTGGGTTGCGCCCCTGCTGGATGATCCCGGAGACGATATCGCCCTCCTTGCCGGAGAACTCACCGAACTTGATCTCGTCCTCGGCGTCGCGCAGCCGCTGCAGCATGATCTGCTTGGCGGTGGTCGCCGCGATCCGGCCGAATCCGTCGGGGGTGTCGTCGTGCTCCCCCACCTGATTGCCGTCCTCGTCGAGCTCGGCGGCCCAGACCACGACCCGGCCGGTCTTACGGTCCAGTTCGACCCGAGCCCGAGACTGATGGTCCGGGCTCTTCTGGTAGGCGATCAGCATGGCCTGCTCGATCGCCTCGACCAGCACGTCGAAGGAGATCTCCTTCTCGCGTTCCAGCATGCGCAGGATGCTCAGGTCGATATCCATCAGGCGTCCTTCTCGGTGTCGTCAGTGTCTTCGGTGTCGTCAGGACCTGTGGAATCGTTGCGCTTACGGTTGAACTCGATCTGTATCGCTGCCTTGGCCACATCGGCCAGCAGCACCTGGTGCTCGGTACCGTCCACCTCGAGAGTGACGGTCTCTTCGGTACTCGACCCGATCCGGCCGGTCACCTCCCCACCCTCGACCAGGTGGACCTTGACCAGCCGATCGGCGTTACGGCGCCAGTGCCGCGGCAGAGTGAGCGGTCGGTCGACCCCCCGGGAGGTGACCTCGAGGGTATAGGGCAGCGCGCCCATCACGTCGGAGGTATCCAGCGCCTCCTCTACGACCTTGGTGGCCTCGGCGACATCGTCGAGGGTGACGCCACCGTCCTTGTCCACGGCCACACGCAGTACCCGGCGCTTTCCGGCGGGGGTGAGTTCGACGGCTTCGACATCCATGTCGAGCCGAGCCAATGGGCCGGTCAGTTCGGCCTCGATGCGCTCGCGGGCGGCGTCCACCTTGGGACTCACGGCTGTGACCTCCTGTGCAGTTGTAGAGGCTCAACGATAGCCGCCCTTCGGCGAAGCCGTGCGCCGAGGCCGTCCGGTATCGGACCCCGCCGGCGGTAGGGTCGTCCGGTGTCCATCAGAACCGACCGTCCTCGACGGCTGGCCCGACGTACCGTACTGGCCACCACCGCCACCATCGGAGCGCTCGGGACGGCCGGTTGCCACCGCGAGATCGAGCGCACCCCCGCCGGAGCCGCCGCACCGAGTCCGGTCGTCGACCCCGATCAAGAGCTGCTCTCCTCGATCCGCGCCCGCCTGATCCGGGTAGCCCGCCGGGTCGAGACCACCAGCGAGACACAACCGGAACTGACCACGAGACTGGCTCCGCTGCGAGCCGCGCATGCCGCTCAGCTGTCCGAAGTGGAGGGAGTACGCCGCTCGGACCTGTCCACCTTCACCGATCCCGGCCGCTCCACCCTCCAGGTGCCGCGCAAGGCAGCCAAGGCGCTGGCTGCCGTGGTGCGCGCGGAGCGCGAGCTACACGCCGCACTGGTCACCACCGCAGAGGCGGCGGCCAGCGGCAGGTTCGCCCGACTGATGGCCGTGCTGGCCGCCTCGGTGCAGCAGCATCTGGCAGACCTCGGCTCGCCCCTCCCCGACCGGGCCGCGGCGAGCGACCTCGGCCGCGCGCCGGGACCGGGCGAACGTGAGGCGCTGCTCGACTCCATGCAGCAGCTGCTCGCCGGGGAGCATGCGGCCCTGGCAGTGACGGCGGTCCTCGGCGCCCGGACCAGTGTCTCGACCCAACCCGCTCTGAGGTCACGGTTGGACACGACCTGGGCGGTACACCGCACTCGGCGCGACCTCCTACAGGAGACGGTGAGCAGCTGGGGAGCCGATGCGGTGCCTGCCGCCCCGGCCTATCGGATCCCGGGTCCCGATCCGACCAACCCGGCCCGGATCAGAGAGGCCGCGCTCACGGTGGAATCCGGGTGCACGGCGTTGTACGCGAACCTGGTGACCCGCTCCACGGATGCACTCCGGAGCTGGGCGATCGGGGCTTTGTGTGGATCAGCGGTTCGAGAACTCGGATTCGGCGGGAACCCCGTTGCCTTCCCCGGTGCCGAAGAACTCTCGAACCGCTGATCCACATTCGTTGCGAGGGCCCCGAGACCCCTCGCAGCGGGAGGTGAGCCCGGTCAGCAACGGGCTCACCATGAGTTTTGCAGATTTGGGCAGTTTATGGCGACTCATGGCATCTGCACATTCTTGCAATGCAACGAAACGCAGGAGATCGAGCGCTCATTTACCCCGGAATCACGCTGAGGGGGCACTTTTTCTAGAACATGTTCTAGAAAAAGTGCCCCCTCAGCGTGATTATCAGCCGCGCACGACGTCTCGCACCGTCAGCGCGGCATCGGCTACCGGGATCTCGGTGCGCTCGCCGCTGCGCCGGTCCTTGAGCTCCAGGCTGCCGTCGGCCAGACCGCGCCCGACGGTGAGAATCGTGGGCACTCCGATCAGCTCCGCATCCTTGAACTTCACTCCGGGACTGATCTTTCCGGCGCGGTCGTCGAGCACCACGTCGAGCCCGAGCGCGATCAGTTCCCCGGCCACCCGTTCGGCCGCCTCCAAGATCGCCGGGTCCTTGCCTGCAGCAACCACGTGGACATCCGCAGGCGCTACCTCACGGGGCCAGCAAAGACCGATCTCGTCCAGAGTATTCTCCGCGATCGCGCCCACCGCCCGTGAGGCACCGATGCCGTAGGAGCCCATCGTGACCGTGACCAGCTTGCCGTTCTCGTCGAGCACCTGAAGGCCGAGCGCCTCGGCGTACTTGGTTCCGAGTTGGAAGACGTGGCCCATCTCGATGCCTCGGGCCGCCTCCAGGGATCCCGCGGCACAGTTGGGGCACTCGTCCCCGTCGCGCACCTCGGCTGCCTCGATGGTCCCGTCCGGGGTGAAGTCGCGTCCGGCGACCAGGTCGATCACGTGCCGCCCGTCCTGGTCGGCTCCGGTGACCCAGCGGGTCCCGACCACCACTCGGGGATCGACCAGGTAGCGGATCCCCGACGCGCTCTCGGACCCGAGCACACCCGGCCCGATGTACCCCTTGACCAGGGCCGGGTGCTTGGCCAGCTCGTCCTGGTCCATGGGCTCGACCTCGATCGGCTCGAGCTGTCCCTCGAGCCGCTTGGCATCCACCTCACGATCCCCGGGAACCCCGATCGCCAGCGGCTCTCGGGTGCCATCGGGATGTACCAGCATCACCAGTACGTTCTTGAGGGTGTCGCCGGCACTCCAGGGCCGGTCCGGACGCGGAAAGGCGGCATCGAGGTGTTCGACCAGGCTCTCGATGGTCGGGGTCTCCGGGGTGTCTTCGATATGCGCCGCCGGGGCATCGGACGGATCGAGCGCTTCGGGGGGCCGGACCGCCACCGCCTCGACATTGGCTGCATAGTCACAGTGGGTGCACCGCACGTAGGTGTCCTCACCCACCGCTGCCTTGGCCAGGAACTCCTCGCTGGCCGAACCACCCATCGCACCCGAGGTCGCCTTGACGATCACGTACTCGAAACCGAGCCGGTCGAAGATCCGGATGTAGGCATCACGATGCGCCGCGTAGGACTTCTCCAGGCCGCTCTGGTCGATGTCGAAGGAGTAGGAGTCCTTCATCACGAACTCGCGACCGCGCAGCACACCGGCCCGCGGCCGTGCCTCGTCGCGGTACTTGGTCTGGATCTGGTAGATCGTCAGCGGCAGGTCCTTGTAGGACGAGTACATGTCCTTCACCGCCAGGGTGAACATCTCCTCGTGGGTGGGGCCGAGCAGGTAGTCGGCCCCCTTGCGGTCCTGGAGCCGGAAGATGTTGTCCCCGTACTCCTCCCAGCGACCGCTCGCCTCGTAGGGCTCCTTGGGCAGCAGCGCCGGAAAGAGCAACTCCTGCCCGCCGATGGCGTTCATCTCGGTACGGATCACCCGCTCGATCCGGCGCAACACTCGCAACCCCAGCGGAAGCCAGGTGTAGATGCCCGGCGCCACCCGACGCACATACCCGGCTCGGACCAGCAGCCGGTGGCTCGGGACCTCCGCGTCCGCCGGGTCGTCTCGCAGGGTACGGACGAAGAGTTGGGACATGCGCAGGAGTTCACCGGTCATGACGGCAAGGATAGGGCGGGCGAGTGTTCGTGAACGATCCGGGCGGCAGGCCCTTCGCCGAAACCCCGACGGGCGGGACCGCTCAGAACATCACGGTGGCGAAGGTCGCCGTCTGGCCGAAGCCCGCCCGGGCGTAGGTGGCCCGGGCGGGCTCGTTGAACGAGTTCACGTACAGCGAGACCACCGGGGCCAGATCGCGACGCACCAGCTCGACCACCGCGGCCATTCCGCCCGCGGCCAACCCGAGCCCTCGATACTCGGGTGCCACCCACACCCCCTGAACCTGTGCGGCGTGCGGGGTGGCGGCGGAAACCTCGGCCTTGAACATCACCCGACCGGATTCGTCGAAACGAGCGAAGGACCAGCCCCGGGCGATCAGCTGACGTATCCGAGCCAGATAGAACTCCGCGCCGCCATTGGACTCGGGCGAGACCCCGACCTCCTCGGTGTACATCGCGACGCAGGCCGGGTAGAGCCCGTCCAGATCCTCCGGAGTGGTGGGTCGCACGTGGGGATCCGGGGCAACCTCGGCGGGCCGATCGATCTCGAGGTGCGGCTGGTCCCAGCGGAACTCGCGGGCCGGCGCCCAGTGCGGCTCCAACACGTCCCACATCGCCCGAACCGCGTCATGCGGCCCGACCAGCGTCGCCGTACCACGTCGCCTGGACAGGGCGCGCTGGGCGAAGAGGCGAGCGTCCTCGTCGGTACAGTTGACGGGCACCAGATTCGCTCCGGCATGACAGGCAGCCACCAGCGCGCCGTTGCTGAACCGGCCCCACATCTCCCCACCGAGCCACCGCGGATCCAACAGGGTGGTCCGGGCCCGATGATCGGTGAACACGTTGATGATCGGATCGGACTCGACCAGGAGCAGGAACTCGGTCAGATCCGCCGAACTCAGGAGGCGTACCTGTTCACCGGTTCGAGGCAGAAACTGTCGCACGGCTGAGCCAGTCAGGAGACCGAGACCTCGGCCGAGGCTCCCTCGACCGGTTCCATCTCCTCGGCGATCCGCATCGCCTCCTCGATCAAGGTCTCGACGATCTGCGACTCGGGCACGGTCTTGATCACCTCACCCTTGACGAAGATCTGGCCCTTGCCGTTGCCCGAAGCCACTCCGAGATCGGCCTCCCGCGCCTCACCGGGTCCGTTCACGACACACCCCATGACGGCGACCCGGAGCGGCACCTCCATGCCCTCCAATCCGGCGGTGACCTGTTCGGCCAACGTGTACACGTCCACCTGGGCGCGACCACAGGAGGGACACGAGACGATCTCCAGCTTGCGCGGTCGCAGATTGAGCGACTGCAGGATCTGGATGCCGACCTTGACCTCCTCGACCGGCGGAGCCGACAGCGAGACCCGGATCGTGTCACCGATCCCCCGGCTCAGCAGCGCACCGAACGCGGTGGCGGACTTGATCGTGCCCTGAAAGGCCGGTCCCGCCTCGGTGACTCCCAGGTGCAGCGGCCAGTCGCCGGCCTCGGCGAGCAGTTCGTAGGCTCGCACCATCACCACCGGGTCGTTGTGCTTGACCGAGATCTTGAAGTCACGGAAGCCATGCTCCTCGAAGAGGCTGGCCTCCCACATCGCCGACTCGACCAACGCCTCGGGGGTGGCCTTGCCGTATTTCTCCAGCAGCCGCTTGTCCAGCGAACCCGCATTGACTCCGATCCGGATCGAGGTACCGGCGTCAGCCGCGGCCCGGGCGATCTCCTTGATCTGGTCGTCGAACCTCTTGATATTGCCCGGATTCACCCGGACCGCCGCGCAGCCCGCATCGATCGCGGCGAAGACGTACTTGGGCTGGAAGTGGATATCGGCGATCACCGGGATCTGCGACTTGGTGGCGATCGCCGACAGTGCTTCGGCGTCGTCGGCGCTCGGGCAGGCCACTCGGACGATGTCGCATCCGGCGGCGGTCAGCTCGGCGATCTGCTGCAGGGTCGAGTTCACATCGGAGGTCAGCGTCGTGGTCATCGACTGCACCGAGATCGGGGAGTCGCTGCCGACGCCCACCTTGCCGACCTTGATCTGCCGGGTAAGACGGCGCGGCGCCAGGACTGGCGGAGGAAGTGTAGGCATGCCGAGGCCGACGGAAGTCATGTGCACAGTCTACGTACGGCACACACGACCGTTCGCTCCCTGGTCCCGGCGCGCAAGGCTCCTCACCCGGTGATGCTGAGCGGTGCCACCAGGTCGGCGACGATCAGCACCACGCCCATCAGCATCATCGCGGCACCGACCAGGTAGGCGACCGGAAGCATCTTGGCCACATCCACATGACCGGGATCGGGTCGGCCGCGCAGCCGGGCCAGACCACGACGCAGTGCCTCCCACAGGGCACCGGCGATGTGACCGCCGTCCAGCGGTAGCAGCGGTACCAGGTTGAACATGCCGATGAAGAAGTTGAAACCGGCGATCAGGGAGAGTAGGAAGACCACCTTCTCCGCGATCGGGAAGGATTCCTCCGACACCGTCTCACCCGCGAAGCGACCGCCTCCGACGACCGAGACCGGTCCTTCGGGATCACGCTCCTCCAAGCCCACGACGGCCTTACCGGCCTTGAACACGTTGACCGGCAACTGGACGATCGCATGCACCGTTCGTACGGTCATGTCGCCCATCTGCTGCAACGTGAAGATCGGACCGCCCTTCTCGGTGACGATCACCGCCTGCGGGGCGATGCCGAGAAAGCCGACCTGTTCGAGGGTCTCGTCGGTGGCACTCGTCGGGCGGGCGGTCACCGTGGTGTTGGTGGAGAGGGTCAGGTCCGCCCCGTCGCGCTCGACGACCAGGGTGGCGGCACCGTTCTCATTGCCCCGGATCAGGGTCTGGAACTGGGCCCAGTCCTTGATCGCGGTGCCGTTGAAACTGAGGATCTTGTCCCCGGTCTTGAGACCCGCCTGCTTGGCGGGAGCTACCGGGTCCTCCGGGGTACAGGCCCGGGTCGAGCCGGCCGGGAGTACGCAGTCCGAGACACTGTCGACCACCGGGGCGCCGGCCTGCGGCTCGAGAGACTTCACGCCGTACAGACCGAAGATGCCCAGGAACAAGAAGAAGGCGATCAGCACGTTGACCAGTGGTCCGCCGGCCATCACGATGACCTTCTTCCACCAGGCCAGCTTGTAGAAGAGCCGTTCGGAGTCCTCGGGCTGAATGGTCTCCCATTCCGCGGCCCGGGACTCGGCCACCAACTGGGCGAACATCCCGGTATTCGACTTCCGGATCCGGATCACCTGCTGGCCGCGCTCGTCGACCTCGACCTCGTCGACCAGGTGCTCGGCACCAGGCGGCAGCATCCCGACGATCTTCACGTAGCCGCCGAGCGGGATCGCCTTGAAGCCGTACTCGGTCTCCCCCACCCGCCTACTCCATACCGTGGGGCCGAACCCGATGAAGTACTGGGTGACCTTCGCGCCGAACCTCTTGGCCGGGATCATGTGACCCAGCTCGTGCAGGCCGATCGAGATGGCGATGGCCAGGGCGAAGATGACGACGCCCAGGAGGTAGAAGATCGCGGTCATGCACGCCCTCGTCGGTGTTGGATCGAGCGGGTCGCCTCGTCGCGAGCCCAGCGGTCGGCACCGAGGACGTCATCGACGGTGAGAACCGAGACAGAGCCTACGTCGTGCGTGGTGAGCACGTCGGCCACCACATCCACGATCTCGGGGAAGCGCAGCCTCCCGGCATGGAACGCCTCGACACAGACCTCGTTCGCCGCGTTGTACACCGCCGGGGCGGTGCCGCCCCGCTCCCCGGCTCGACGGGCCAACAGCACCGCCGGGAACGCCTCGTCGTCCAGCGGCTCGAAGCGCCAGTCGGCGGTCCTGGTCCAGTCGATCGGAGCCTCGGCACCCGGAATCCGCGCCGGCCAGGCCATCCCCATCGCGATCGGCACCCCCATCGTGGGCAGCCCCAGTTGAGCCACCACGGCGCCGTCGCTGAACTGGACCATCGAGTGGATCATCTGCTGCGGGTGCACCACCACGTCGATCCGGTCGTAGGGCATGTCGAAGAGCAGGTGCGCCTCGATCACCTCCAGTCCCTTGTTGACCAGGGTCGCGGAGTTGGTGGTGATCACCTTGCCCATCGCGAAGTTGGGGTGCTTGAGCGCCTGGGCCGGGGTCACCTCGGCCAGTTCGGATCGGCTCAGGCCGCGGAACGGGCCGCCTGAGGCGGTGATCACGAGTCGAGCCACCTCGTCCGATGCGCCGGCCCGCAGGGACTGCGCGATCGCCGAGTGCTCGGAGTCGACCGGCACGATCTGGTCGGCCACGGCCGCGGCCTTGACCAGGGGTCCGCCGATGATCAGCGACTCCTTGTTGGCCAGGGCCAGGGTGTTCCCCGCCTCCAGGGCGGCCAGGGTGGGCCGCAGACCGACCGCACCGGTGATCCCGTTCAGTACTACGTCACAGGGGTGCGCGGCGGCATCGATAGAGGCCTGCTCGCCCAGCCCGTGCACCGATGGGTCGAACTCGGCGACCTGCGCCTCGAACAGTTCCCGGTTGCCGCCACCCGCGGTCAGACCGACCACCCGGAACCGGTCGGGGTTGGCCCGGACCAGGTCCAGGGCCTGGGTGCCGATGGAGCCGGTGGACCCGAGAATCACGATGTCGCGCTGGTTCACCACCCCATCCTGTCACTGCTGCACCCGGCCCCGCTCCCGCACGTCATACGGAGCGACCTAGCACCGGGCGCAGGGCATCCAGCACGGCGACGTCCTCGATGGTGCTGGGCACCACAGTGTCCTTGCCGTCGGCGATCTCGCGCATGTTCTTGCGCAGGATCTTGCCCGAGCGGGTCTTGGGCAGGCCGCCGACCACGGTCACCTCCTTGAACGCGGCCACCGCCCCGATCTCGGCACGGACCATGGCCACCAACTCGTCGCGGATCACCTCCGGATCGACCTGAGCCCCGGCCTTGAGCACGACGAAACCGCGCGGCATCTGCCCCTTCAGCGGATCGGCGACCCCGATCACGGCGCACTCGGCCACCAGCCGGTGACCGGCGAGGACCGCCTCCATCGCTCCGGTGGACAGCCGGTGTCCGGCCACATTGATCACATCGTCGGTACGCCCCAGCACGTAGAGGTAACCCTCGGTATCTGCATAGCCACCGTCACCCGACAGGTAGTAGCCCGGATAGACAGACAGGTAGGAGGAGACGTACCGGTCCGGGTCGTTCCACAGCGTGCTGAGGGTGCCGGGTGGCATCGGCATCCTGATCGCGATGCTGCCCTCGGTGTCCGGCCCCACCTGCTGCCCCTGCTCGTCGAGGATCCGCACGTCGAAGCCGGGCATCGCCACCGAGGGTGATCCTGGCTTGATCGGTAGCGGGTCCCCGTCCGCGTCGACCATTCCGCGGGGATTCGCCGCGATCGGCCAACCGGTCTCGGTCTGCCACCAGTTGTCGACCACCGGCACCCCCAGCTTGCTGCTCGCCCACTCGAAGGTGTCCGGATCCAGGCGCTCACCGGCCATGAACAAGGTCTTCAGGCTGGAGAGGTCGTAGTCGCCGATCAAAGCACCCTCCGGGTCCTCCTTCTTGATCGCCCGGAAGGCGGTCGGCGCGGTGAACAGGGCCGTCACCCCGTACTCGGCGACCACCCGCCAGAAGGCGCCGGCATCGGGAGTTCCGACCGGCTTGCCCTCGTAGAGCACGGTGGTGGCACCCACGATCAGCGGCGAGTAGACGATATAGGAGTGTCCGACCACCCAGCCCACGTCGCTGGCGGCCCACCACACCTCCCCCGGATCGACCCCGTACACATTGGGCAGGGTCCAGGCCATCGCCACGGCGTGACCGCCGTTGTCCCGCACGATTCCCTTGGGCTTTCCGGTGGTACCGGAGGTGTAGAGGATGTACAGCGGATCGGCGGCAGCCACCTCGACACACGCGGCGGGGTGCTGACGTCCATGGGTCATCGCCGAGTCCCAGTCCAGATCGCGCGGCTCGATCAGATCGGCGGTGACCTGCGGACGCTGCTTGATCACCACGGTCTCGGGCTTGTGCTCGGCCAGATCCAGTGCCGTGTCCAACAGCGGCTTGTAGGCGATCACCCGGTTGGGCTCGATGCCGCAACTGGCCGAGACCACGACCTTGGGGGTGGCATCGTCGATCCGGACCGCCAGCTCGGCCGGCGCGAATCCGCCGAAGACCACCGAGTGCACCGCACCCAGCCGGGCGCAGGCAAGCATCGCGATCACCGCCTCGGGAATCATCGGCAGGTAGACGACGACCCGGTCCCCCTTCTCCACGCCGCAGTCACGCAGGACCCCGGCGAAAGCGGCGACCTCACCGAGCAGTTCGGCGTAGGTGTACTGCTGCTTGACGCCGGTGACCGCCGAGTCGTAGATCAGCGCGGTCCGGTCGGCGTGCCCGTTGATCACATGCCGGTCCAACGCGTTGTAGCAGGTGTTCAGGGTGCCATCGGCGAACCACTGGTAGAACGGCGCCTGCGAGTCGTCGAGGACCTGTGTTGGTTTCTTGAACCAGTCGACGAGAGTCGCCTGCTCCCCCCAGAACCCCTCCGGGTCCGTCATCGAACGGGCATGGGCTGCTGCGTACTCAGAACGGGTCTGCACCATGCCCCTATGCTCTCGTCCCCGAGCACCCGGCGTCCACCGGGTGCGTGATCAGAATTACGCCCAGGGACCCAACCCGTTGGCCGAAGTATTCGCGGGCCGCGCAGAGGTACGCAGCCAGGCCGTGAAGAACCCGCTCAGATCCTGACCGCTGACCCGGGTGGCGAGCGCCTCGAAATCCGCGCTGGCCACGGACCTGCCCCGGTACTCATCGATCCAGGTCTGCAGGATCTTGCGGAATGCAGCGTTCCCCACCCGGTTACGCAACGCGATCAGGGTCATCCCGCCGCGGTAGTAGATGGCGTTGTCGAAGAGCTTCGGTTCCGACGGATCGGCGATCCGGATCTTCCAGAACATGTCCCCGGCCCCGTATCCACGCCACAACGTGCGCAACACGTCATCGAGGGGAACACGTGCTTGCTTGGCCTCGTACACCCACTGGAAATAGGTGGCGAACCCCTCATTGAGCCAGATCTCGCGCCACTGGCTCACGGTGATCAGGTCCCCGAACCACTGGTGGGCCAGTTCGTGGATCATCAGGCCGTCCATGTCGGCGCCCCACCACGAGTACACCGGCCGGGTCTGGTTCTCCAGCGCGAATCCCAGATCCGTGCCGACCACGACACCGCCATTGGACGAGAACGGGTAGGCCCGCCCAAGTTTCCGCTCCAGCCAGCGGGTAAGCCGCGGGGTGCGTAGCAGCCTCTTCAGTGCAGCCTTCTGGTCCCGCCCGCTGAGCCCCTTGGAGACGGCGTACCAACTCGGACGGCCGGAGGCGTCCTTGCCCTTCTTCATCACATAGTCGCCAGCCACGAAGTAGGCCAGGTAACTGGCCATCGGTTCGGCGGCACGCCAGCGCCACACGGTACGACTGCCCTTGTTCTTCTTGGAGACCAGCCGACCGTTCCCGATCACCTGCTTGCCGCGAGGCACGCTGGTGATGACATCGAAACGGGCCCGATCGGTGGGATGGTCGTTGGCCGGGAACCACCAGGGAGCGACATGTGGCTCGTTGACCGCCATCATGTCTTCCCGCGTGGCGATGAAATTGTGTTCATCCCCGATCGACTTGAGGTACGACTGAGCTCCCGGTTTGCCGGAGTAGGTGACCTTGACCCTGGCCACGGTGCCAGCAGCCAAGGGCTCTCGGGGTCTGATCGTCAGTTCGTGCTTGCTCGGCCGGGAAGTATGGGCTGCGGCTCCGTTCACGGTGACCTTGCGCACCGGCAACAGGAAGTCGAGATTGAACGAACTGAGATCCTGGGTGGTGCGCAGGGTGACCACGGTGGACCCGCTCAGTCGTTTGCGCCCGAAGTCGAGGTTCTGCCGGATCCGATAGTGCTGCACGTCTATCCCCCCGTTCCCGTCCAGGGGGTAGAACGAATCCCCGACCCCCGAGGCCCCCGGGGCGGGTGCGGCGGATGCGGGAACTCCGGCGATGAGTCCCGGGAGCACCAACAGCGCCGTCGCTGCGGCCAGGTACCGGGTCCGTGAAGTGAGCGACATGGCAGGAATCCTAAGCACGGCCCCCGACGCACCCGTGATCCCCAGATCCGATTCGGCCTCGGGTTGGGCTTGAGCCGAAGGTGGGGGATGCTGTGGCGGTGTCATCGTCCCCCGCCCGGATCGTGATCGCCCTGACCTGCTGTCTGGCGATGACGTGGTTCCTGACCCCTCCCGGCTCTCGGCAGGTCGACCCCGGGACAGCCGAACGGGCACCGGCGGTCCGGTCCGGCCCGGCGCAGGACGTGCCCACCCGCTCCGAGGTATCGCGCAGTGAGACCACCCCGCGCCGGGTCTGGGCCTCCAAACGCTGGACGAAACGACACTGTCGTTCGGGACGGATCGCGCTCACCTTCGATGACGGTCCCTCGGCCACGGTGACGCCCGGGCTCCTCGAGTACCTCACCGCCAAGCAGGTCCCGGCCACGTTCTTCGTGGTCGGGAGCAGGCTCGAGGGGGCTCCGCGCGCGGCACGGGCGATCGCCGGCAACAAGAAGCTGTTCACGATCGGCAACCACACCTGGGCACACCCGGATCTACGCGGGCTCACGCCGCACCAGGTCCGCCGTTCGCTGCGCGGCACCGCGCAGGCATTGCGAAGCCTGGGCATCCGGCCGTCCCGGCTGATGCGTCCCCCCTACGGGGCACTGAACCCGTCGGTACGGGCGACCATCCGTTCGCTGCGCCTCGTCCCGGTGCTGTGGAATGTGGACTCCGAAGACTGGCGTGGCGGTACGGCGAACCAGATCGCCGACCGGATCCTGGCTCAGCTGCGCCGTGGCCAGCGTCATGTGGTGCTGCAACACGATGGGGTCAACAACTCCCCCAACTCCGTGGCCGCGGTACCGCGAGTGGTGCGTAGTGCCCGCGCCCGTGGTTACTGCTTCGTGCCTCTCAACCGGCACGGCCACGCCGGGCGCCCGCTCAACCCGTTCCGCTGACCGCGGCCGCGGCTTCCGGTCACCTCGGTCGAAAACCTGTTGCACCCCGCTGTGCTGGCCAGGCACAGTGATCCCGCCGTGTGGCCGGGGACCTGCCCCGTGCCCGGAAGGAGGAAGTAATGACCCTGCACTACGCCCAGATGTGGTCCCTTCCTCTCGATCTCCGGAGCATCCGACATGACCCACGAGCCGATCTCGGCAACCCACCAGCCTGACCTTCACCCGTTCGACTTCCGTCCGCTCGCCGACCCGACCGACCCCGATGTGCGCTGGAGCACCTGGGGCGACCTCGAACCACTGATGCGCGGACCTGAGCCGAGGCCGTCCTGGGTGGTGACCTCCGCCGGCGCCCTGGACACCGATCTGGGCGTGCCCAAGACCGGCAAGGAGGCCGATGTCCACCTCCTCGAACGACATGACCCGTACCTGGCCGATCCACCTGCCCTGATGGCGGCCAAGAGGTACCGCGCCCCGGAGCACCGTTCCTTCCAGCGGGCGACCGCCTATACCGAGGGCCGGAGCGTACGGCGCTCCCGGGACCAACGCGCCCTGGACCGGGGCAGTACCTGGGGGCGTCAGGTGGCGGCGGCCGAATGGGCGACCTCCGAATGGTCGATGCTGGTCCGGTGCTGGAGCCGAGGCGTTCCGGTCCCCTATCCGGTTCAGATCGACGGTACCGAGATCCTGATGGAGCTGGTCACCACCGGATCCGGAGAGGTGGCACCCCGGCTCGCCGCCTCACGCCCCGCACCCGACCTGTTGCCAGGCCTGTTCGAACAGGTACGAGAGGCGATGGGCCTGCTCGTCGAGGACGGACTCGTGCACGGTGATCTCTCGCCCTACAACATCTTGCTGGCCGAGGATCGTCTGGTGCTGATCGACCTGCCCCAGGCCGTCGACCTGTACGGGAATCCCCGAGCCATGGAGTTCCTGGAGCGCGACTGCACCATCATGTGCCGCTGGTTCACCTCCCGCGGCCTGCCCGTCGATCCACATGACCTGCTGGCCGAGCTGATCGCCCGCGGCTACTGAGCCGAGCCGAGCGGACGGGGCGGTGTCGCGTCGGTTAGGTTGCCGGGGTGAGAGCACGACACGGCACCGTGATCGACGTGGACTCGCTGGACGAATTCGACCACCGCCTCGCCCTCGGAGCGCGCAGTCTGTCCGGGTGGCGACTGCAGGGCCTGGACCTCCGGGGCCGCGACGAGGAGCTGACCGGGATGCGAGTCTCCGGTGCCACGTTCCTGGGATGCACCTTCGACGACGGCGTCGAGGACAGCGTCCGGTCCGCCGGAGCGGTGGTCTTTCCGGTCCTGCCGCACCTGCCGGTGGACCCCTACCGTGGCTCGCTGTATCGGCCCGGCGACCTGTACGACGGCCTCTTGGAAGGCCGTCGGTACGAGGAGACCCGGGACGCTCTCGCCTACGCCTGGTCTCGCGGCCCGGAGAATCCGGATAGCTCGCTGGCCAAGAGCCTGCACGACCACGCCATCGACGAGGCGCTCACCGCGTGGACCTCGACCCGCCGCCTGGTCGGGGTGATGGGCGGGCATGCCCTGCAACGTGGGTCCGCCGAGTACGCGACCGCGGCCCGGCTGGGCCAGCTGCTCGGAACCGGTCATACCGTGGCCACCGGTGGTGGGCCCGGAGCCATGGAGGCCGCCAATCTGGGCGCCTTCGTCCCCGACCAGGCCACTCTCGACGCCGCGCTGGTGCGCCTGGCCGCGGTGCCCTCGTTCCGGCCCCGGGTCGATGAATGGGCACTCGCTGCTCTGGAGGTGGTGGCCGAGGTCCGCGGCGGGCGATCCTCGCTGGGCATTCCGACCTGGTTCTACGGCCACGAGCCGCCGAACCCGTTCGCCACCTCGATCGCGAAGTACTTCCGCAATGCCCAACGCGAGGCGATCCTGCTGCAGGTGTGTAATGCCGGGATCGTGTTTCTTCCCGGGGCAGGGGGAACGGTGCAGGAGATCTTCCAGGATGCCTGCGAGAACTACTACGCCGACGAGTCCTCGGTGGCTCCGATGATCCTGCTAGGTAAGCGCTACTGGACCGAGGAACTCCCGGCCTGGCCCCTGCTGGAGGTGTTGGCGCGGGGGCGTCCGATGGAGCAGCACGTCCATCTGGTCGATTCGATCGAGGAGACCGTCGCGCTGCTCGCCCGCTGAGTCCGACTAGGCACTTCTCACTGAGTGGCGGCCAACTGGCCACAGGCGGCGTCGATCTCACGCCCCCGGGTGTCGCGCACGGTAGCCGGGATGCCCTTGGCCTCCAACCGGCGCACGAACTCACGCTCGTCGGCCGGGTCGCTGGCGGTCCACTTGGAACCCTCGATCGGGTTCAGCGGGATCAGGTTCACGTGCACCCAGCCCCAGTCCCCGCGTGCGTTGAGGACGTCGGCCAACAGGTCGGCACGCCAGCCCTGGTCGTTGACGCCGCGCATCATCGCGTACTCGATCGAGACCCGTCGCTTCGTGACCCGGGCGTAGTCCCAGGCCGCGTCCAGGGTCTCGGCGACGCTGAACCGGGTGTTGATCGGGACGATCTCGTTGCGCAGCTCATCGTCGGGGGCGTGCAGGCTCAGGGCCAGGGTGACCGGGATTCCCTCCTCGGTCAGCTGCCGGATCCGCGGCACCAGCCCCACCGTGGAGACGGTGATCCCGCGGGCGCTGATGCCGAGCCCGGCCGGGCTGGGGTCGGTCAACCGGCGCACCGCGCCGATCACGGCCTTGTAGTTGGCCAGCGGCTCGCCCATGCCCATGAAGACCACATTCGAGACCCGGGCCGGTCCACCCGGCACCTCGTCGCGGGCCAGCGATCGAGCACCGGCCACGACCTGCTCGACGATCTCGGCCGTGGACATATTGCGTTCCAAGCCACCCTGGCCGGTGGCACAGAAGGGGCAGGCCATCCCGCAGCCGGCCTGGCTGGAGACGCACATCGTGACTCGTCCCGGGTATCGCATCAGCACCGACTCGACCAGGGCACCGTCGAAGAGGCGCCACAGCGTCTTGCGGGTGGTACCGGCATCGGCCACCTGGGTACGCAGCGCGGTCATCAGGTTCGGCAGCAGCGCCTCGACCAGCTCGGTGCGTTGCCCGGCAGGCAGGTCGGTCATCTGCTCGGGGTCGTCGACCAGACGGGAGAAGTAGTGTGTCGAGAGTTGCTTGGCCCGGAAGCCCGGAAGCCCCAGGTCGGTGAGCAGTTGCTTGCGGCCCGCCTCATCGAGGTCAGCCAGGTGACGCGGCGGCTTGCCGCGGCCTCGCGGCGCCTCCATCACCAGCGGCAGCGCACGTCCGGCTGCCGCAGCGGCGCTCAACTCGGCCTCGGCGGCATCGGCTGCGGCCAGGATCTCGGCCGCGGCGAGGTCGGTGGACTGATTCTGGGGGGTGCTGGGTTCAGACATGGCCCGTTCAGTCTCCCACCCGGAGGGTGGGTTCAGCGAGTCGAGAGCGACCGCACCGAGCTCGACCGGAGAAAGGTCACTCACAGGTCGAGTTTGATCATGGTGTACAGCACCAGTGAAGTGACTCCCAGGAGCACCAGCCCGGTGACCACGATGCCGAGCACCAGGTACAGACCGAAACGACGGGTGCGGCCCCCAGCCAACAGCGCGATCGGCAGCACCAGACAGGTACTGATCAGCGGGAAGAGCCGCTCGGCCGTCTCATAGGGGAAGGCCAGTCGCAGCACCGCCGCGAACCCTCCGGGCAGCGCTGTGACGAACAGCAGACCGCACAGGAACCCGGCCACCGCAACCCGCAGCGCGGGTCCGGAATCAGACTCTGAGGCGCGCTCGCCGGTCTGTTCGTCGGCGAGGACGTCGGAGGTCGGGCCAGCCATGGGGCCAGCCTCTCACGGCGAGGGGGCCCGGAGTCGGCACACACACCCACCGTCTCGGTGTACCGCGACCCGCGCGGTGGCGGTACTCAGAAGACCAGGTAATGCAGAATCAGCCAGATCGGCGCAACGGTTGCCAGCAGGGAGTCGAGGCGATCCATCAGCCCGCCGTGTCCGGGGATCACCTGGCTCATGTCCTTGACCCCCAGGTCCCGCTTCATCACCGACTCGCACAGGTCGCCCAGCGTCGCCATCACGGCGGCCACCGCACCGAGCAGCAGGCCGATCCACCAGTGCGCGTCGTCGTAGAACCAGACCAGCAGTCCGACTCCCGCCGCCAGGCAGGCCAGTACCGACCCGGTGAAGCCCTCCCAGGACTTCTTGGGTGAGATGACCGGTGCCATCGGGTGCTTGCCGAACAGCACCCCAGCCACGTAGCCCCCGATATCCGAGGCGATGGTGATCAGGATGAACAGCACGACGCCCTTGACGCCGTCATCGACCCGGTCGAACGAAGTGGTGCCGCCCTCGGCCAGGATCAGCGCCACGAAGGCACCCATGAAGGGCAGGTACAACAGGGTGAAGAGGGCCGCGGTGGCATTGCGGACGAACCCTTCCGGGCCTCGCCGCAACAGCCAGAGCAGAGTCACCCACGCCGTGACCGCCGTGGCGATCACCAACGCCGGGGCTCCCCAGAAGTAGGCCGCCACCACCATGGCGACGGCGCCGATCTGGAGCGGCTGCTCGGGAATGTCGATCCCCTTCGCGGACAGTCCGCGATGCAGTTCCCACACCGCGACCACCATGGCGATCGCCACGATCACCATGAAGGCGGTCTTCCACAGCATCAGGGAGAGTGCGACCGCGGCCAGCAGCACCACGGCCGACCCGATGGCAGCGGGAAGGTTGCGACCGGCCCGCCCATGGTTCTTGACCGTGGTTGGCGCGGGACCGGCGCTGGGGGTGTCGTTCATGAAGGTCTCCAACTCGTCGAGGTCACACCTCGAGGAGTTCGGCCTCCTTCTTCTTCAGCTGCTCTTCGATCTGATCGGTGTGGCTCTTGGTCAGAGCGTCCAGCTTCTTCTCCGCGCCGGCCACGTCGTCCTTGCCGACCTCGCCGTCCTTCTCCAGCTTCTCCAGCGCCTGCTTGGAGTTGCGGCGCACCCCGCGCACGGCGATCCGACCGTCCTCGGCCATGGCTTTGACCTGCTTCACGTACTCCTTGCGGCGCTCCTCGGTGAGTTCGGGGAAGACACAGCGCAGGGTGCGACCGTCGTTGGAGGGGTTGACTCCCAGGTCGGAGTCACGCACGGCACGCTCGACATCGCCGACGGCACCCTGGTCGAACGGCTGGATCAGGATGGTGCGGGCGTCTTGACTGGTGAACGAGGCCAGCGACTTCAGCGGGGTCGGGGTCCCGTAGTACTCGACCACGATCTTGTCGAAGACCTGCGGGCTGATCCGGCCGGCGCGGACGGTCGAGAACACCTCACGGGTCGCGTCGACCGACTTGGCCATCTTGCTCTCGGCCTCGTTGAGGATCTGGTTGATCACAGGTGTCTCCTAGGGTCGGTCTGGAACGGGGCTGCGAGTCGGTACCCGGGCGCCCCGGAGCATGGAGCGGTCAGTTGTCCGAGCTGACCAACGTGCCAATCTTCTCACCCTGCACGATCCGCAGGATGGCCCCCTCGTCCTCGGCCCCGAAGACCACCAACGGCATGTTGTTCTCCATGCACAGCGCGAATGCGGTGGCATCGGCGATCTTCAGGTTGCGCTGCAGGGCCTCGCCGAAGGTGAGGGTGTCGAACTTGGTGGCGGTGGGGTCCTTCTTGGGGTCTTCGCTATAGATACCGTCCACGCCCTGTTTGGCCATCAGGACCACCTCACAGTGAGTCTCCAGGGCACGCTGAGCGGCCACGGTGTCAGTGGAGAAGAACGGCATCCCGGCTCCGGCACCGAAGATGACCACGCGCCCCTTCTCGAGGTGACGGATCGCCTTGCGCGGGATGTAGGGCTCGGCCACCTGACTCATCGTGATGGCCGTCTGGACTCGGGTGTCCACTCCGGCCTTCTCCAGGAAGTCCTGGAGCGCCAGGCAGTTCATCACGGTGCCCAGCATGCCCATGTAGTCGGCGCGGGTACGGTCCATGCCGCGCTGCTGCATCTCGGCGCCGCGAAAGAAGTTGCCGCCACCGACCACGATGGCGACCTGCACCCCAACCTCGGTGACGGCCTTGATCTCGTGGGCGACAGCCGAGACTACGTCGGGGTCGACACCCACCTTGCCGCCACCGAAAACCTCTCCGGAGAGCTTGAGAAGAACGCGGCGGTATTGGGTCACGGAGATTCCCTTCGGGGAGGATCGGTCGGTCCGGCTCAACCTCAGAACCTACCGTCCCAGGTACCCCCGACGGAAATGCCACGAAATTGCCACAGGGGCGGTACGAGTCTCCTCGTACCGCCCCTGTGGGCGGGTCCGCATAGGCGGGACCGATCAGGCGCCGACCTCGAAGCGGGCGAACCGCTTGATGGTGGTGCCGGCCGCGTCCAGAACCTGCTTGACCGATTTCTTGCTCTCGGTGACCGACTCCTGCTCGAGCAAGACGATCTCCTTGAAGAAGCCACCGAGGCGACCTTCGACGATCTTGGCGACGGCAGCCTCGGGCTTGCCCTCCTCGATCGTCTTCTTCTCCAGGACGTCCTTCTCCTTGGCGACGAGGTCGGCGGGGACCTCGTCACGGGTCAGGTACAGCGCCTTCATGGCCGCCACCTGCATAGCAGCGGCACGCGCGGCGTCGGGGTTGCCCTCGAACTCCACGATGACGCCCACGGCCGGCGGCAGATCCGCGGCACGCTTGTGCATGTAGGTCACGGTCTCACCATCGAAGTAGGCAACCTCGCCCAACTCGATCTTCTCGCCGATGGTGATGGCCAGGTCCTGAACCACCTCGCCGACGGTCTTGCCGTCGAGCGGCACGGCCTTGAGGGCCTCGGTGTCCGCGGCCTTGGCCTCGTTGGCGGCCTCGACGATCTTCTGAGCGGCCTCGATGAAGTCCGAGTTCTTGGCAACGAAGTCGGTCTCGGACTTGATCTCGACCAGGGCCCCGCCTGCGGTGGCGACCAGCCCGGCGGAGGTCTCGCGCTCAGCGGCGCGGGAGGCGGCCTTGGCCGCACCCTTGACGCGGAGCAGTTCGACGGCCTTGTCGAAGTCACCGTCGGTCTCGGTCAGCGCCTTCTTGCAGTCCATCATGCCGGCGGCGGTGAGCTCACGGAGCTTCTTCACATCGGCAGCGGAGAAGTTGGACATGTTCTTCTTCCTTGGGTCGGTGGGTCGGTGCGGAGGACCGGAGTCCGGTCAGTCCTGCTGCGCGGCAGCGGGCTCTTCGGCGACGGGCTCCGCGACAGCGGGCTCTTCGGCGACGGGCTCCGCGACGACGGGCTCGGCGGCAACGGGCTCTTCGCTGACCGTCTCTTCGGCAGCGGCCTGAACCGGAGCCTCGGTGGTGGCCTCGGCGACCGGCTCGGCCGGGGTCTCAGGGGCGGTCTCGCTGGTCGCGAGCAGCTCCCGCTCCCACTCGGCCAACGGCTCGTCGACGGTCGCGGCGGCGTTCTTGCCACCGGAACGCGAGATCAGGCCCTGGGCTACGGCGTCGGCGACGACTCGGGTCAACAGGCCGACTGCGCGGATGGCGTCGTCGTTACCCGGGATCGGGTAGTCGACGTGGTCCGGGTCGCAGTTGGTGTCCAGGATGCCGATGATCGGGATGCGCAGCTTACGCGCCTCCTCGACGGCCAGGTGCTCCTTGTTGGTGTCCACGATCCACACCGCCGAGGGAACCTTGGACATCTCACGGATGCCGCCCAGGGTCTTGTCGAGCTTGTCGCGCTCACGCTTGAGCTGCAGCAGCTCCTTCTTGGTGCGACCGGAGCCGGCGACGTTGTCGAAGTCCAGCTCGTCGAGCTCCTTGAGGCGCTGGATCCGCTGGTGCACGGTCTGGAAGTTGGTCAGCATGCCGCCGAGCCAACGCTGGTTGACGTAGGGCATTCCGACCCGGGTGGCCTGCTCGGCGATGGCTTCCTGAGCCTGCTTCTTGGTACCCACGAACATGATCACGCCGCCCTTGGCGACGGTCTCGGTGACGAACTGGAACGCGCGGTCGATGTAGCCCAGCGACTGCTGCAGGTCGATGATGTAGATGCCGTTGCGCTCGGTCATGATGAAGCGCTTCATCTTCGGGTTCCAGCGACGGGTCTGGTGTCCGAAGTGGACGCCGCTCTCGAGGAGCTGGCGCATGGTCACGACTGCCATGATGTGTATCTCCTGTTGTGGGTCCCGCCTCGTTGTGCGCCTTCATGCAGGACGCACCGAGCCGAGACCCGATAGTTTCCAGTTACTGCGAACGGCGGGTGCTGTTCGCCCTGACGTCCACACGCCGACCCGATCCTCGATCGTCAGACGACCGCGGAACCGAGGGTCGACGCCCACGGTCGGCCACGACCCGGAGCGGGTCGTGTCATGGTCCTTGGACGTGCGAAGTCAGCCCACGAGGGGCTGCACCCTGAATCGTAGGTCACCGGAAGACTGTGGCCCAATCCGCACGTTCGTCTCCGGTTGAGTTCGTCCTTCGTCTTCCACAGATTCGAGCCTGTCCGGTTCGATGGCAGCGATCGCGAGGTTCGCGTCTCAGAGTAGGGGGATGACCGGTCCCGGCGCACGGCGGATATGTACGTCACTCGCGGCACTCCTCGCATCAGCGCCGTTGTGGACCTTTCCCATCGCCTCCACGGCAGGGTCGACCGCCCTCGATCCACTCGGTGTGTGGCCGACGATGCCGGTGCCCGTCGTGGTGCACGGGTTCGATCCGCCGTCCGTCTCCTGGGGGCCGGGTCATCGCGGGGTGGATCTGGCCGGACGTGTCGGGCAGCCGGTACGGGCCGCGCTGGCGGGCCGAATCACCTTCTCCGGCATACTGGCCGGTCGCGGCGTGGTCGTCGTCGACCACGGTGAGACGCGCACCACCTACGAGCCGGTGGTGCCGTCTCTGGCCCGAGGCACCCTGGTCGTGGCGGGGCAGCGGATCGGCTGGCTGGCGGCCCAGGGATCGCACTGCCTTCCGACTGCCTGCCTGCACTGGGGATGGTTACGCGGCGAGACCTACCTTGATCCACTTCGTCTGGTCGGTCCCGGGCCGGTGCGGCTGTTGCCGTTATGGGCTGCCTTCCCAACCGCAGAGCCCCTGGCGCGAGTACTGCTGGGAGCACTCTCGCGACACGTGCTCAGGCCCGCGGATGGGCTTGCGAGTAGGCACGACGCAGCCGGTCACCGCTGACGTGCGTGTAGAGCTGGGTGGTGGCCAACGAGGCATGGCCGAGCAGTTCCTGGACCGAGCGCAGATCGGCGCCACCTTCCAGCAGATGCGTGGCAGCCGTATGACGCAGGCCATGAGGCCCGATGTCCGGGGCCCCAGGGACCTGGGCGATGCGCCGGTACACCAGCTCGCGCACCATGCGCTGGTCGATCCTGCCGCCCTTGACCCCCAAGAACACAGCGGGCCCCGATTCGGCATGCGCAAGTTCTTCGCGGCCCTCACCGAGCCAGCGGTCCAGGGCCCGTCTCGCCGGCAGACCGAAGGGAACCATCCGTTCCTTACGGCCCTTCCCGAAAACCCGCACGACATTGCGGTCCAGGTCCACGTCGTCGATGTCGAGGCCGGCGAGCTCGCCCACCCGGACCGCCGTCGCATAGAGCAGTTCGAGCATCGCCACGTCCCGCAGCCCGACCGCGCCGCCACCCTCTGCAGCCATCGACACCGCCGCGGCAATCAGATCGCGCGCCTCATCGGCCCGCAGCACCTCGGGCAGGGTGCGGTGCTGCTTGGGCGACCCCAACGCCGATCCGTGGTCGAGGGTGGTGCGTCCGGTTCGCGCCAGCCAGGCGGTGAAGACCCGGGCCGCGGTGGCCCGCCGGGCCAGCGTCGTGCGTGATTTGCCGGTGCTCTGCAGCTTGGCCAGCCAACTGCGCAGGGCGCGCAGGTCGACGGCCTCCAGGGTCTCGATCCGCAGCCGAGTCGCGTGTTCGAGCAGCCCGGCGATGTCGCCCTGATAGGCCCGGATGGTGTGTTCACTCAGGCCTCGCTCGCTACGCAAATGCCGCTCGTAGTCGGCCAGGGTGCGCGCGAAGATCTCCGAAAGGAGTTGCTCCGCGGGCTCCGTGGCTTCAGGCATACCTCGAGGATAGGTGGGCGCGACCGGTCTCATCTTGTGACGCTCCGGTCAGATGCTCTCCGGTCGGGCTGACCAGCTCCAGCACATCCGCACCGTTGGTCACGAGCTGCGCTACACCTTCGCGAAGCAGGTGGTGCACTCCGACGGAGGTAACACTGGTGACCGGGCCCGGTACCCCCATCAGGCACCGATTGACCCGGCGCGCCCAGTTCGCGGTGTTGAGCGCGCCGCTACGGCGCGCTGCCTCCACCACGACGGTTCCGGAGGTCAGCGCCGCGATCAGCCGGTTGCGGGCCAGAAAGCGGTGCGCCAAGGGTGCCCCTCCGGGCGGGACCTCCGACACCACTGCGTAGGTGCGACGCAGGTGCTGGAGCAGGGCGGTGTGAGCCTGGGGATAGTCTCGGTCGACTCCACAGGCCAGGACCGCAACGGTCGCGCCGCCCATCCCGAGTGCTCCGCGATGAGCCGCTACGTCGATCCCGAATGCCCCACCCGAGATCACACACACCTGATGCTGAGCGAGCGTCGCCGCGATCTCCTCACCCACCCGCTCCCCGTAGCTGGTCGATGACCGAGACCCGACCACGGCCACCGCCGGCGCCAGGCCCGACAACTCGGCCGGCCCGCTCACCCACAGGCCTACCGGCACTCCGCCCTGTCCGTTGACCTCGCCGGCCAGCACCAGGTCATTCAATTGGTCGGGCCACTCGACGTCACCCGGCACCACGAATCTGATGCCGCGTCTCCCGGCGTGAGCCAGCACCTGATCGGGCTCCAGTCGGGCCAACCGTTCCGCGAGTTCGCGTTCGGTGGTGCCTGCCGCGGAGCCTCGGAGCAGCTCGATGGTTCGGGCCGGCCCGAATCTCCTGACGGTACGAGAGAGGACTGGATGCCCCGGTTCGGCCAACAGGTTCAGAGCGACGCGAGCCAGTCGGTCCGCACCCTCTACCTGCCCGGAGGCACTCATCGACTTCTCGCCTCCGACATCACCAGCGGAGTACCGGTGCGTAGCCCCAGGGCCACCGATACCTGCTCCGGTGTGGGCTCCGCCGCGCCGGCAAGATCCGCGATCGTCCAGGCGATGCGGTGTACCCGGACCGCTCCGCGATTCGTCAGCCGTCCGCCCACTACTTCGGCATCGATCAATCGGCGCGCCTGATCTGGGAGCGAACACTCGGCCTTGAGTACCGGACCGGGCGCATGGGCGTTCAGTCGCCACCCCCTCCCCTGCCATCGGGCCGCCTGCCTACGACGGGCCTGTGCCACTCGGGCCGCCACCGTCGCCGAGTCCTCAGACACGTCCCAGGGGCCGGTCGTTCCGAGCGCGCTGCGGCGCTCCACGTGACGCACGATGTCGACCCGATCGGCCACCGGCCCCGTCAGCTTTCGACGGTAGGCCCGACGTAACTGCTCCGAGCAGGTGCAGCGGTTCACCCCCGGATCCACCGACCAGTACCCGCATGGGCAGGGATTCGCGGCCAGGACGACGATGCTGCGAGCGGGGAAGCACATCGTCTCCTCACCCCGGGCCAGCGTCACCTGCCCCGATTCCAGGGGTTCTCGCAATGCCTCCACCACATCCGATCTCAGCAGAGGGAACTCGTCCAAGAACAGCACCCCGGTATGCGCGCGTGAGATCTCACCGGGCCTTACCCGTCCGGTTCCCCCACCCAGCAGGCTGGCCCTGCTGGCGTCGTGATGCGGTGCACTGAACGGTGGTCTCCGTCGCAGCCCGTCTCCGGGCTCGAGAGCTCCGGCCAACGAATGCAGCGCGGTCAGCTCGAGGGACTCCTCGAGCGATAGGTCCGGTAGGAGGGTAGGGATCCGCTCGGCCAGTGTGGTCTTGCCGGCTCCCGGCGGCCCCAGCAGAAGCAGGTGGTGGCCCCCGGCCGCGGCCACCTCCAAGGCGAACTTCGCGTCGGACAGCCCCTGTACATCGCCCAGATCAATCTCCTCATGGCTGTCCTGGCCCCGCCACGACAGCAGTCGAGTGGGTCCCATCTCGGCGACCGGTGGCGCTTCGGGCACCTCATCGCCGCACAGCGCGGCGACGGCCTGTCCCAATGAGCGCACGCCGATCACCTCGACTCCCGCGACCAGTGCGGCCTCATGCGCCTGCGGCTCGGGTACCACGACCGCGCACTTGCCCTGCTCCTTGGCGGCTAGAACCATCGGCAGTACCCCCGGTACCGAACGCATCCGGCCGTCCAGGGTCAACTCGCCCAGCAGCACGGTGTTGGCCAGCAACTCCGGCGAGATCCGGCCGACCGCGGCCAGGACCGCCATCGCTATCGCCAGATCGAAGTGCGAGCCTCGCTTCGGTAGGTCGGCAGGAGAGAGCAGGATCGTCACCCGCCTACTGGCCGGCCAGTCCAGGTGAGAGTTCGTGATCGCCATCCGCACTCGGTCACGCCCCTCCGCGAGGCTCCCGTCCACCCGACCGACGATATTCGCGCCCGGCAACCCGGGCGAGACGTCTACCTGGACCTGAACCGGGTGCCCCAGCGTGCCCTGCAGACTCACGGTGTGTGCCGTCCCGACCGGCATCAGCCAAGTCCCGGGACATGCTCGATGGTCGACAGGCCGCGGCGTGGTCTCAGAACCGCCACCAGGTCGATCCGCAGTTCATCGGGGGCGATCCCCGGATGCGTCGCCAACCACTCCTCACCGAGCCGGTGCAGACGCTCGAGCCTCTCCGGCCCGACCGCCTCGTGAGGAGTTCCGCAGGCCAACGAGGTACGAGTCTTGACCTCGCAGATCACCAGCGTCCGGCGCTCTCTCAGCACCAGATCGATCTCGCCCGCCCGACACCGCCAGTTACGGTCCAGCACGACCAGTCCGAGATTGCTCAGATAGCGGGCGGCCAGTCGCTCGCCATATTCCCCCAGCGCCTGAGTGCGGGGCTTGCGCTTCGTCTCCATCGGTGGACCTCCTGATGATCCACCCTGGCGCGGCCAGGTGTCGAAATGAACGATCGGCCGCAGATTGTGGAGAACCCGCGGCCGACCAGTACCTGTAGAGAACTACTCGATCAGTCGGACCGGATCCCCGGTGACCGTAGCGTCCCACGTAGTGATGTCGGTGACCGTGTCCGTCAAACTGACCTCCACTTTATACCAACAACCACTGGTCTTCTCATATTCACAGGAATAGTCCGATGGGATCGGAATGGTCATCGACTGCAACTGTCCGTTATTCCTTGAATTCTGGACGATTGCAGTGCAATTCGGAAGGGTTGCGACACTACTATAATAACCTCCCACACTGGTACAGCCGCCGGGGAAATGCTCACCGCCGACGAACGGCTCCGCATCCTCAGGCAGGATGACCCTGACCGTCCCTTTGGCACTGCTGGTACCAACGTCGGCGATGTCGAAAAAGTTGAAGGTAACAAACTGCGACGCCGCCCCGGGCAAGACTCGGATCAGGTGGAAAGTGGACGTGGTCGAGTCTGGGGAGTTCGCAAAGATCGGCATCCGCTCATACCCCGCCACCGAAACATGCGACTCGAATCCTGGCGCCACCGCACGTATCGCGAAGGCATTGACTCCGGCAGCATTGACTTGCTCATCTTGGAGCGAGACCACCTCAGGATTGTTCCGCGAGATCAACGATCCGCGTCCCTCACTATTTTGAACCTCTTCCCCTCCGAACGCCACATTGGTTCGCACCTGCATGTAATAGTCGCCAGGAGCGTCCGGGGTGAAGGTACAGAATTCAACCCAATTATGAAACATCTGGGCCATCTGTTCGTTATATTTAGAAGTATCGCTGGAATCCAGCTCGGAATTCACTCTCGGAGCCGTCGACGTCGAGGTCCCCTTGTACTGCTTATTGCATCCCGGTTCCGGTTCACCCTTCAAGGGATCGTGGGAATCGTTCTGGTGTCGCAGCAAGAACGAGGTAGTGGGCGCCGAAGAGCTGCCGAGATAGTCTCCGCTACAGTAGGTCGCACCGTTGACTCCGACCGGACGTACGTATCTTCTATTCGTGGAGCCGATCGCGTAGCGTTTCCTAGCATCCTTCACATAGGGATTCAGATTATCGCTCGACGGCGTATCCCTGAGGCCCTCACAATTGGCGCCCGTAGGCACGAAGGCCGGATCGTATAATTGGAGTTCGATCGGCCTGTTCACCGCCTCAGTGCTCACGTGGATGCTCCAGAAATATCCATTCGGATCGTACTCGGAGTTCTGCCCATCGGAATCACAGCGATGCACTCCCGAGGCGCAGATCTTGTTCATGTACCGATCGCCGTTGCCTTTGGATGTCGCCGGGCCCTCCACAACGGCCCAGAACTGCGGCGCACTCGTGCATGAAGGATTGTTTTCATCCTTGGCAGACAGCACGGGGGTGACCGAGGAGGGCCCTCCCCCGGAGTCTGGCTCATTCCCGAACGTATTACACGGACTCCCCATGGGTGATGCCGCCTTGAAGTCCGCCACCCCATAGCGACTCACGGTCGTACTGGAAGCGGAGAACATGGATCCGAAGATATTATGAACAGGCGAACTTATCGTGACCTTCAGTTGACTCGAGATCGCGCCCGGCTCGACCGCCACACTGACGCCGCCCCGCTCCGGATACCCATTCCTGGCGGCGATGTCTTTCGCGCGCGAGACGGCCTTATCGAATTCATAGGGAAGATAGGGAACCGCTCCGACGGCCGCCGCATCGGCCGCCTTCTGGATCCGCTCCATCTCAGCATACCAGCGAGCGGTGTCTACCGAAACCGCGGCGGCCGCCGCGAAGAGTCCACTCGCGATCACCATCGCAAGCATGACGGCCACATACCCCTCACTCTTGGGAGGGAGCCTGCGCACACGCCATATCACCCACCGTCTCACGAGTGGCCCCCATTCCCCGGGCCCCCAGAACCGCAGATACTCGTCGCCAACGGCTCAAAGTTCATGACCGCATGATCGCTGATATTCAAATTCTTGAAAAAGAACCCGGTCAGCCCCTCGTGCGTAGTATCTACGTACACGCCAACGCGATCCAGGTTCTCTGGGAAGCAGGCAGAGATGGATCGGGAGGGCCACGACCCACCCGCATACTTAAATTCTCCATCGACATCCGGGTCCTTGCCCGGACGCCAGGCGAACTTGA
>CAYNFY010000036.1:0-9758 GCA_964396585.1 uncultured Nocardioides sp.
AGGCTGCCGGGCGGACGCTTGAACCGGATCGCGATCTCGCTCACGCGACGCGCGATCTGGGCGATCGAGTCGAAGAAGACGTTCGGGCTCTTGCCGCCGAGCTCCAAGGTCACCGGAATGATGTTCTCGCTGGCGTACTGCATGATCAGCCGGCCGGTGGTGGTCTCGCCGGTGAAGGCGATCTTGGAGATCCGCTTGTTCGAAGCCAGCGGCTTGCCCGCCTCCACGCCGAACCCGTTGACGATATTGACCACACCGTCGGGTAGCAGGTCGCCGATGAGCTCGAACAGCTTGAGGATCGACCACGGAGTCTGTTCCGCCGGCTTGAGCACGACCGCGTTGCCGGCCGCCAGCGCCGGGGCCAACTTCCACACGGCCATCAGAATCGGGAAGTTCCACGGGATGATCTGACCGACCACACCGAGCGGCTCGTGGAAGTGGTAGGCGTAGGTGGTCGCATCGACCTCGGAGATCCCGCCCTCCTGCGCCCGGATGCATCCGGCGAAATAGCGGAAGTGGTCGATCGCCAGCGGAATGTCGGCATTCAGGGTCTCCCGTACCGCCTTGCCGTTGTCCCAGGACTCGAACACCGCGATATCGGCCAGATTGGCCTCCATCCGGTCCGCGATCTTGTTCAGGACATTCGCTCGTTCGGCCGGTGAGGTCCTGCCCCACCCCGGGGCGGCGGCATGGGCTGCGTCGAGGGCTGCCTCGATATCCTCGGCAGTTCCCCGACCCACCTCGGTGAACGGCTTGCCGTTGATCGGCGACACGTTCTCGAAGTACTGGCCCTTGACCGGGTCGACCCACTGGCCCCCGATGAAGTGCCCATACCGGCTCTTGACCTCGATGCTCGAGCCCTCGGTTCCGGGGGCTGCGTAGACCGTCATCTGAGTCCACCTTCTCCTCTGTATGGCTGACTGGGAGTCACCTAGGACCGAAGTGCAGGTGACGTTCATCACACAGTAGGAGCGGCAACGTTGCAGCGACGTTGCAGACGTTGCAGACGTTGCATGGCCCCCGATTCACCGGGACCTTCAGTCAGAGAGCACCCGGACCGGCACGCCGGTGGCCTCTCGGCTCGGCTCCATCCGGACCTCGGTGGTGGTCTCGAGTTCGGTAGCCAGCGGACGCTCCTTGATGAAGATCAGCAGCACAGCGGCCACCGCCATCAGCGGCACCAACCAGAAGAAGATCGGGGTCAGGGCGTCGCTGTAGGCGTGTACCACCGTGGCCCGCATCGCAGCGGGCAGTTCCCGGACCGCCTCCGGTGTGAGCGAGTTGGCCGTCGTGCCTCCGCTCTCCGGCCCACCGAACCCGGTCAACAGACTGCTGAGCCGACTGGCGAACAGGGTCCCCACCACAGCCGAGCCGAGCGAGGCCCCGATCTGACGGAAGTAGTTGTTGGCCGCGGTCGCGGTGCCTACCTCGCGGGACGGGAAGGTGTTCTGCACGATCAGCACCAGAATCTGCATGCTCAGCCCCAGGCCGGTGCCCATCACGGCCAGCCAGCAGCACGTGACCCAGACGGGCGTGGTGGCGGTCATCGTGGACAGCAGCAGGAGGGACAGCCCCACCACGATGGTGCCGATCACCGGCAGCATCTTGTAGCGACCGGTCCGCGAGACCAGCTGACCCGATCCGGTGGAGGTCACCAGCAAGGCCGCCATCATCGGGATCATCAGCAGCCCGGCCTTGGTGGCACCGGCACCCGTCACCATCTGGAGGTAGGTGGGCAGGTAGGCCAGCGCGCCGAACATCGCAACGCCGATGATCAGACCGGCGGCCGTGGCGAGGTTGAAGTTGCGCTCCTTGAACAGGTGCAGCGGCATCACCGGCTCATCGGCCCGGGACTCCACCACCCCGAAGCCCACTGCCGCGACCACGGTGATCGCGATCAGGCTCAAGATCTCGACCGAGTCCCAGGCATAGGTGGTACCACCCCAGGTGGAGGTCAGCACCAGCGCCGCGGAGGCGACGGCCAGCAGCATGATGCCGGCGACATCGATCTTGGGGCGGGCCCGCTCGACCTGCGGCAGTTTGAGGAAGAGGACCGCGGTGACGATGGCGGCGACACCCAGCGGAATGTTCATCCAGAACGCCCAACGCCAACTGGCCTGCTCGGTGAAGAAGCCACCCAGCAGCGGGCCGGCGACGCTGGAGAGGGCGAAGACACCACCCATGATCCCCATGTACTTGCCACGTTCACGGGCGGGAACCACGTCGGCGATCATCGCCTGGGCGAGGATCATCAGGCCTCCACCGCCGAGACCCTGAACGGCACGACCGATGATCAGCCAGGTCATGTCACCGGCCAGCCCGCCGATCACCGACCCCACCATGAACAGTGAGATGGCGAAGATGAACAGGGGCTTGCGACCGACCAGATCACCGAGCTTGCCGTAGACCGGCATCATGATCGTGCCGGCCAGGATGTACGCCGTGGTCACCCACAGCATGTGATCGACTCCGTTCAGCTCGCCCACGATGGTGGGCAGCGCGGTCGAGAAGATCGTCTGGTCGAGCGATGCCAGCAGCATCGCGACCAGAAGTCCGGCGAAGACCAGCAGGACGTTACGTCGCCCACCGGTCTCGGGGGCCGCCGGAGCCCCCTGTTCCACGTATCGGGTGGTCTCACTCATCGCAACATCTCCAGGGTTGTACGTGCCAGCGTCAGTGCGCGCTGGGCGATGACCTCATCGAGGTCGTCAGGCAGTTCTTCGGGGGTCGACTCGGTCTGCTCCTGCACCGCCGAGCGGACGCAGGTCGAGCAGACCGCGAGGACCACCTGGGCCCGGACCTCCAGGTCAGGGTCGTCGGCGAATTCGGGACGCGTGGCCAGGAACTCGGTGACACGTCGGCCCATCCGATCCTTGTGGGCGTGCAGCTGGGCGAATTGGCTGCTGAGCACCTCGGGGTGCTCCTTGAGGATCCCGAGTCGCTGCCGGTGCAGCACGGTGCGGTCCCGGTGACCCATTCCCCGCATCAGCGCCCGGATCACCGTGAGCAGCGGCTCCTCGCCGTCGACCGGATCGATGGACGGTCCGTCCACGTCGGGGGTCAGCCCCAGGATGGCCGCATCCTTGCCATCGAAGTAGTTGAAGAAGGTGCGTCGCGAGATACCCGCCCGTTCTGCGATGGCGTCCACCGTGGTGGCCGCCAGGCCGTCACGGAGCACCAGTTCGACGGCGGCCTGCTCGATGTCCGACAGGGTCTGGCGGCGCTTGCGCTCCCGCAGGCTCGGTTTCGTCTCGGGTTCGACCACATTCTTACACTAGTGCACCTTTTGCATGCGTGCAATTATTCACTGGTGCAATGTGGCGTGCGTTGGATCACATTTCCCTTATCGGAACCCCCGGAGTCACCGAGCGGCCGGACGCTCAGCCCAGATCGGCGTCCAACCGAGCGATCTGCCCGTCCACCAGCGGCAGCAGAGGCGAATACGGTCCGATCGCGGCTCGCTGGGCCAGCCACATGTCGTAGTCATCGCTGCCCCAACTACTGCGTGTCCAGGTCGACATCAGGTCCGAGGCGCCCGAGCCAAGGACGGCTTGACGCAGGTCGGAGAAGACTCGCTCACGTAGCCGGACCACCCCCGGAGCCGATGATCGCGGCAGCAACGGACCCGGGAAGCGGGAGACCGCCCCGGACAGATCTCCCGACACCACTCGCGCACCCACCCCAAGCCAGTCCGCCGCCACCTCGGCCGTAAGACGATAAGGACGCGACGCGAGCAGCGCGTCGCCGAGCAGATGCCGCAATCGGTTCAGCTCGGCGCGCAGCGTGGAGGGGGCCACGTCCTCTTCGTGAAGCAACACCATCAGCTCGTCACCGGAGAGGCCCCGCGGAGCCGAGGCCAGGAGCACGACGATCTCGCTATGCCGGGGGGTGAGCCGCAACCGGCTGCGATGCCCCGGACCCTCCTGGACCGTCACCAGTGCCTCGTGACGACCCAGCGCCTCGATCACCAGGCGCAACTCACCACGGCGGGGTTCCACAGTGGAGCCGTGGTCCACCGCGGCGCGCAGATGCTGCTGGGCCAGCTCGCTCTCGGCCAGCCGGGCGGCCGCCCGGATCATGGCCATGGTCTGAGGCACCACCAACTGCTCACCCCCGGTCACGTCCAGCACCCCGAGTAGCTCACCGGTCACCGGATGGTGGATCGGTGAGGCCGCACAACTCCACTGCTGTACGGCGTGCCGGAAGTGCTCCGATCCGATCACCGTCGCGGGACGGCCCAGCCGCATCGCCATCCCGGGGGCATTGGTGCCGGCCAGCCGTTCGTCCCAGTTGGCACCCTCCACGAAGCCGATCGCTTCCGCCTTGCGCAGGGTCGCCGGTGTACCGCAGACCCACAACAGCTGGGCCGCCGCATCCGAGACCGCCATCACCGCGTCGCAGTCCCGGGCCGCCTGACCGAGCACATCATCGAGCATCGGGAAGACCGCGGCCAGCGGATGCGCGGCGCGATGATCCCCGAGCGCATCGGCGGTCAGCGTGATCGGCGTCTCGGTATCGTCCGTCCGTACCCCGGCCGCTGCGGAACGATGCCACGACTCGGCCACGGCGGCGCGCATCCCGTTACTCATACCGCCAGTGAACGCGACTGTGAGCCAGGACACCAGGGGCGACGCAGATGTCGCCCGGCGCGGTCGGTCAGCGGACAAGTTGCGAAGGAGTCGTCGCGCTCACCTGGGTGCGCTCATCGCTGCGGTGAGCTTCCGACTCCGGTGCCGTACAGCAGGTCTCCGGCCGGTGTCTGGGGCAATGCCTTGAAGGCCCGCACCGCCCCGGAGTCCATGCTCAGGTAGACCAGCAGCCGGGGGTCGGAGTAGGTCCGCACCGAGCGAGGGTTCAGGTCGGTGCTCGGACAGAAGATGCGACCACGTCCGGTGTCGGAACAGGGTCCGTACTTCGCCAGTCTGGTGGCCCGGGCCTCGGAGTCGACATAGGTGGCCAGGTGGACGGTGTAGTCACCCTGATCGCACCACATCGCCCACATATTGTGGGGTGCCATCCGGCTGGGGTCCTCGACACAGGTACTCGGGTCGATCGGGAAGGCCTTGAAGAGCGCCTCTCGACCGGCCAGGGCAGGGCAACGCCCGCCGCCCGAGACCGTGCTGGAATCCCAGCAGGTGCGGCTGGTGGCCCCGGCCGAGCCGACCGGCAGCGAGGAGTCCGGCCGATGCGTCAGCCACCAGACGGCCACCCCCACCACGAGAACGAGGGCCATGGTCCACACGAGCCAGGGCACTCGCGCGGTCGACGGCCACCCCTCTGCTGCCTCACCCTGAGGAGAAGCGCATATATGGGTGTCCGGGCGCTGAATACTCCGGCCACAGGTGGCACAGGTGCGTCGATCCATCTCACTCCATAGGCTCGCGCCCAACAACCTGGTGATGTGCGGCCACGCCGACCTTACTCAATCAAATGGCCCGGTCCCCGGGAGGAAGCCCTCCCGGGGACCGGATCAGTCACACCAGATCAACCTGAGCTGGGTACTCAGCCCACCCGGCGTCGCAGCGCGAGCGCCGCACCGCCGCCCAGCAACATGACCAGTCCGGCGAGCACGGCCCACAGACCGAATCCGGCACCGGTTCCCGGCAGGATGCCGTTCTGGTCGTTCTCGTCGGCGATGCCGCCGTTCGAGTCACCGGGCTTGCCGGGGTTACCCGGGTTCTCCTCCTGGTCGTCCAACAGGCCGACCGACCAGAACCCGAAGTCAAGGGTGGGGTCCTTGGCCTCGTTCGCGGTCAGGTCCTTCCAACTCGTGGCGGAGTCGGTGGAGGAGTCCTTCGCCTTGTTCTCACCCTGCTTCGCGCGGGTGTGAGTCAGGCCCTTGAGCGCGTCCTTCGACTTGGACTTCACGATCGAGACCGTGTAGCCCTGTCCCGGCGCCAGCACCGGCAGATCGGTGAACTCGTAGTGACCGGACTTGTCGGTCGTCACGGTGCTCACCCGGTTGCCGTAGACGTCGACGACCGGCTTGCCGTCGGGTCCGGTGATCTTCAGCACGACGCCCTTGATGCCCTTCTCGTTCTTGTTCTGGATGCCGTTGTGGTTGGTGTCCAGCCACACATAGTCACCCACGCTGACCCGAGCCCGCAGGAAGCCGAAGTCGAGAGTCGGGTCGTTGGCTCCATCGGTGGACAGATCGACCCAGCTGCTGGCACGGCCGGTCGAGGAGTCCAGGCTCTTGTCCGAGCCGGCCCCCACGGTCGTCGGCACCAGGTCCTTCAGTGCGGCCTTGGTGCCCTCATCGTCCTTGACGATGGTGACCGTGTAGGACTGGCCGACCGGCAGTACCGGCAGGTCGATGAACTCGTAGTGTCCCTTGCCGTCGGTGACGACCGGAGCCACGTCCTGACCGAACACGTCGACCACCGGCCGACCGTCAGGTCCGGTCAGCGCCAGCTTCACGCCCTTCAGCGCGATGTCGGTGCTGTCCTGGAGACCGTCTCGGTTGACATCGATCCACACGTAGTCACCCACGCTGACCTTGGCCCGGCGGAAGCCGAAGTCCAGGGTCGGATCCTCATCGCCGTCCTCGGGCAGGTCCGAGGACTCGGCCGAATCGGTGTGCGAGTAGTCATTCGCCGGATCGGTGTCATCGCCCCGGACACCCGGGTTGGTAGGCACCAGATGCAACTCGGCCAGGATCGGAGACTCTTCGTAGACGACCGTCACGGTGTAGTGCTGGCCCGGGGGCAGCGCCGGCAGGTCATCGAACGAGTAGTCGCCGTCCGGATCGGTCACCTGAACCGGGACCTCGTCGCCGTAGACGTCGGTGACCGGCTGGCCGTCGGGACCGGTGAGCTTCAGGGTCACCCCTTCGATCGGGTCCTCGTCACCATCGCGGACACCGTCTTCATCGGCGTCCAACCAGACCTTGTTACCGACCGAGACCTTCTTCTCGACGAAGCCGAAGTCCAGGCTCGGGTCGTGGCCGACCAGACCGAGAGGTCCGTCGATGGTCGGGATCTGGCTACCGTCGAGAGCCTCGACGTTCAGCGCCACCCAGTCTTCGGAGTCGACCGAGGTGTCGTCGCCCTGCTTGGCCTTCGTCGGGATGAAGTTGCCCAGGGTCTCCGGCAGCTCTTCCTTGACGATGCTCACCTGATACTTCTGGCCCGGCTTGAGCACCGGCAGATAGGTGAACTCGTAGAAGCCATCGGCGTCGGTCGTCGTCGGATCGACCGGCTGGCCCTTGACATCGGTGACATCGGATTCGATGCCGCCGACGTCAACCAAGGTCAGTTTCAAGGTGACGTCCTCGACCGGCACATCGGTGTCATCCTGCAGACCGTTCCGGTCGTGGTCGATCCACACGTAGTCGCCCACCGAGACGAACTTCTTGATGAACCCGAAGTCCAGCGTGGGGTCGTCGGCACCGTTGGCGGACAGGTCCCGGGTGCTGGTCGACGCCCACGTGGAGGAGTCGTCTGCGGCCTCGCCGCCGTTGTCACCCTCGATGGTGGGCACATACGGCTTCAGCACCGTCTCAGAGGCGGCCTTGTCGATCTTGACCGTGTAGGAGCCCGTCGGCAACGCCCGCAGGTTGGTGAACTGGTAGAAGCCGTCGGCGTCGGTGGTCTGCGGGCCGACGGGATTGTCGTCGACGTCCTTGGTCACCGGTTCGCCGTCGGGTCCGTATACCCGGAGCACCACACCCTCGATACCCGGCTCGCCGTCATCGAGATCCTGGATGCCGTCGCGGTTGACGTCCTCCCAGACGATGTCGCCTACGGAGACCGCCTTGCGCACGAATCCGAAGTCCAGAGTGAGGTCGCTGGCCTGGTGAGTGGTCAGCGGCTTCCAGCTGGTGGACTCGTCCGTCGAAGAGTCCGTACCCCGGTCGTCCTCCTGCTCGAGCAGGGTCGGGGTCAGGCCCGTGAGTGCCGTCACCGTGTCCGGGTCGTCGGAGACGATCTTGACCGTGTAGGTCTCATCGGCACCGAGCAGCGGCAGGTTGTCGAACAGGTAGTGGCCCGAGGCATCGGTACGAACGTCGAAGGTGTCGCCGTAGTTGTCCTCGAGGACCTTGCCCTCGGGCCCGTAGACCTCCAACTTGACGCCCTCGATCGGCACCTCGTCGTCGTCCTGCAGACCGTTCCGGTCGAGGTCGATCCACACATAGTCACCGACCGAGACGTACGGCTTCACGAAGCCGAAGTCGAGGGTCAGATCCTGGGACCCGGCCTGGGTGAGGTCGCGGTGACTCGCGGCCGACCCGGTGTCGGAGTCACCGGCCTTGTCACCCTGGTTCGCGGTGGTCGGCACGTAGGGACGTAGCGCCTCCTCGGTCTCCGGGTCGTCACTGACGATGGTGACCGTGTAGGAGTCGGTCGGATCGGCCAGACGCGGCAGGAACTCGAAGAGGTACTCACCGTTCTCGTCGGTGTAGACGTCGGTGACCGGCATCTTGTTCACCCCGGTAACGGGCTGACCGGCGGGATCGGTGATCTTCAACCGCACACCCTCGATACCGGGCTCGCCCGCGGTCTGTCGACCGTCGTGGTTCTTGTCCACCCAGACGTAGTCGCCGACCTTCACGAATCCGGGAACCGGGTCGTTGAAGAAGGTCTGCTGGTCCGGCACCGAGTCGGTCTCGACCTCGAAGGTCAGGACGTCCTCGGACTTCACGTAGCCGTGCGGCGGGACCTGCTCGGTCAACGTGTAAGTACCGGGCTGGGTGACCTTGACGACCGACAGGCTGCCGTCTTCGTTCTGGACCCGCAACTGGTTCTCGACCACCACGATGTTCGAGAACACCGCGGTCCCGGTCGAGTCGCTCAGGGTGAAGCGGGCGTTGAGATCGGTGATCGCCTTGCTCGGAGCGGTGCTGTCCAACTTGGCGATGGCCAGCGGGTAGCCATCAGACGGGGTGAGGGTCGTCGTCGACGTACCGATCTTGTTCACGATCGGAGTGTCCTCGGTCCAGTCGAGGATCTTGACCGCGAAGTGCGCGCTGACCCGGGTCAGTGCAGGCAGAGCGTCGGTCGACTCGAGGTGGACCGTCCCCGGGGATGGGTTCTCCTCCGTCACCTCCGGGTTGGGGATCCAGCTGGCCTGGATGTTGCCTCCGATATCACGGGGGCCCGCCGAGACGCCGGCTGCGGTGTCGACATTCTGCTCATCCACGAAGCCGAGGAACTCCAGCCCGGCGGGCAGGAAGTCCTCGACCGGAATGATGTTGACACCGTTATAGGAACCGTGAGCCAGGAACTCGATCTTGTAGACGTAGGTGTCCTTGACCAGCTCGTCCTCGTCGATGTCGGCTCGCAGGTTGCCGACCCAGGTGCCCTTGGCGCTGTCTCGCACATACTTGCGCACCTCGGCCTCGCTGCCGAAACTGCTCATCGTGTTAGAGGTCTCGGACCAGTACAGGGTCTGCTCGGCGGAGCCGACCAGGTTGGCCCGGTTCTCGATGTCCACGGTCTGCTTGCCGGTGACCTTCTTGGTCGGCAGCGGAAGCTTCACCGTCCACTTCTGGTTCGGGGAGGCCGCCTTGGCCTTGCCCGCGGTGCTGAGCCCGATCACCAGGTTGCCTTCGGCGTTCTTGACGACCTCGAAGTCCGAGGCGACCAAGGGGGTGTCGCCGTAGTCTCCGGTGACCGAGGCGGCGATCGCCGGCACATCGCTGAGATCGAAGATGGTCTGGTCGACCAGGTCGACGATCTTCACATCGGCCGCGTCGATGTCCTTGACCACATTGTCACCGGTGTTGCCGTTGACCGTGAACGTGTAGGTCACGGTCG
>CAYNFY010000036.1:9768-38978 GCA_964396585.1 uncultured Nocardioides sp.
GTGACCCGCTGGGAAGGGCCTTCCTTCTTGAAGGTCTCGGTGTCGTTGAAGTCGTCGGTGTCGGGACGGTCCACCATCGTGACGGTCACGCCGGGGGTACCGGTGTAGGTCTTGCCCTCGGTCACCGCGGTGAAGGACATCTTGTTCTGCAACGGGTAGTTCCAGGCGCCCTGAATGGTGCCGCTGGCGTTCTTGGTCAGATTGGCCACCGTGTTGATCGTCGCCTTGACCGGGAAGGTGTAGGACTTGGTGTTGTCCTTGCCCACGTTGATCCACAGGTCCTGACCGTTCACGCACCAGGAACCGGCCGCGGTGGCCGCGAAGCTGGCCGCGGTGGTGACCCCGGTGCAGGTGACCTTGTTCAGGCCGAGCGCGGTGAAGTCCGCGTCGCTCATCGCCCAACTGGCCTGCGCGGGGAGCTTGTCGTGCAGCACCACGTTCTGGGTGAGGATGGCGTACTTCTTCTCGGTCTCCGTGGCGGGAGCCGTGGGCCATACGAACTTGGTGAGGTCTGCCTTCAACGTGTAGGTGATGTCGAGCGGCGGGGTGAGGGTTCCGTCCTCGGCCGGCTCGATGTTCTGCCGCTTCCAGTCGGCGGTCTTGTTGAACGTTCCGGTGCCGACTCCGGGCTTGCGGATGGTCGGTGCGTTGACGCCCACCTTGATCTCGGCACTCTTCTCGGCACTGCCGTCCAGAGTGGCCTTGTTCTTGAGCACGACCTCCATCCACTGGCCATCGGGGTTCTCGGGGAACTTCACCTGGAGCGCGTCACGCAGGCTCGACAGCGTCGAGCTGTCGAACTTGGCCTGGTACTTGATGGTGACCCGGGAGTTGGCGGGCAGGTTCAGCGAGCCGCTGAGGCTCTGCCCCGCAGCCGCGGTACCGGCGACTGAGGGGGCGAACGGGACCGTGCTGGTCTGCTTGTTCATCCCGTTCTCGTCCCACGACTCGACGGTCGCGACGAAGCTGCCGGGAACGTAGGCCATGCCGGCCGGCAGCTGATCGGTGATCGCATAGCCGGGACGAGCCACGAGGGAGGTGCCGGTCAGGGTGAAGTCGAACTTGTGGTTAGCAGCCGAGGGCGCGATGACCACCTGGTCCCCGTTGATGCTCACCCCGGGGAGGCTGCCGCCACCCTGCTTGGCTTGGGTGCTGTCGTCGAACGGCTGGAAGGTGTCGTCCTTCTCCTGAGTGATCACCGGAATCGACTGAGCGTCACCGTCCAACGCGAAATCGAAGTCTCGCAGCTCCGAGTGATCGATCGAGACCAGCTTGAAATCGACCGCGAACAGCCCCTGATTCACATCCGAGGGGAAGGGGTCGGCGAAGGTCACCTTGAGCTGGCCGTTCTCGAAGATCAGGTCAGTAATCGCCTTGTTCCCCGGCGGTACTTCGAGAGGGTCGGTAGGGAGGACGAAATCAGGCAGATCGATCACGCTGGTAGAACCAGGGACCACCTTGTTGCTGTACTGAATCTTCAGTTCGCCGTGGGCACCCCCTTCGGTCAATACCGGAATACCGTTGTGGGTCTCGGGGAAGGTGACCGTGACGGTGACGCCGTTGGCGCTTGCCGTGTTGCCGGCCGAGGCAGAGCTCGCTCCGGCTATCAGTCCGGTCAGGGAAAGGGCGGAGACGAGCAGGAGCGCAAGCGCCCGAGCCAGAGTTCTGGTCCGGGTGTCGGCTCCCTGCCGTACGGGGGTACGGGCAGGTTTCATTGTTCGATTTTCCTCTCGGGCGTCGAACCACACCCAAACTCGACCGCTGATTGTCGAGGTGGGCGATGTCGGCTCCTCCGGGAGGCGCTGGCATCGGGCCGCACAGGTCCGAGGACCTATGCGGCGTTCGTGGGGCAACTGGGGGTACTTCGACGCTAGTAAAGATTGGACTCGGGATCAAGCTGATGCCTACAAGACGTGAGTCACATCGATCAATGACGCGGTTGTGAGTCAGGTCACATCAAAAGTTCCAGCGTCTGGATCCGGGTCGGTGAGCCCTCGGGAGGCGTGTCATCGAAGGACCCGGCCACCGGATGCACCATGACCTCATCGACACCGAAGCGCTGCGCGAGTCCGGCGATCCGGGCACGAGCCTGCTCGGGCGAGTCGATCACCCATCTGGAGCGCATCCCCTCCACTATTCCCCGATGCTGCTCGGGGATCTCATAGGCGGCGGCCTCCTCGACCGAGCGCTGGGGTGCCAGCCGGCCACCGGTGACGATCGCCGTCATCGCCAGCAGCTGAGGCAGTGCCAGCGCCTGGGCCTCGGCGTACGTGGGCGCGACACAGGCATTGACGGTGAGGAAGGTGACCGGTTCGGGGAACCGCTCGGAGGGGCGGAAGTTCGTCCGGTAGAGCTCCAAGGCTCGCTGGGTGCCCGAGGCCGAGGAGGCGAAATGGTGAGCGAAGACGTACGGCAGGCCACGGCTGGCCGCCAGTTGCGCCGAATAATCGCTGGAACCCAGCAACCAGACCGGTGCCACCGAGGTAGCGGCCGGAGTGGCCCGGAGGGGATGCTCGCGCACCCCGACCCTCATCGCGGCACCCTCGGGGCTCATCAGGGCGATCACATTGTCGACATAGGCCGGGAACTCCTCGACGCCGTCGGACTCGGCGCCCATCCGCAGGGCATAGCGGGTCAGCTGGTCGGTACCAGGTGCTCGACCGATCCCCAGGTCGATCCGGTCTGGGTAGGCGGCCTCCAGGATCGCGAACTGTTCGGCGATCACCAGCGGCGAGTGGTTCGGCAGCATCACCCCACCGGAACCGACCCGGATCCGGTCGGTGGCACCGGCGATCATCCCGATCAGCAGCGGCGGATTGGTGGCCGCCACGGCCGGCATGTTGTGGTGCTCGGCCACCCAGTAGCGCCTGAAACCGAGCCGATCCGCGCTTCGGGCCAGTTCGAGCGAGGCGTGGATCGCCTGGCCCGAAGACTGTCCACTGCGGACCGGAACCAGATCGAGGACGGACAACGCGGGCATGACGAGATCACTCACATCCGGCTCAACTCGCACCAGCACACCCTTGTTCCCCACCCCTCTCAGCGGTCAGTCCGAACGGGCCAGTAACGGCAGCCGGGAGCGGGTGAACAGCGCGACCGATACCGCGGTCAGCAACGGCAGCGCCAGCACCAACATCGCGATAGTCAGCCAGGGGATATCCAGATAGTGCGAGGACCCGGCCGTATCGAATCCGTAGCCACCCCGATTCGTCAATGGAAACGAGACGGCTATCCCCGGGATCAGGCCTATCAGCGTCCCGAGTACGGCGCCGAGCCCGCCGATCACCAGCGCGTACCCGGCCGCCACGCGACGCCTGGTCCGCGGGGCCGCTCCTACTGCAGCCAATGTGGTCAGATCACCGCGCGCGTCGGCCAACGAGAGGAAGGTAGAGGTCAGGGTGCCACCCAACATCAGCAGGGCGGCCACCCCGATCAGCGCCCAGAGCACGATCTTGGTGGCGGCATCACTCTGGTATCCCCGTTCAACCGCCATCGACAGACTGCGATCGATCCCGGCCAGGCGCTCGTTGATGGCACTCTGGCCGGCCTCGGTGATCTCACTACCCGACACGAACCAGGCGGTCGCACGCACCGGAACCCCCAGTTCTCTTGCCACTGCAGTCGAGATCACTCCCGCCGCCGGAGCCTGGCCCGGTGTCATCCCGACTACCGCGCCGGGCACCGTGACTGCCCTCTTGGCATCTCCCTTGGGCCGCCAACGGAGCTTGATCGACTCGACGGGGGCCGATTGGCCGGCAAGTTGCACCGCCCCACCATCGGCCAGGATCTGGTCGGCACGCGCTCGATCGTTGGACTCGATTCCGCTCAGATAGTCGGGCAGCTGGTCGGCCACGATCATGCTCAACCCCCAACCGCCGTATCCCCAACTGTCGAAGGTGGACGGCTCCGGTATCGCTGTCAGACCAACCGAATAGTCCTCAGGAACACCCACGATCCGAGTCAGGGTGGCATCCGGCACCAGGTCGTTCAAAACTTCGCCGGTCTGAGTCCACTCGGCTCCGCTCAGGTCGTACCCATGCACCACACCGGCCCCAGCCGGATAGCTTGCGAGATAGGTCTCCCGGTTCTCCAAGGCGTCAGAGCTGAGCGCGACACTCAGCGCCACGGCACCGGCCACGGTGGCCGCCACCGCCGCCACCGCAGGCACCGTCCGAGAACGGTGTCGGGTTGCGTCACGTAACGAGTACCTCAACGACAGCGGCAACCTCCGCCCGAGCCTGCCCAGCCAGGTAAGTAACAAGGGGATCAGCAGCACCGCACCGAGTACGGTCACCACCGCCGAGAGCGCGATCAGAAACTCGCCGTCGGCCCGCTGCCGGGCACCCATGACGGCGAGTCCGATCCCCAGTGTCACCAGAACCGTGCCGAGTAATGGGCTGCGCAGTCGGACCGGGCCATCGGCCCGACGTCCGGCAAGTACCGATACCGGATCTTGTCGAGAAGCCAGCCAGGCCGGCACTACCGCCGCCAGCAGGGCCGACAGCACTCCGAATCCGGCGATCAGGAGCAGGTGGGACACCGGGATATCCAGCGACTGGAACCACTGCGAGTAATGAGGCTGGCCCAGTACGGTCACCATCCAGGCCACCCCCAGGCCGACCAGGAGACCCATCACCGCAGCGGCGATCCCGAGCACCCACGCGGTGGCCATCACTGCCCGGCGCGCCTGTCGCGGAGTCGCCCCCGAGACCGCCATCAAGGCCAGCGAGCGCTGCATCCGACGAGCGCTGACCGCGAAACTCGGTCCAGCCAGAAGTACGACCTCGATCAGCGCCATCACCACAACCAGAGCGATCACCGCCAGCATCGCCTCTTGACCGTCCTGGGCCCAACCCAGGTCCCGGGCCTCCAACTCGGATCGGGAGGGTGGATTCGCTATCAGTTCCTTGGAGAGCACGCTCATCCCAGCCGCGTTGAGGCGCAGGGTGTCCGCCCAGTCGATGCCGCCTTCGGCTGTCACCAGGAACCCGGTCGGAAGACTCTGCCGGCCCAGGGCAGACAGTGAGACGAACGCCATCGGGTTGCTTCGTGCGAAGGCGTCCTCGACCACCCCCACCACCTGCTGAGTCCGGCCCCGACTCGACAGGGTGCCGCCGGTGCCGGGGAGCCGATCAGCCAGTGCCCGGTTGACCGCTACCTCCCCAGCATCGCTCGGTAACCGGCCACTGAGCAGCCGGTAGGTGCCGGCGGTCAGTGGAGATGCCCAGTCCGTGGCGGTGAGGTGGGCTGTCATCTTGCCCCGTGCGGTCTCCACCACGGCCGAGGTCAGTACGAGCGGCACCACTTCGGCATTCCGCCCCAGCTCAGCGCGGATGGTGGCGGCAGTCGGCTGCTTGAAGTTTCTGCCGCCTCCTCCGGCCCACGAGCCTGGGTCGGCTCCTGCCTGAATCATCCGCTGGCCGACCACCTCCAACCGAGCATCCGCGGCACCGACAGCACCAGGAAGTCGATCGGCAGCACTGAGCTGCACGGTCTGGACGGTCACATCCAGTGCCGTTACCGCCGCTACCGGCAGTGCCACCATCACCAACATCAACAGGCTGCGCCATTTGTTACCCCAGGCATCGCGGACTGCCATGCGGGTGAAGAGCCGACGACTCACGGATGTGCCCCAGACTCAGCCAAGACGCTCACGTCATCGGCCACACTCTGATCCACGATCCGGCCGTCGCGGATGAACACCACTCGATCGGCCCAGGCCGCGTGTCGGGCCTCATGAGTGACCAGCACTCCGGCGGCCCCGGCATCACAGCGAGAGCGCAGCAGCCGGAGGACATCCTCACCGGTTTCGGTGTCCAGTGCTCCAGTCGGCTCGTCGGCCAGGATCAACGCCCGGTCCCCGATCACCGCACGTGCGATCGCCACCCGCTGTTGCTGGCCTCCGGACATGTCATCGGGAAAACGGTCGGCCAGGTCGGCGATCCCGAATTCCTCCAGTACCACCATCGCTTCTTTACGAGCTCGAGAGCTGCGCACCCCGTCGAGTTCGCGAGGCAGCGCGATGTTCTCGGCCGCGGTCAGTGCCGGGATCAGGTTGTAGGACTGAAAGACGTAGCCGATCGCGTTGCGGCGCATTCGGGCCCGAGCAGCCTGATCGGCGCGACCTAGGTCGGTGTCATTGACCAGGACCTGACCTGAGGTGGCGGTATCGAGTCCACCGGCCAGGGTCAACAGAGTCGACTTGCCGGAACCGCTGGGGCCCATGACCGCGACCAGTTCCCCGGCCCGGGCCGCGAAGGTGACCTCGCGTAACGCATGAACCTCGGTAGTACCCTGACCGTGTACCCGGCTGGCCTGCAGCATCTGCAGGACCGGCCCGCTCATCGGGCTACCTCCCGGTTCGGTTTGTCTGCGGTGGGGACGCTGGTCTGACCGGTGCTCGGTTCAGCGGCCCGCTCCACGGCTGCCCGACGCACCCTGGCTTCACAGTGATCGAGCCAGCGGATCTCAGCCTCTGCTTCGAAGATCAACCGGTCCAAGACCAGCGACCAGGCCAGATCGTCGGGAGTGGCGGAGGCGGCCTGCCGCTTGAGTCGGGTGAAGTCCTGCAATGCCGACATGGTGGCGGTTCGTTGCCGCTGAATCACCGAGCCCACATCGACCCCTGGCAAGGTGACCGCCATCGCCAGTTTGATCGCCAGCTCATCGCGGGTCGGCGCGCTGCGCAGTACCGGGGTATGGAACCAGTCGGCTGTCTCCCGGGCGCCCGCCTCGGTGGTCTGATAGATGAGTTGCCCCGATCCGTCATCGGGGCCGTGTACGGGTTCCACCATGCCGTCGCGTTCCAGCCGGTTGAGGGTGGTGTAGACCTGCCCGATGTTGAGCGGCCAACTACCCCCGGTACGCCGTTCGAACTCGCTGCGCAGTTGATACCCGTACCGAGGTTCCTGCCTCAGCAGCGCCAACAGTGCCTGACGGACCGACATCTTCCACTCCTCGACTTGACGACATACTCAGTATGTATACGCGGTATGTTCCTGTCGAGCCCGACACGCGCCCAGGTCAGCAAGCCATGGTAGTGACCACCCGAGACCGGGCCTGCGGATTCAGCCAGACGCCGCGGGCGCGCTGGTAGCGCACACCCGACCAGCACAAGAAGACGACGGCCAACAGGATCGCGACGAACCAGGAGTCGGACGGCAGTTGTGCGGTCACCGAGAAGCAGACCCCGGTCAACGTGGTGGTCGTGGCCAGCTTGGCCGAGTAGCCGACCATCACCGCCGGGGGCGCCGGGGTGGCCCGGGCCGAGCGCATACTGACCGCGAAGGGGCGCCGATTGGCCCAGGTCATGGCTACCGACACCACCTGGGCGGTGACCACGACGACCACCGCCAGGATCGAGGCGAGCTCAGCCGGACTCGGAACTCCGGCCCGGATGGCACCGAACAGCACGGTGACGACGGCTGCGGCCCCCAGCCACTCGGCCAGCACCCAACTCCGGGCGGCGAACACGGTCCTGGGGTGCACCGGAAGGCTCTCGCGCCACAGTCCACCCCGTTCGTCCAGGCACCAGGCGTTCACCCCGTAGAGCAGCGCACCACCCGAAGCCACCAGGCCGGGTAGGACCACGATCGACTGCCAGGGCAGCCCACCGGCGAGCGCTACCAACCCCGGGCCGACCGCCAGCACGGCCAGGCCCCGACGCATCGGCACCGTGCGCCACACCGAGCCCCGGTCGATCCGCAGCAGCATGGCCAGGTCCGAGCCGGGGGTCCGTCGCGGCTGGTGCTGACTGGTCTCGGCGTGCTGTTCGTCGCGCGGCATCCTCCGTGACGCGACCCGGGCCGACCAGGCACCCAGGGCGATGGCGAACAGCCCGATGGCAAGGACCACCGACATCGCCCCGGCCCACCGCCACCAATGTCCGGAGATACCCATCAGCGCGCTGTTGAACAGCCGAAGCGTGGGGACCTGATCGAGCACCCGGGCCAGCTGACCGGTCATCTGCACGACCGCGAATCCCGCCCCTGCGCTCACGTACACCGCACGCATCGTCCAGATCCCGTACCGGGTGCGGCGAACCGCCTCCGCGGTCCAGGCGATCACCTGGGCGATGGCGGTGGCGGCGAAGATCCAGCCGAGCATCAGCAACTGCATCGGCAGTAGGCCGTTGAATCCGAGCGCGAAGGCGGTGGTCCCGAGCAGGGCACAGCTCTGCACGATCCAGGCGATATTGAGCGGTGCCAGCAGCAGTGCTCCCAGATGATCGGTGGTCGAACTCACCGGAAAGGCGACGGCCTCGTCCCTGGGCAGGATCTCTCGGCCGCCACCCGAGGCGACCGCCGATACCACCGCGAGCAACAAGAATCCGGCCATCAGCGTCGGCAACAGGAGTAGCAGTTCGAAGGCCCGCCCCGCGCCACCGGCGTCGGGGTGGAGCGCCGGCAGCGCTGCGGCACCCAGCACCACGGCGATGACCAGGCCGAGTGCGACCTTGGCCCGTCCCGGCCTGCGCAGGTGCCGGGCCCGGAACGAGAGGAGGTGGCGCAGATCCACCACGTCATGGCGCAGTCGTCGCAGGGGCGGGTCAGTCGAGGAGGCCACGATAGACGTGGGCGCCTTCCTCGCCGGTCAGGTCGCTGGCCGTCAGCGTGGCCACCCGAGATCCACCGCGCAGTACCAGCGCCTCGGTACAGGTCTGCACCGCGAGCTCGCGCAGGTGGGTGGAGAGCAGAATCGCAGCACCCCCGGCCCGAGCATCTGCGATCGCATCGAAGGTGGCCTCGACCCCGATCGGGTCGACCCCGTCGAAGGGCTCATCGAGCAGCACCACCTCGGGTTCGTGGAAGACCGCGAGCACCACCGAGAGTCGGCGGCCCATCCCATGACTGAAGCCGGCGGTGACCCGGTGTGCGACATCGCCCAGCTCGAACCGTTCGAGCAGCACTCGAGCCCGGTCCTCCCAGTTCTCCAAGCGACGCAGCCTCGCGGAGAGCTGCAGATGCTCCCAAGGCGTGGCGCGGGGCACCAGTCCCCCGACGTCGGGGCAATAGCCCACCGCCCGTTTCACCGCCAGTGGGTTCCTGGTGACGTCGTGACCGGCCACGATCACCTCCCCGGCGCTGGGAGGCACCACCCCGGCCAGCACCCGCATGGTGGTCGACTTACCCGCTCCGTTGCGGCCCAGCAGCGCGCTCGCCTGGCCCGCCTTGGCGTTCAGGTCGACCCCGCTGACCGCCTCGACCTCACCGAACCGGACCTGCAGCCCCCGTACGACGACCGCATTCTCTCCCATGGGAATCATCTTCGCCGAGGCGTCACGAATGTGTCCTGTGAACGCTGATGAGGCACTTAACTGCCCCGTCACCTTCCGCTGATGAGGCAGTTGAGTGCCTCATCAGCGGAAGGTTGGACGGTCAGGCCGGGAAGGATTCGCCGGTCTTCGCCTGCTGCTCGGCCAGGGTGCGTAGGTACGCGCTCGGACGGAAGCGCTCACCGTAGGCGTCGGCAAGTTCATCGGCTCGGCGACAGAACGCGGTCAACCCGACCGTTCCGTCGGCGGCGATGTAGCCGGTCATGAACTGGGCAGCCCCGCCGGTGTTGGCCGGGAAACCGATCCCCATGATCGAGCCGATATTGGCCGCGGCGGCCGAGGTGATCACGTTCTCCTCGAAGCACTTGGCGGTCTCCAGTGCCTCGATGAAGAGCATCCGATCCTTCACATCGGAGAATGGGATCTGCTCGGTCGCGGGCGGGAACTCCGCGGCCAGTCCTTCCCAGATCGATCCGCGTCGACCGTCGGGGTAGGTGTAGAAGCCCGCACCCTTGAGCCGCGAGGAACGACCCAGTTCGACCATCCGGGCCACCACCTTGTCGCTGGGTGCCTCGGTGTAGCCGGTGCCGTCACGATCGGCGGCGTCCTTGGTGGCCTGACGGATCTTGGCCATCAACTCCATGTTGAGCTCGTCGCTCAACTGCAACGGCCCGACCGGGTACCCGTCCTGGGTGGCGGCGCGTTCGATCGAGTAGGGGTACACCCCTTCGCCGAGCATGGTCAGGCCCTCGTTGATCATGGTGCCGATCACCCGACTGGTGTAGAAACCACGCGAGTCGTTGACCACGATCGGGGTCTTGCGCAACTGCTGCACCACGTCGTAGGCCTTGGCCAGGGTCGCTTCCGAGGTCTCCTTGCCGCGGATGATCTCGACCAGCGGCATCTTGTCCACCGGGGAGAAGAAGTGCAGGCCGATGAAACGGTCCGCCGCCGCCGGGTCATCCAGGCCCGTCGCCAGTTCGCTGATCGGCAGGGTGGAGGTGTTGGAGCACAGCACCGCATCTGCGTTGACGAACGGCAGTACCTCGGCGAAGACCTGCTGCTTCAGCGCCGGGTCCTCGAACACCGCCTCGATCACCAGGTCGCACCCGGCCAGATCGGCGGGATCAGCGGTGGGTGTGATCCGGGCCAGCAGTTCCTCGGACTTCTCAGTCGTCAGCCGGCCCCGCTCAACAGCCTTGGCGTTGATCTTCTCGCTGTAGGCCTTGCCCTTCTCGGCGTTCTCCAGCGCGACGTCCTTGAGCACCACCTGCATCCCGGCCTTGGCACAGGAGTAGGCGATGCCTGCGCCCATCATCCCGGCACCGAGCACGCCGACCTTGGTCGCCTTCCAACGCTCATGCCCCTGCGGACGCAGCGAACCGGCGCCGATCGCGGACATGTCGAAGAAGAACGCCTGGATCATGTTCTTGGACTGCTGGTTGACGATCAGGTGCGTCAGATAACGCGACTCGATCCGGCTGGCGGTGTCGAAGTCGACCTGAGCGCCCTCGACGGCGGCCGACATGATCGCCCGCTGGGCCGGGAAGTCGGCGCCCTTGAGCTGCTTACGCAGCAACGCCGGGAAAGCAGGCAGGAAACCGGCCAGAGCCGGTGACTTCGGGGTACCGCCGGGCATCTTGTAGCCGGGGCGGTCCCACGGGTTCTTGGCGGCGTTCTCGTCGCCGGCGTTGGCCTGGATCCAGGCCTTGGCGGCCGGAACGAGTTCCTCGCGGGTGGTGACGAGTTCGTCGACCAGACCCTTCTCCAGCGCCTGGGCGGGCTTGAAGCGCGGGCCCTGGAGCAGCACCTCCATCAGTGCGGGCTGCAGGCCGAGCATCCGGACCACCCGGGTCACCCCGCCGCCACCGGGGAGCAGGCCCAGGCTGGCCTCTGGCAGACCCAGGTCGACCTTGTTGTCATCGACCGCGATCCGGCGGTTGGCGGCCAGACAGATCTCGAAGCCACCCCCCAGCGCGGCGCCGTTGATCGCAGCCACCACCGGGCGCGGATAGGTCTCGATCCGACGCAGACCGGCCTTGATGATCTCAGTGTTCTCGAACACCGCCTGGGCCTGGTCGGGCGTGGTGGTGACCATGGACTTGAGGTTGCCGCCCGCGAAGAAGGTCTTCTTGGCACTGGCGATCACCACCCCGGTCACCGAGTCCACTTCGGCGTAGAGGCGGTCGACGGCCGCAGTCATCGACTCCTTGTACAGGTCGTTCATGGTGTTGGCGCTGGAGTTGGGGTCGTCCAGGGTCAGCGTGACGATGCCGTCGGAGTCCTTCTCGTACTTCACTGCCGATTCAGTCATGGGCACTCTCCTTAAAGTCTGTGAGGGGAAACGCGCGTCGCGGTGGTCAGACGAGCTCGACGATGGAGGCGATGCCCATGCCACCGCCGACGCAGAGCGTGGCCAGGCCGCGGCGCTTTCCGGTGCGCTCCAACTCATCGATCAGGGTGCCCAGGATCATCGCCCCGGTGGCCCCCAGCGGGTGACCCATCGCGATGGCACCACCGTTGACGTTGGTGATCGATTCGTCGATGCCCAGGTCGCGCATGAACCGCATCGCCACCGAGGCGAACGCCTCGTTGATCTCGAACAGGTCGATGTCGGCAGGAGTCAGCCCGGCCCGGTCCAGGGCCTTGCGGGCGGCCGGGGCAGGCCCGGTCAGCATGATCACCGGGTCCGCACCGGAGACCGCGGTGGAGATGATCCGGGCCCGAGGGGTCAGCCCGAGATCCTTGCCGACCTGCTCGGTACCGATCGCCATCAGGGCAGCGCCGTCGACGATGCCCGAGGAGTTACCGGCGTGGTGAACGTGATTGATCCGCTCCACCCAGTGGTACTTCTCCAGGGCCACATCATCGAACCCGGCGTCGTTCCCGATCTGCGCGAAACTGGGCTTGAGCCCGGCCAGACTCTCGGCGCTCGTGCCTGCACGGATGGTCTCGTCGCGATCCAGGATCACGACCCCGTTGAGGTCCCTGACCGGCACCACCGCGCCCGAGAAGTACCCCTTCTCCCAGGCGTTGGCGGCCCGGGCGTGGGACCGGGCGGCATAGGCGTCGACGTCCTCGCGACTCCAGCCCTCCAGGGTGGCGATCAGGTCGGCACCGATCCCTTGAGGTACGAAGCCGGACTTGAAGCTGGTGGCCGGATCGGAGGCCCAGGCGCCGCCGTCGGAGCCCATCGGCACCCGGCTCATCGACTCCACACCACCGGCCAAGATCAGGTCCTCGAAGCCACCGCGTACCCGCGAGGCGGCCTGGTTGACGGCCTCCAGACCCGAGGCGCAGAAGCGATTGAGCTGCACACCGGCGACGGTGTCGGGGTAGCCCGAGGCGATCGCCGCGGTCTTGGCGATGTCGCCGCCCTGATCGCCGACCGGGGACACCACGCCGAGCACCACATCGTCCACCCGAGCCGGGTCGAGGGAGGGGTTGCGCTGCCGGACCGCGTCGAGCAGGCCGCCGATCAGGTCGACCGGCTTGACCTCGTGAAGGCTGCCGGCGGCCTTGCCCTTGCCGCGCGGGGTGCGGAGGTGGTCGTACACGAATGCTTCTGTCATGACCGTCCTTGCTTGTGTCTGTGCTGGTGTCTGAGATTGTGACACCATTGCTGTCAAGATCGTCAACAACTTGGGTCAGGAGATGCCTGTCGATGCCAGCGGACACCGAGAGTGCCGACGCCCTGTGGCTGACCCTCGAGGAGTTATGCGCCCGGATCGGGATGAGCGTGCGCAACGTGCGCTTCTACACCTCACGAGGCCTGGTCCAACCCCCGATCAGGCAGGGACGTCAGGGTTTCTACTCCGCCGACCATGTGGCGCGCCTGGAACTGGTCAGTGAACTCCAGTCACACGGCTTCACCCTGGCCGCGATCGAGAAGTACGTGGCGTCGATCCCGGCTGCCGCCAGCCCCGAGGACGTCGCCCTGCATCGCGCGATGCTGGCACCCTGGAGCGCGGACCTTCCCGTCGAGATGACCCGTAGCGAGTTGGCCGAGCGCACCGGTCGAGACATCAGCGACACCGACCTGCGCACCCTGTCCGCGCTCGGGATCGTGACCGGTTCGAGCGATCCCTATCGGGTGGCCACCTCGCAGTTGAGTGTCGGCCTGAATCTGCTCGAACTCGGCTTTCCTACCGAGGCCGCGGTCGCGGCCGGTCAGGTGTATCTACGACACGGCCGGCAGATGGCTACCGAGCTGAACGAGATCTTCAAGACCCTGGTCTGGCCCGCCTACAAGCAGAATCCCTCCGCCGAGGAGGCGGAGAAATTGCAGCGCATCGTGGAGCGACTCAAGCCGCTCTCCATCGCATCCCTGGTCTCCGCCTATGAAACCGCCATCGACGACCAGAAGCGGGCCAAGGTGACCGAGCGCGGAGGCCTTCCGCCTCTGTAACGCCCCCGTTGGTTGATCTGGCCCTGCTCGGGACGTGACAGAGCCCCCACCGTGACGTGATCACTCGAACCGCAGGGTGCCGTCCGTCAGGTCGGCACCCCGGATGGCCCGCACGTCGTGCCGGTAGCTCTGCCGCAGCCTCCACGGCTCCACCTCGCCGGCTTTGGGGAGCGCGGACTGAGCCCGCTGAACGTAGCCCGCGGCGAAGTCCATGAACGGTGCCTCGCGCACGCTCGGGTCGCGAACCGGCACCACCGATCGGAACCCCCGGGTGTCCATGACCGAGAGCAGCCGACAGACGAACTCGGCGACCAGATCGGCCTTGAGGGTCCACGAGGCGTTCGTGTATCCGATCGTGAACGCCAGATTGGGCACCCCCGAGAGCATCAGCGCCCGGTAGGCCATCGTCTCGTTCAGCGTCACTTCGACCCCGTCCACCATCAGCCGCAAACCGCCGAAGGCGAGCAGATTGAGCCCCGTCGCGGTCACCACCACGTCGGCGTCGAGGTGGCGGCCGGAGATGAGCCGGATGCCGGTCTCGTCGAAGGTCTCGATCTGGTCGGTGACGACCTCGGCAGCACCGCACGAGATGGCCCGGAAGAGGTCGGCGTCGGGCACCAGACACAGGCGTTGATCCCAGGGGTCGTAGCGCGGACGGAAGTGGGTGTCGACGTCGTATCCCTGCGGGAGCAGCGACCGGTTGCCCCTGCGGATCACCTTGCGCGCGACCCTCGGGAATCGCTGGCAGAACCGGTACAGCACGCTCTGCTGCATCACATTCTTGCGGCGGATCACCCGGTAGGCGGTCGCCGCCGGCAACCGCTTGAGCAGTCGAGCCAGCGGATCCACCGACCCCAACGAGAGAATGTAGGTGGGTGAGCGTTGCAGCATCGTCACCCGGGCCGCGCCTGCCTCGGCCAGTGCCGGGACCAGGGTCACCGCCGTCGCCCCCGACCCGATCACCACCACCTGCCGACCCCGGGTGTCCAGGTCCTCGGGCCAGGCCTGCGGGTGAACCACCTCGCCGGCGAAGTGGTCGATGCCCTCGAAGTGCGGCAGATGGCCCTGCCCGGTGTCGTAGTAACCCGAGCAGACCCACAGGAAACCGCAGGTGAAACGACTCTCCCCCATCGGGGTGGAGACGGACACGGTCCAGCGCGCGGCCGCGGAGTCCCAGGCCGCCTCGGTCACCTCGTGCGAGTACCGGACGTGTTCCTCCACGCCGTACTCGGCTGCGGTCTCACGCACGTAGCGCAGGATCGAGGCGCCGTCAGCGAGCGACTTCTCCTCGGTCCACGGCTTGAACGAGTAGCCGAGCGTGTACATGTCGGAGTCCGAGCGCACCCCGGGGTATCGGAAGAGGTTCCAGGTGCCGCCGGACTCCGCTTCCTTCTCCAGCACCGCGTAACTGCGCTCGGGATGGTGCCTGGTCAGCTGCGCCGCGGCACCGATCCCGGACAGCCCCGCACCGACGACGAGCACGTCCACATGAGTGGTCATGGATCGAGGGTAACCACCTCGGATATGAGCCCCAGGGCCTCAGTTGGCCTGGACCGCGTACCCCTTCTCGATCAACTCCTCGACATTGCTCACGCCCCAGGCGCTGAGTGCCTCGCGGGTCTGGGAGCCGGGGCCACCGGGCGGCATCGAGATGGTCGCCTCGGTACGCGAGAACCGCGGGGCCGGGGCCGGCTGCTTGACCCCGTTGACCTCGACGAACGCGCCGCGGGCCTTCATGTGGGGGTGCTCGAACGCCTCGACGGGAGTCAGGATCGGCGCCACACAGGCATCGGTCCCGGCGAAGATCTCGGTCCACTCGGCCAGGGTCTTCTGCTTGAACGCCTCCGTCAGGGCGGCCCGCAGCGCCGGGTATTGAGTACGGTCGTTGCGATCGGGCAGCTCCACCTCCAGCAGGCGCACCAGTTCGTCGTAGAACTGCGGCTCCAGCGCACCGACGCTCAGGTGCCGACCGTCGGAGGTCTCGTAGATGTCGTAGTAGGGAGTGCCGCCGTCCAACAACCCGGAGGCGCGCCGATCCGTGGCCATCCCGACCGCGGCGAAGGTCGCCGACATCGCGTTCAGGTGGGCCGTGCCGTCCACGATCGCGGCGTCCACGACCTGACCCTGACCCGAGACCCGGGCCTCGAGCAGAGCGGCCAAGATTCCGATCACCAGGTAGGTCGACCCGCCACCGAAGTCGCCGAGCAGGTTGCCGGGGAAGTGGGGACGGGCCGGATCCTGGCCGCAACCGAACAACGCGCCCGTGATCGAGATGTAGTTCATGTCGTGACCGGCCGCCTGCGACCAGGGACCGTCCTGACCCCAACCGGTCATCCGGGCGTAGACAGCCCGAGGGTTCCGAGCTCGGACGTCCTCCGGTCCCAGACCCAGTCGTTCGACCACACCCGGTCGCATTCCCTCGACCACCACGTCGGCCTGTTCGATCAGGGCCAGTACGGTCTCGACCGCCTCGGGCTTCTTCAGGTCCATCGCGACCGAGGGACGGGATCGGGTGAGCACGTCCGCGGCACCGCCGCCGAGCATCCCGCCACCCGGCCGCTCCACGCGGATCACGTCCGCGCCCAGGTCCGCCAGGATCATGCACGCGTGCGGACCCGGTCCGATCCCGGCGATCTCGACGACTTTGACGCCCTTGAGCGGTCCGGTTCCCTGACCAAGTTCATAAGCCATGTGACGGATCATGACAGAAACGGTGTCACGGTTGAAGCGGAACGTGGTTCTCCCATCCCGGGCAGCTACCGGATCGGCGCCGTCGCTCACCTGATCCTGGACAGGAACTCCCGTGTCCGGGGCTGGGTCGGATTGCCGAACAGATCCTCGGGAGGCCCCTGCTCGAGGATCACCCCGTTCTCCAGGAAGCAGACCTGATGGGCCACCTCGCGGGCGAAGGCCATCTCATGGGTGGCGATCACCATGGTCATCCCGGACCGGGCCTCGGCGCGCACCACATCGAGTACGTCACCCACCAGTTCGGGATCCAGGGCGGCGGTGATCTCGTCGAGCAGCAACAGCTCGGGTTGGGTGCACAGGGCCCGGACCAGGGCCACCCGCTGCTGCTGTCCGCCGGACAGCGCATCGGGATGAGCGCCGGCCTTCTCGGCCAGGCCGAACTGGCTCAGCAGCGCCATCGCCCGCTCCTTGGCCACGGACCCAGCCACACCGTGCACCGAGACCGGCGCCAACGTGCAGTTCTCCAGCACGTTCAGGTGCGGAAACAGGTTGTAGGCCTGAAAGACCATGCCGATCCGCTTACGCACCGTGCGGGGATCGATCCGCGGATCGGTGATCTCCTTACCGGCGAAGGTGATCACCCCGTCATCGACCTGTTCCAGCAGATTGAGACAGCGCAGCAGGGTGGACTTGCCCGAACCCGACGACCCGATCAGGCAGATCACATCGCCCCTGTCCACCGCCAGATCGACGCCGTGCAGGACAGTGCGCCGACCGTTCTTGGTCGGGTACGACTTGTGCACGCCGGTGGCCCGCAGCAGTTCGGTCATTGCAGTCCTCGCTCCCGCCGCGCCGCACGACGCGCCAGCCAGTCGGTGATCCGGGCCAGCGGGATGGTGAGCACCACGAAGAAGCAGGCCGCCACGGTGAGGCCGGTGTAGTTGAAGTGGTACAGGCTGTAGTTGTTGGCGGCTCGCAACGCCTCCACGACCCCGACCGAGGAGACCAGTGCGGTGTCCTTCTGCAGCGAGATGAAGTCATTGAGCAGCGGCGGCACCACCCGGCGCACCGCCTGCGGCAGCACCACCTTGCGCATGGTGCTGGTCCGGCTCAGCCCGAGTGCCTGGGCGCTGGCCACCTGAGAGGGGTGGATCGACTCGATCCCGGCCCGGAAGACCTCGGCCACATAGGCGCCGTAAGAGAGCACCAGGGCGACGGTGGCCCAGAAGAACAGGTCGTCGGTGACCCCCTTGAGCCGCAGCGCCGGGATGCCGAACGCACACATGGTGACCAGCAACAGGGTCGGCACGCCACGGAACACGTCGGTATAGACGGTGGCCAGCAACCGCAACGGCGCCAGCCACGGTGAGGTCGAGGCTCGGGTGATCGCCACCGCGGCACCCAGCACCAGGATGCAGACCTCGGCGATCAGGAACATCCTGACGTTGGTCCAGAACGCGTCGCGCACCAGCGGGAAGACGGCCTTCGCGTCCACCGGCGACAAGAAGGTCTCCTGAAACCGGGTCCATCCAGGGCTGGAGACCACCAGCGCGACCATCACGCCGAGGACCAGCACCGTCATCCCGGCGGCGATCAGTAGCCGCATCCTCCGCATCCGACGGCGCAGTGCCCGGCGTTCCTGCTCGCGCGCGGATGGCTCCCACCCGGTGTCCTCGACCGCCGGGGTCACCGGGCCGGCCAGGTCACTCATTGGGGTCACTCATCGAGTCGTTCACCGATCAGTGCGCTCCACACCTCACTTCAGGACCGGCACGTTGCTGGCCGGAATCCACTGCTTCTCCAGGTCGGCCAGCGTCCCGTCCTCGGTCAGGGCGTCGATGGCCGAGTCCACACAGGTCACCAGGGGGTTGCCCTTGTCGAAGAGGAGTCCGAAGGCCTCCGCCGTACCCGTATCGGGCTGAAACTGGCCGTCGATCTCGGCCTCGGGGATCTCGACCGAGGTGATGTAGATGGCAGTCGGCAGGTCCGCGACGATGGCGTCCACCTGTCCGTTGAGCAGAGCCTGCTTGGCCGCATTCGTGTCGTCGAAGATCAGCGGGTCGCTCGCCGGCTCGATCACCTCGGTGATCGCGGTCAGGCTGGTCGTTCCGGTCTGCGCGCCGAGCTTGAGGGCGGCCAGATCGGCCAGCGACCCGGCGGACGTGGTGGCGTCCTTCAGGGTGATCACGGCCTGGGAGGCCGAGTAGTACGGCGTGGAGAAGTCGACGACCTTCTCGCGGGCGGGGGTGATCGAGATCTGATTGATGTCGAAGTCGAAGTCCTTCTTGCCAGGCTTGTAGCTGTTGTTGAAGGGCACCGTCACCCACTTCACATCGCTCTTCGCGAAGCCGAGCTGCTCGGCCAATGCGTACGCCACCGCCGACTCGTAGCCCTTGCCGTTGCTCGGGTCATCGTCGATGAACCACGGCTCGTAGGCAGGTGAGTCCGTGGCGATCGTGAGTTGACCGGGCTTCAGCAGGTTCAGGTCGGCGACCGCGCAGGAGCCGGCACTCGGGCTGCCCGAGGTGGACTCCGTGCTGCTGCCGCTGGGGTCCTTGGCACTGTCGGCGTTGGGGTCGTCCTCCACTCCGCACGCGGCGGTGAGCAGAAGCAGCGGAAGGGCGATCAGGCCGGTCACGGCCTTGCGAGGCAGGGTGCGCATGGACCAAGAGTAGTGCCGCTCATCGGACGGACGGACCGGGCCACGCCTCGTGCTTCAGTCCGATGCGGGCTGAGCCGCGATCAGCTCGCGGAACCAGTCGAAGGAGCGCTTGGGGGTGCGCACCTGGGTGTCGTGGTCGACGTGGACCAACCCGAACCGCTGGGTGAAACCTTGTGTCCATGCCCAGTTGTCGATCAGGGTCCAGGCGTAGAAGCCACGCACGTCGACCCCGCGCTCGATCGCCTCGGCCACCGCACGCAGGTACCGATCCAGGTAGTCGATCCGCGCCTGGTCGTCCACGACACCGTCGGCATCGGGTCCGACCCCATAAGAGGCACCGGACTCGGTGATCATGATCGGCGGCAGAGCGGCCCGGTATCTGGCCCGAAGGAGGATCAGCCATTCACGCAATGCGTCCGGGACCACCGGCCACCCGATATCGGTGATCGGATACCCGACGATGTCGAGAAACCGGAAGGGTAGCTCGTCGTCGGGCCCGGTCGCGGCGATCCGCCTCGGGCAGTAGTAGTTGACTCCGTAGAAGTCCAACGGCTGCCGAATGGTGGCCAGATCACCGGGGCCGATGATCTCCTCCATCAGCAGCTGGATGTCGCGGGGGTAGCGGCCCAGCAGCATCGGTTCCAGGAAGGTCCCGTTCCACAGCGCGTCGAAGAGCTTGGTGGCGCCGACATCGGCATCGGCATCGCTGGCCGGCCACATCGGGGCGTGGTTGTTGGCACAACCGATGCTGCCGGCACCCGCCTGGCGCAACTCGATGGCCGCCCGACCGTGGCCGAGCAACAGGTGATGCACGGCCCACAACGAGTCGAAGCCGAGCCGCTTGCCCGGCGCCATCCTCCCGTCGCCGTAACCGAGCAGGGCGGCCACATTGGGTTCGTTGACCGGGACCCAGTGCTCCACCCGGTCGGCCAGTCGGGCCCCCACCACCGCGGCGTACTCTGCGAACCGTTCGACGGTCGCCGGATTGAGCCACCCGCCGTCATCCTCCAGGGCCTGCGGCAGATCCCAGTGGTAGAGCGTCGCCATCGGCTGCTGTCCGGCGGCCAACAGCTTGTCGACGAGCCGGTCGTAGAAGTCCAGTCCGGGCTGGTTGACCCGTCCCGATCCGGCAGGCAGGATGCGCGGCCAGCTGATCGAGAACCGGTAGCCGCCCGTGCCGAGCTCGCGCATCAGCGCGATGTCCGCGTCGGGGCGCCGATAGTGGTCGCAGGTGACGGCTGGGGTGGAACCGTCTTTGATCCGGCCCGGCTGAGCCGCGAACGTGTCCCAGATGCTGACGCCTCGCCCCTCGAGATCAGCGCCACCCTCGACCTGGAGCGCGGCGGTGCCACTCCCGAATCTGAAGCCCGGCGGCAGCTGCGGGAAGGGCGTGTGGATCACGCCCAGACACTAGCCCGAGCGGGGCACCGGCGGGGACGGTTGGAGATGATCCGCTTCAGGCATCGCCTGAGCGAGGACCGGACAGGACCTCACCTCACCGAGCACCCCGGCCAGGGCAGGATAGGAGCCATGAGTGTCCAGGTGCGTCGCAGCGACTCCCGTGGCCGCGAGGACCTGGCGGGCAGGTCCACGCGGCACTCGTTCTCGTTCGGGGCCGAATACGACCCCGACAACGTCTCCTTCGGCCCGCTGGTGTGCCACAACGATGACCTACTGCAGCCCGCCGTGGGCTACCCGGAGCATCCGCATTCGGACACCGAGATCGTCACCTGGGTCCTCTCCGGGGTCCTGGTACACACCGACTCGCTCGGCCACCGCAGTCTCCTGACCCCGGGAACGGTGCAGGTCCAGTCCACCGGATCCGGGATCGTGCACAGCGAAGTAGCGGATCCGGCCAGTGGCCCGACCCGATTCGTCCAATCCTGGCTGCGCCCCGACGAGTGGGACCTCTCCCCGGTCCGCCACCTGACCCGGGTGGAGCCACCGACGCTCCGGGACGTCTGGCTGACACTGGTCGGCGGTCCCGACGGGCTTCCGGTGGCCAGTCGAGGGGCCCGATTCGCGGTCTCTCGACCGGCGGCGGGATGGCGGACGACGCTCCCGGACGCGGGTCGGGTGCACCTGTTCGTGGCCAGCGGCCGGGTCCGGGTCGGAGAGGGCGTCGGAGCCGTCGAGCTGGGCCCGGGCGATGCGGTTCGCGTGCTGGACGATCCACAGACTCCGCTCCTCGCCCTGACCGACTCGGAGCTGCTGGCCTGGAGCTTCTGACCGGTCCTCGGCCGGCTAGAGGACCCGCAGCGCGCTCGGGCGTACCCCGATCCGGAGCGGTTCGTCGTCGAGGCCGGGCAGAGTACCCAGATCTTCGCCGTCACCACCGACCGGCACTCCTCGGCGGCTCTGCGCGGCGAGTTCCACCTGCCGGGCCCGGAACACCATCACCTCGGGCCGCTGCACATGCGATCCGCGATAGATGGTCGGGAAGGCCCGGATCAGCTCCCACCGGGATCCGGAACCGATCACCACCACATCGAGCTCACCGTCGCTGAGGTCCGCTTCGGGGGCGATCATCATCCCGGAGCCGTAGTAGCGGGAGTTGGCCACCACCACGGTCGCGGCCTCCACCTCGCAAGTTCGACCGTCGAGCGTGATCCGGTACCGGTGCGGCACATAGCCCAGCAGTGCCTGGATCGCACCCAGCGGGTACTGGGCCGGTGCCGGAATGTGACGCATCCGGGCTACCCGGGCAGCCGCCTCGGCATCCACCCCGGCATAGACCGAACCGGCCACCGAAACGCCGCCGCAGTCGATCAGGTCCACCTCGACCGGTTCGGCCCCCAACAGCCGCTCAGCCACCCCTTCGGCGGTGTCCGGGACCCCCAGCATCCTGGCGAAGTCGTTGCCCCGGCCGGCCGGGACCAGTCCCAGCACCCCACCTGACCCCTTCAGTCCGGCCATCGCTCCGGCCACCGAGGAGACCATTCCATCGCCACCCACCGCGACCACCACGCGACCGGAGGTCACGGCCGCGGCGGTCAGCTCGGGCATCGCGGAGACCCCGGGCGAGAAGGTGACCTCGACACTTGCGCCCACTTCTCTCAGGAGCTTCGCCACCGGGACGAAGGCCCGGGCCGCCAGCCCACCTCCGGAGCTCGGATTGACCAGGAAGCTGAAGTCCCGCCGGCGGCTCATGGCACCAGTACACCCGGGTTCAGCACTCCGGTCGGGTCGAAGGCCCGCTTGCAGGCACGCAGCACCTCGACCCCGACCGGCCCGATCTCCGTGGCCAGCCACCGTTTGTGGTCGGTGCCGATCGCATGATGATGCGTGATCGTGCCGCCGGAGGCCACGATGGTGTCGCTCACGGCGGTCTTCACCGCGTCCCACTGGGCCAGCGGGTCCGCCTGTTCGGGGGCCGCCACCGTGAAGTAGAGGGAGCAACCGGTCTCGTAGACGTGCGAGATGTGGCACAGCACGACCGCACCCTCCCCCAGGCCCTCGAACAGGGTCCGGGAGGTGGCCGCATAGAGCGACTCGACCCCGCTCCAGAACGTCGCCGTCTCGAGCGTCTCGACGAGTACTCCGACGTCGAGCAGGGAGTCCCGCAGGTAGGGGGCGTTGAAGCGACCCTTGACCCAGGCCTCACCCGGGTCGGTGCCCAGGGCGGTGCCACCGAGTCCGGTGAGCACCGCGGCCACCGCCCGCTGCCGGGTCTCCACCTGCTCGGGGCCTCCCTCGTGGCCGACCACCATCAGGACTCCACCCGCGGCCGCTCCGCCGATCGCCGACGGATCGGCCAGGTTGATGGCGGTCTCGGCCTCGTCGGAAAGGCGCAGCACCGTGGGCAACAACTGCGCCTGGGCCAAGGTCCGCATCGCATTCGTGCCGGTAGCGAAGGAGTCCCAGCGCCAGGCCTCGTAGTGCTTGACCAGCGGCATCCGGCGTACCCGCACAGTCACCTCGGTCAGCACCCCGAAGGCTCCCTCGCTACCCAGCAGCACCTGACGCAGATCGGGTCCGGCAGCGCTGGCCGGGGCGGCTCCCCAGATGACCTCACCGGCCGGGGTGGCCGCGCGTAGCCGGACCACCATCGAATCGAAGCGTCCGTAACCGGCCGACGACTGCCCTGAGGAGCGGGTGGCCGCGAACCCGCCGATGCTGGCGAATTCGAAGGACTGCGGAAAATGGCCGAGGGTCAGCCCGTGCTGGGCGAGCAGGGCCTCGGCCTCGGGACCACGCAGCCCGGGTTCCAAGGTCGCGGTCATCGAGACGGTGTCCAGGGCCAGGAGCCGCTTCATCCGCACCAGATCGAGACTGACCACCGTCCGCTCGGCGCCATCGGCACCCGCTCGACGCGCCACCAGTCCCCCGGTCACCGCCGTCCCCCCGCCGTAGGGAACCACCGCCAGGTCGTGCGCCACGGCCACCGCCAGGACGGCCGCCACCTGGTCGTGACCGTCGGGGCGGACCACCACGTCGGGGGCCTCGCCCAGGTCCCCGGCCCGGGCCCGCAGCAGGTCGGGAGTGGACTTGCCGCGGGTGCGCCCCCGACGCGTCTCCGGGTCGGTCAACACGTGCTCGGACCCGACCGCGGCGGCCAGCGCCACGGCCACCTCGTCAGTCAGCCGCGGACGCGGTACCTCGACCTCGGCCACGGCAGGCGTGTCATGAGCGCCGAAGACCAGGTCGACCAGCGCCCGAGCCGCTTCGGGAAGGTCGGCGGCCCGAGCCGGGTCGCCCCAACGCTGGGGGTGCATCTCGGGCTGCTGGACAGTGGGGGTGGTCTCACTCACATGTTACAGTGTGACATATGCTGTCACTTCGTAACAAGGGCGAGGAGTCGTCGATACTTCCCGCCCGGGGCACGCAGGACGGCTACCTCGACGCCGCACGGGCCTGCATCCTCGACGTCGGCTGGCGGCGCACCACGATGACCGAGGTGGCTCGTCGCGCCGGGGTGTCGCGGATGACGATCTACCGCTCCTGGCCCGACATGGAGGCCCTTTTGGGTGACCTGATGACCCGGGAATGGGCCGGAGTCGCGGCCGGTAGCCGGGCGGACGATGCGGCGCCTACCTCTCTGGAGAAGCTGGCCGATGCCAGCGTGCACCTGGTTCGAGCCCTGCGTGAGAACGAGCTCTTCGTCAGGATCGTGGCACTGGACGCCGAGCTTCTGCTGCCCTACCTGCTGGACCGGCCGGGTCGTGCTCAACTCGGTCTGATCGCACTGCTGATCGAGGCGATCGAGGCCGGACAGGCAGGCGGTTGGGTCCGTCCCGGCTCGTCCGCCGTCCTGGCCCGAACCCTGGCCCTGAGTGGCCACGGCTTCGTACTCTCCGCTCAGACCATGCTCGATGACACCATCACGATGGCCGACCTGGATGCCGGGCTCCGCGATCTGGTGCGCCGGGTACTGGCGCCGTGACGACCCAGGTGAACTGGCCCGCACCGGCCCCCGATGCTCGAATCGGGGCCGGACTCCGTGACCCCGACGACGTGCCCGAGCGGGTCGATCTGATCGTGATCGGGCTGGGCGTCACCGGAGCCGGAGTCGCTCTCGATGCGGCCTCCAGGGGGCTGTCGGTGCTGGCTGTGGACGCGCACGATCTGGCCTTCGGCACCAGCCGTTGGTCCTCGAAGCTGGTACACGGCGGCCTGCGGTATCTGGCCCACGGACAGGTACGAGTGGCCCGCGAGAGCGCCGTGGAGCGCGGGCTGCTGATGGAGGTCACCGCACCACACCTGACCCGCCCACTGCCGATGCTGCTGCCACTTCAGGCTGGCACCGGCCGGGTGGCCGGCGGCCTGGCATGGGCCGGACTGAGGGCCGGCGACCTGCTGCGCCGCAGCGCTCGTACCGATGTGGAGACCCTCCCCCGGCCTCGTCGGGTGGGAATCACCGAGACCGCCGCCCTGGCTCCGGCCCTGCGCCGTGAGGGACTGCGCGGCGGCTTGATCTCCTGGGACGGGCAGCTTGAGGACGATGCCCGGCTGGTGACCACGCTGGCCCGCACGGCCGCCGCGCACGGCGCGGTAGTACGGACCCGGGTGCGCGCCGTGACGGCTGGCGGGCGCGAGGTGCTGCTGCGCGACACCGATACCGGTACCGAGATCACGGTGCGGGCCGGAGCCGTGGTCAGCGCCACGGGGGTATGGGCCGGCGCGCTGGCATCGGAAGTGCGACTACGTCCCAGCCAGGGCACCCACCTGGTCCTGCGTGGAGAGTCGCTGCCCGGGGAGCGGGTGGCGCTCACCATTCCCATCCCGGGCTCGATGAACCGGTTCGCGCTGGTACTCCCCCAACCCGACGGCCAGGTGTATGTGGGGCTCACCGACGAACCGGTCGACGAGATCCCAGATGTCCCGGTGCCCTCCGAGTCCGAGATCGGATTTCTGCTGGACGTTGTGGGCTCGGCCCTGGCCCAGCCGTTGTGGCGGGAGGACGTGGTGGGGGCCTACGCGGGCCTGCGCCCCTTGCTGGACACCGGGAGCACAGACAACACGGCCGACCTCTCCCGCCGGCACGCGGTACTGCGCGACCCTTCGGGACTGATCACCGTCATCGGGGGCAAGCTCACCACGTATCGCCAGATGGCTGAGGACGCCGTGGACACCGCGATCGAGGCCGGAGCCCTTCGGGCGGCACCGTGCCGAACCCGGAGGCTCCCGTTGCTGGGCGCCGCCCCTCGCGCGGAGCTGGCCCGGTTCGCGGCGCCGGCCAGATTGGTACGGCGCTTCGGCACCGAGGCCGCCTTGGTACTCACCACCGCCCGGGAGCTGACCGGTGCGGAGGATGCCGAACTACTGGCCCCGATCAGCGACCGGGTACCGGTGACCTTGGCCGAACTGGTCTTCGGGGTCAGCCATGAGGGCGCCCGGAGCGTGGAGGATCTATTGCACCGACGGACCCGGGTGTCACTAGTACCGACCGACCTTGCCGAGGCGGCCCCGGCGGCCGAGACCTTTGCCTGGACGGGATGAACCTTATCCCATTCAGCATGGTAACGGTTCCAGTCCCGCGTGGTCTTGACCCCGTATTCCTCTTTGTCGCGGATGCGAGCCCGTTCAGCTGCGAAGTCCATCAGCGTGGCCTCCGCATCAGCATAGCAGAGCCGACGAAGCCGTGTCGCTCATACCACGCCCTGAGTTGATCATTGTCAAGACCGTCGGAAGCTGCGATCTCCAGGTAGAGGTTGACCCGATCCTGGTCCGCTGCAACCGTGACTTCCTTGAGGAGCTCGGAAGCTATCCCTTTCCCACGGTGAGGGGCTGGGACATTCACCCGAGTGATGATGAGCCCCTTCCCATAGTAGTCGCACAGGTCAACCACAGCGAGTCCGAGGGGAGCTTCCAGCTTGCGATAGAACCCGGTCTGCATCAGCTCAGCTCCTTGATCTTCTCGGCCTGCTCGCGGATGGTCTTCTGGAGATCACGGTTGTATTTCTCCAGTTCCGCAATGGTGCGACGTAGGTCGGATTGCTGAAGCTCCATGTATGTGAAGCGCTCGGCGTCAGTGTCGTCCGGAAGCCAGTTGACGAGGGCCTCGTCGTTACCGAAGTCCTCGCTCACGCTCCAGCCACGATGAGCAGAGTCGATGCGCCACCCGGCCACGTCCTTCAGGGCTGGGACGCTGGACTTGAAGTTGTCCACCACATTCTGGACGGAGGGCGTGACCTTCGGTTCGTAGCTCATTCGCCCTTCTCCCCGTTGAACAGGTCGTTGAACAGGCCGCTGGCTTTCGCTCCGACCTCTCCACCCGACGCCGCGATGTAGGCGATCTCGCTCTCCTCCCCGTCCACGAACGTCAGGAGATCACCCTCGCTGAGAGTGCCGAGCCATGCGTCGATGGCGACGAGGTCCTGGTGATAGGTGCCTTCCGCGCCGATGATCTCATCAGTCTCGCGGCAAGCTGTCACCTCGTCACGCTCGCGGTTGATCCCGCCGTTGCAACGCTCCATCGTGAGATAAGCGTTGCGGAGATTGGGGTAGAGTTCGATGACTTGCATCAGAGTTTCCCTTCCAGGAGCTGGCGGACACGCGGAACAGCGAGCATCCACAGGTGATCATGAGGAGAGGTCCAGTGAGGATGCTGGCCGTCCAATCGGTCGTCACCCTCCGGCTCATTCCAGAAGCTCACCCGGATCTTGTTAACCTCCAGGTTGACTGAAACAGGACCAGAGTTCAGGTCGGCCCAAGCGTGGATCTCGTCATACTCACCGAGTGAGGGACAACCCATCATGCCAGAGGCCATCACGCGATCGTAGGTCTCCTGGACCCACTTGCAGATGGAAGCGTGAACGCGCTCGCAGACGTCGTTGTCTACGACGAGCTCAAGGATTGTTTCCTCGGGGATGAAGCCTGGGACGAACTGAACTTGCATGTGAGCCACTCCTTATTGTGACTTCATCATAGCACCTGGGAGTTCAATTGACAAGTGCTTTGTTTCAGTATGTGAAGGGTTTCCGCTCAGGCTCCCAGATCTTCTCCACCATCACCCTCGGAACCAATGCCACTCCGGAGAAGTCATTCACCACATGGACCGGGAACCCACGGACAGTCCCACGGTATCCTCCTGGGATTTGATAGTGGACGTCGCCTCCAGGGACGATCATGAACTGGCCGAGGTCAGCCACGCCCTTCAGGATTTCGGAGAACTCCTTGCCACCGACGATGAGGCAGTAACCCTCCGGGTCGTGCCCTCTCCGGACGATGGAGTAGACCTGCCGATGGATGAGCTTTGCGATCTCCTCGCGCTGCTCGTTCCCATAGACATAGTAGCTGTCCTGATAGAGATACGGAGCGAGAGCGCCGAGCTTATGGAGCCAGGACCAGAGCTTGCGGCTGAGCCACCATTTGACGGGACCAAGCCGAGAGCGGAGGATGTGATAGCCCTCTGGGCGGATCACGGTCTGCTCCAGCTTCAGGGGAAAGAATTTGAGTTCGTTCTGCATGTTCCCACCTTTATACGAGACGCTCAGATGGCCGCTCAGAGGCTCCACCTGCTAGGCTACCATTGCCCGGACGGCCTACAGAAGCGCTCTGAGGCCGCTCGGAGGCCGGGCGACAGGGCATTGGCACGGTCAGCCCGCCTTGCGCTGCTCCAGCAGTTCCTTCAAACGCTTCTGGTCACGCTCGATACGCTTCTGGAGCGTTTCAATCTCGCCAGGAACTGTCGTCGGATTGATTTCGACCTCTGCACCCATCGTTTCGCCAAGATGCAGCGCCTCCTTCTGGGCTTCGGCCAGATATTGCTGGCGAGTTCCACTGATGTGGCAATGGAAGGAGTCGAACTGGTCGTTCTTGAATAGGGTCGCCGTCTTATTTCCGTTGATCAGCACCACTCGGAAAGCAGAAGACGGGTGACGGCGTGTATCGCGGTCCCCGTTCGGTTGCTGGCTGACGGTCTCGTGGATTTCAATTCTCATTCGGGTAACTCCCTCACATCGACCACGTCATCGGTCGAACAGTGGAACACTCCTCGGCGATCAGCCCAGGAAAGGACGAACCGGACGTCCTTGCGAGCTTCCTCGTCCGGGTTGAGGAAGACACCCGGTCGGCAGATTTCCCATACGCCATGACCATTTCGCACGAGATATTCCGACCGGGTGTCTGGCATGATCAGATCTCCGACCAGCCATTGATGGTGAGCTCGTAGCTGGCCTCGTCCTGCGGACCGCCAACCTCGATGCTCGGAAACAGATAGGCGTGAACGGACAGGGCTTCCTTGTCCAGGTCGCCAGCATTGCCGGGAGCCACGATCACCGTCCAGTGATCATCGCCGAAGTCGTAGCAGATGAGCGAGCCCTCGGCCGCACCAGCGAAACCGTCGAAGTCGCTGCCCTGCATGACCTTGAACTTCCCGCCAGCCATTCCGGCCAGGATGTCCTTGGTCGTGAAGGTCGGCTCAGGAGCGCCGGGTGCGAACTCGATCCCTCCGAACAGACCCATGACAGGCGAATGCGGAGCGGTCCAGTCATCGCCGGACTCGTTGACGATCAGGCCCTTGCCGACGAACTTCTTCCCGGCGAACATGAACTCACCGGCCGGACGCTCGCGCTTGACGAGGGCTTCTTCGTCCACGTAGATGACGTCACCGTTGGGGAGGCGAACGGCAGCTTCGATCATCTCGCAACCGATGAGAGCATATGCCGATGCCAGATTGTCGTCCGGGTTGATCTGGACGACGCGGATGGCCTTGGAAGGCGAGTCGATGAGAA
>CAYNFY010000037.1:0-38152 GCA_964396585.1 uncultured Nocardioides sp.
CCCAGGCTGACACCACAGGGGGCGGGGAACCACACAGCGAACCCCGCCCCCTGTGCACTCCAACGGGCTATCAACATCGCACGCAGAAAGTCAGATGGCTTCGAGGATGACTCCGTCCTCCTCTCAACCCACCGATCGGAACCAGTTCGCTCCACACCAACTCATCAGGAGTCACCATGCCAAGAACCTTGGCCTCTTCAAGGGTTAAACTTGCCTTACTTGCCGTGGGAGTCGGCAGCGTAGGCACTCTCGGGCTCACCCTCCTGCCTTCACTGGCTCAGCCCGGACCCGAGCAGTCCACTTCGAGTTCCGGCTTTCACCCTGTGGGCGCAACAGGTGCTTTGCCAAAGCATGTACCCCGACTCCAATCCCCTGACGCGCCGCCGAGTACTGCTGAGCGCGGGTACGCCATCTATCTGGCGCAGCAGGCGATGCCTACCGGCTCCAGGGACGTGCTGGGCAACCCTGGAGGTGAGGTCCTTGGGGCCGATCTGCCACCGCTCGGAGACCGTAGTTCCCGTCGACGGATCGCGGTCTCAATCTATGACTACAGCACCGACCGTCTGAACGAGACACTGATCGACCTGACCAACAAAGCCGTGGTACGCAGCCGTGAGGTCAGTGGACTGCAGCTCCCACCCACCGTCGCTGAGACGAGCGTCGCCACACAGTTGGCATTGGCCGCGAACCCTTCGCCTGCCTTCTCAAACGAATATCTCAGCGTCACAGGAGCTCCCTTGGTGGCCGCTGAACAAGTGAAGACAATCGCCGGCGTCTGGAGCAGTACCAATCATGCTGATGAGACATCTGGGCGGGCTCAGGCGTGTGGGGAGAACCGTTGTCTACAGCTCCTCTTCGCGCTCCCATCGGGTCAGTATCTCTCCACCTTTGACTTCGTTGTGGACCTCAGCAGTCGCACCGTGATCTCGCTGGCACACAAAGGGTCGGAGCACCGCCATGAACATTGATAACCTACGCACTTCGCGCCTCCTGAGATTGCGCGGTCCTGGCGGAATTCCCTGGACACTCACCCTGCTGGTGTGCTTCATCTACCTCGGGCTACTCACCTCGCTGGCTGCCGGAGCCCTGCCGATCCGAAGCGATGACAGCACTCAAACAGATGACTTGGGTTGCGGCCCAGCCCAAGTGACGCACAGGCTAAACACGGGCTCTGCCTGGCGGATGTGTATCCGGATCGATGACCTGAAGGGACTCGTCCTGGAGAACGTGCAGTTCCGGCCCGCGACAGGGAATCGAGAATACTCGGGATGGATGCCAGTGATCGATTCATTATATTTGGCCCAATTAGTTGTTCCGTACGACACTGGGACCGTCGCCTTCAACGACTTGACCGAATTTGGGTTCGGAGGAGGAAAGATGCTTCTCCAGACCAAGGACACTTGCCTCGGCGAGACTCTGCCAGTCAGTCAATCCGTCATGGTGGGGAGTGAATACAGCGAACGTGCCGTCCCGGGAATTTGTCTTAACGAGATCGGTACCGGATTGGGTTGGCACGCTCGCGAGGACTCCGCGCGTGAGGACGCTGCTCGATACTCTCAGCAGGGCCGCGCTCTCGAAGTTTCTTCGCTCACAAAGATCAGCTGGTATGAATATCAGCAGAAGATCACACTGACCGATCAAGGTACTATCACCGTCGGATTAGGCGCGACCGGCGACCTTGCTCCCGGCATGTATATCGACGATCCTGCCGTTACCTCGCCGATGAGCCCGGGGGACGAACATGACGAACCTGGCTCCGGGCACGCTGCGTCACATTGGCACAACGCTGTATATCGAGTTGACTTCGGAATCGGATCCGGTGCTCAACAGGTTCAGCAATGGGACTACACCAGGCCGAATCCGAGCCTGCCCAGCCGGGTCGAAGGAACCGGTACCATTCGCACCGAGGCCTTCAATGCCGACGATGAACCAGATCCGCAGACTTGGTGGCGGGTACTCAACCCCACGTCCTTGAATCCAGACGGACATACCCGATCATACGAGATCGTCAACAATTCGATCCAGAACCCAAGCACGGCACTCACCCGCCCGAAGGTGAGTTTTACCAATAATCATGCCTGCCAAGAATACGCTTCCGATAACAAGAACGGCGGATGTCCAGGACTCTCAGTTCCCGACTATGTCGCGGCAGAAACCGACCCGCTGACAGACCCAGTGGCCTGGGTGAACGTGGGGTTCCACCACATCGCCAGGGATGAAGACCAGTCCCCCATGCCCGCCCACTGGCAGGAATTCTCGCTGGTACCAAGAGACCTACTCGCTCAGCAGGCCACCACTCCGATCGAGCGGTCCTGCATCAACGGTGAGCCGGTCACCCTATACGGATCGTGTGCCGCCATTAATCTCGCTGTCCCACGCATCACCGCCAACACCACACCGGTCCGGGTAGGAACCAAGCTCACCAGCACTACCGGCAATTGGACTCCGGGCAGATCGCCGCTGAGTTATCAACGGCTCTGGCTGCGCGATGGCAAACCAATCACCACCGTGAGTGGCGGCGGACTCATCACCAGCGCGATCGGAGAGCACTACACTGTCACCACTGCCGATCTTGGACATCGTATTAGCGTCCGAGTTGACGCCGCAGCAGCTGGCGTTATTCCCGGCTCAGCCACCTCAGCCGCACTTAAGATTCCAACCGCGAGTACCCAGCCCGGGATATCTAAAAAGGTCTCGCCCCGACTGAAGGTCACCTTGCAGCGAGCCAACAAGGCCCGGCCCCGGCTGCTGATCAAGGTGAAGGGAACCCAAGGGAAGGCCACCGGCAAGGTGCTGGTGCGCAAGCCCGGCGGCTGGAAGCAGACCCGAGTTCTGGCCAATGGACGGGTGAAGGTGCCGGTGCCGAAGGCACTGGTCCGCAAGAAGACCCGGCTCGTCGTGCGCTACCGCGGTGACACGCACTATCTGCCGGTGCAGCAGAAGATCCGAGTGCGCACCCGAAAGTAAAGATCCTCATCCGTGTGGGGGGACACACGGATGACATCAACCGGGATGGTCACCGGTTCGCCTCGAACCACCGCGAGGTGGGCTGGTGGCCATCCCTCCCCCGCGGCAACGCCGCAACCCCTCCCCAACTCGGCAAGGAGCAGATATGTCCACCCCCGACCCCGACGCCCTGCAGCAGTACCGCTCGATGAGCGGGCTCGACGCCGTGCCACTTGAGATCGGCGCGGCCCTCCGAGCCACGTCCGGTGCGGCCCAGCGCCAGGCCACGACCTGGCTCACCGACGGCTGTGAGTTCTACCAGGCTCAATCCCCCGCGCTGCAACAACTGACCCGGCTGAGCATCCAGGCCGCCATCAACGAATTCGCTCACCTGGCCTCGAGTGAACTTCCACCGGGAGTCTCAGCGAACACCCGGTTCGAAAATCTGGGGCATCAGGGTGCCGCCGTCGGTCTCGGGAACGAAGAGATCACCAGTCTGCTGCAGGCCACCGCCCGCGCCATCTGGACGACACTTCGCGGCCGGGCCGAGGTACGTGGACACGAAGAGCAAGTGCAGGCTTCGCTGTTCGGCTACCTGAACTCACTGTTCCAGACCGCAGCACGCCACCTCCCTCCTCACATTCGTGCTGACGCCGACATCGACGACCTGGACGATCACGGGCTGGTGATGAAGCAACACCTGATCGCCCGCTACGGCGACACCCTGGTCGCCACTCACATGGTCATTCACTCACCGCAAGATGAGTCGGTGTCGACACCGACGCTCTCGCAGAGCGGCGAACCGCTCGACGATCCACCGCTCCGATTGTTCACAGACGACCATGTGGTCGTGCTGCACCCCAACCCCGCCGCGATGGAGCAGTACAAGCAGGGCCTGAGCGGCATGGTGATTCACACCTCACCGGTCTACGTGCGCGTGCTGGGAAGTGACTACGCGGGCACCCTGCTGATGTTTCGGTTGATCACATTCGGCCTGGCCTCTCCCCAGTCGCCCATGACCTGCACTCTCGAAGACAGCGACAGCACCCGCTTCCGGATACCGCTCAGCGAACTCGCGGAACTCCGCGACCTGCTTTTCGGTCTTCTCGCGGCGAGGCCGCAGCGACGGATCGATCTGGCCAGATGCCTACATCAGGTGCTGCTCGGGACACGGTCGAACGAGAGTCACGCCGAGGCTCTGGGGCTGAGTGCCGGGACCTTGCGGAACAACCTCAAACAGATACGAGAGCTCCTCGACCACGACCTTCACTTCGACGCGAGCACCACCATGCAACTGCTGGTCGTGCTGCCGGTGCTGATGGCACTGTGGCAGCTCGAACTGCAGCAGCAGCAGCACTGACTGCTCTGAAGCCGAGTGTCATTGGACTCGAATCGCACCACTCCTGTCACTCACCCCTCAACACAGCCATCATAGGACGCATGGCATTGGGATGTATAGAGTTTACTCGAATCGCCGGGTGACGTTCAGCGCATCAGTAGGGAGAACTTCACGAACTCCGCCGCGCTCATCCGGGACAGGTCAACGAGCACGAACCGGGCCTGGAAGCCCGAGTCGGAGTCCACGGAGTTCATCTTGTTGAGCACCTGATTCGTCAGCTTCTCGACGCCGGTCTTCAGGTCCGCCTCCAGAAGCTGCCCGGTATCGGGATCCACCAGCTGCGCGGATCGCGCGCTCTGCGCCGTCACCTGACCCAAGAAGGTGACCAGACGGCCGTCATGGTGCGCGAACCACCGGTCGACGGCCGCGACGGCCCGGCACTCGGCCGGCGCCGAGCCACTCTTCGACTTCTTGCGGAACGAGCTCAGCAACCGCTTGCGCACCTCGTAGCAGGGGTCCAGGACCTTCACCACGACATCGTCAGGGAAGGGCGCCCTGCCTGATCGCGCCCCCAGCCATTCGGCGAACTCGCGCTTCTTGGGCCCCGGCAGCGGCCGCACTCCCAGCACACCCGGCGCCCACAGTGCCCCCTTGAGGAGACTGGTGGTCCACGCGAGGTCGACCACCAGACCCTGGTCGTCGGCCAGGCCCGAGAACTTGTCCCGAGGAAAAGCCCACCGCCTCGACGAGTACCCGTTGCGCCTCAGGTCCTCCCAGGTGGCGAGATCGCAGACGACGAGCGGAGCGATCAGCAAGGTCGGCTCGTCGGAACCCGCCCGGACGATGTCGCAGTCTTGAGACAGGATCACATACCAGCCCGTCGGCGACTCGACAGCGGTCACCCAGGCGTCCGACCGGCCGACAGCCTCGGGCCACACTCCGGCGGGCGGCGGCGTGGCCGAGGGTGTGCCGACCCCGCCGACGGCCAAGGTCAGCCCGGAGACCACATCGCCGGTCTCCAGCGGCGAGAGCATGTTGAGCGCCACCGGCGCCGAGGCAGCGGCCAGCAGCCGCCGCACCTCCCCCTGAGTCACGTGGCTACCGGGCGATGCAGGACCGCCACGGCGGAGGAACCCGCGCTCGAGACGAGAGCGGCCAGCGATGAGGCGCCCGCCTGCGCGGTGAGCTTCTCGCTGCGGACACGACTCGCGTCGGCCCCACGGATCCGAAGCCGCGAGGCAGCAGCTTCGTCGATCGGGTCGGGACGAAAGGCGGTGAGGTCATCGACCAGGACGCTGACGGCGGGATCGAAGACGCTCTCGAAGCTCTGCTCGCGAAACTCGGTACGACCCAGGACCTCGTTGACCTCGTCCAGATTGAACCGGTACTGACCACCGGGAGTGCGAGTCGCGGGGACCTTGCCGGCCCGGGCATAGCTCTGCACGGTCGCCGACGCGAGGCCGAGCGCCTTCGCGACCTCACCGCTTCGCGCCGATCGGGTGCGCTGCTGCTCCATCACGTTCGACCACCTCTCAGGAGTGAGTAGTTCATCACGGTTCTCACGGTTATTGTGTCACCTGAGGAAGTTCCGGGCAACCGACATCACCATCCGACCACCGAAAGGATGGGACGCATACGGTGCCTCGTCGAGGCTCGACGTACCGACCGAACGTGAAAAGTTGTAACGCAGGTGACTAGAAACGCCCCCATGAAAAACTTTTCTCTCGTTCCGGCGTGACAACTCGCCTCCTTGCGCGTGGGCTTAGACCCATCGACTGCACCTTCTATACCTGCACCGTAGTCAGAGCCGCTCTCGGGCCTGCAAGGAGTTGTGATGTCACACCTGCACATCAATATCAGGATCAGCCTCGATGACCGCCGCCGGTCCCTCGGCCTGGACTCGGTAGCACCGGCGGCAGGTGCTGCGCTGCTCGCCACCTCCGCCGGCGCCTATCAACGGATCACGAAGTGGCTCCGCACCGAGTTCGCCACCTTCCAGACCCAGTCGCCGGAGACCCGAGAGCTGATCCAGCTCAGTGCCAAGGCTGCGATCGACGAGTTCGCTCACCTCGGCGCCAATCGGGTCATGCACGCCACGCCGGCCCCACAGTTGTTCAGAAAGCTCGGGGCGGTCTGCGCCGACATCGGCATCGACGCCAAGGAGCTGAACGCCCTGGTGCAGGCGATCGGCAGCGCCATCTGGCAACAGGTCACCACCCACCCGGACATCAAGGGCCGGGAGCAACAGGTTCGCGACGCGCTGGCGCGCTATCTGCGAACCCTGCACGAACTGGTTCAGGAGGCGCGCTCCATCATTCCCCCGAAGCCGAAGGGCCTGCCCCACGATCTTGCGCCGCTGCTCCAGCACCATCTGATGCAGCAGTACGGCATGGAGTGCTCGACGATCCACCTGGTGCTGCACAGCCACCCGGAACCCGGCACGACACCGCCGCCTCCGACGATCCCCGCACCCCGGGGCGAACCGCTGCGGCTTCTGGCGATCGACCATGTGGTCGCCATGCATCCGGCCCCGGAACCACTGAATCGCTACATCGAGAGCATCAACGTGCCGCTGGCGTGCACTCCCCTGATCCAGGTCGACCACCTCAGCCATGCATACGAAACAGGGCTCCTGGCCCTGCGCCTCGTCGCCCTCGGCCTGGCGTCCCCACCGCTACCGCTGCTGTTCCAGCCGCAAAGCCCCACGGGAACCAGGGTCCACATACCGGCCGAATCCCTGAAGAAGCTGCATCGCGACCTCAAGCCGCTGCTCCAGCAACCGCTGCACAGCAGGATCCGACTCTCGACCTCACTGCACCGAATCATCTACGGGCCCAGATCGCTCCAGCCGCGCGCCGACGAACTCAAGATGACCACGGTCACCCTCCGGGCTCACGAGATGCGCCTGCAGCAGATCCTGGGCCGCAAGCTCGACTACACCCCCGATGAGACGGTCAACCTGTTGGCCACGCTGCCGATCCTCATCCGACTCTGGGAGGCGGAGCACCAGCAGAAGTGACACCGGAGCGACCATCCCCCGCGACCACCCCTTCACGGGCCTGACGGTGCGGCGGTTTGGACAAATCCCGATGCTTGATCTTGACTAGACGATAGGACGCTGACACTTGGGACATAAAAGGTCTGGACGTATCGGCTTAAACGGTATATACATAGTCCTATGCCTAGAAAAACAGCAAAGCCGCCGATGTCCAACGTCACCCGTGAGTTCGGCGCGCGCGTACGCAAGCGCCGCGTCGAGCTCGGTCACACCCAGGAGACCTTCGCCACCCACTCAAACCTGCACAGCACCTACCTCGGCCGAACCGAGCGAGGTCAATGCAATGTCACGCTGCACGTCCTCGCTCGCCTGGCCCAGGCGCTGGAGCTCGATCCCAGTGAACTCGTCACGGGCCTGGTCTGGGACGACAGCTCATCCGCCCACAACTCCGAAGCCCCGTCTAGCAAGTAGTCCGAAACTCACTACCAACCCACTATCCGACGCACCGCGGCCCCTGAAGACCAGGGGTCGCGGTGTCGGCATGTCCGCAGCCGGCACCCCTCACCTTCGTCCGACTGCGACGTGCGGGCCTCGGAAGCCTCCGGCCCACCCTTCTGTCCCACATCGTGGGACAGTCTGAAACTTTCTTGTGCCCCAGTCGGCACCCCTTCCGACGTCTGGCCCCTCCCGAGGAGAAGGAATGTCTCGACCCCGCCCGTTCCACCCCGCGGACATCCGCCGGAGCCTCGATGAGCGTCGCGACGCCTTCGGCCTCGACTCCGTGCCCCCACAGGTGGGCGACGCCCTGCTCACGCTCGCCGAGTCCACACCGCAGGAGATCTCGACCTGGCTCTCGACCAGCTCGCCCACCGGACGAGCGCGGGCTCCGGAAACTCAACGCTTGATGAAGTTGAGCGCACAGGCCACCATCCGAGACTTCGTCTACCTGATCGCTCAGCGCTTCCCCGAAGGCCCCACGGCCGACGCGCTGTTGCGACAACTCGCCGAGGCCGAGGCGGACGAGTTACTTGGGGCCATCCCCGGAGCCTTCTGGCGCCAGGTCGCCGGGCACCCGGTGCTCAGCAGTCACGAAGCACCGGTCCGCACGGCCCTCGACCGCTATCTGCACAGCCTGCGCACCCTGTCGCGGGCTGCCGACTCGACCCCACCGAGCGAGACATCGGACGGTGTCGACGAGGGCTGAGCGGTTCGAGATACCAGGCGGCTCGAGACCTCAGCCCCGACGCCGAGGTCCGCGCCTCCTGGTAGGTGTCGCGCCGGCTGGCGGCGCCTCGAGTACCGGCGCGCTGGGTGACTGCTGGGTGGACACCCGGGGGGTGAGCGATGCCAGGGCACGCTCGACCCGCTCCCGCACCGTGGCCCAGGCCACGTCGGGGACTCCCGGATGGGCTGCCGGGTCCTCCCGGTCGAGTGCCTCGACCAGTGCGGTGACAGTCGCCAGCACCGTCGCCCGAGCCCGACGCTCGGTCAGCCCCCAGCCGTGGCCTTCGGCGACCAGGTCGGCCACCTCGATCTGGTCCAGCACGAATTTGGCGTTGAGATCCAGGGCACTCCGGCGATTGTCACGAGGGTGATGGAGGTGCATCGCGATGTCATAGGCCGGACTGAGCGCCACCCGACCGTGCGGGTGACGCATGAAGGAGATGTTCTTCGCATGCATGTCGGTGTTGCCGACCAGGTAGGAGAAGGTCGCCAACCGCAGCAGCGGGTCCGGGTCACCACCGTCGTGCACCAGGGTGTCGTGGGCGTGCCGCAGGGAGGGCATCGCCGAGCCCCACTGGAACTTGCGGTTCGGGTCGAGGGTGTTGAGCCCGATCGCCTGGGCCAGATCCTCCTGATGGATCCTCGGGTGCGCTCCGGCCAGGTCCCGGTCGTATCGGGAGACGGCGATGGCCCGGGTCCCGTCGAGGTCGAGGATCTCGGCCTCGATGTCGGTCAGTCCGATTCGCCGGGCCAGCGCGAGGCTCAACACCTCGGTGTCGATGACGTCGCCGATGCCCGACTCCGGCGACCAGGCGCGCTTGACGATCCAGGTCGAGGCGGCGCCACCCTTGCAGGCGTACCAGGTGCCGGCCTCGCGATGCAGGGTGATCTTGGGGACCATGCCGGGCAGCGTCGAGGACTCGCCGCTCACTCCGGTGGGATCCGCGGGCGAGTACTGGTCGGCGCCGAGCACCCGAGCCGCGACCTGGTCGAGGCTCAGCGGCTCGTAGCGCCCGGCCCTCGTGGGGTCACCGATACCGGCCTGGACGAGCTGGGCGGCGCCCGGTGTGTCGCGACCGTAGGCGCGGGCCAGGGCGAACGAGTCGTCCGGGGGCACTCCGGCGGCCATGGCGTGATTCGTTCGGGCGTTGCCCTCGGGCAACAGGCCGTCCAGGTAGTTCTTGACCAGCGCCGGGACGATCCGGGACCCGATCGGCAGCTTGGCGGACAGCACTCGGGAGCCCTCGCCGAACCGATCCCGAGCATCGTCGGTCCAGGTCAGATTCAGCCGGCCCCGCAGGTCCTCCGCGATCGTGGCGATCCGGGTGCCGTAGAGCCACACCTCGAGCGGGCGGCGGGTCATCGCTCGTCTGCCACGATCTCGACGTGGGCGCCGAGCTCACGCAGCACCTCGAAGAGCCGACCCGCGTAGATGGTGGGTCGGCCCGATTCCAGCTCGGAGAGGTAGCGGCGCGAGACCCCCAGCTTGTCGGCGAGCTCCTGCTGGGTGACGTCGCGCTCGTAGCGCAACCGGGCCAGCGCGTCGCCCAGCGCCCGTTGGGACCTGATCGGGGTTCGAGTCGTCGACATGGCACCTCTCCTCTGAATACGCGTCCCTGACCGGACAATCATAGGCGCTTATCCGCCCATCAAGATGATGAGTTGATATTAGCTCATTCGCGTGACGAGCGGATAATCACACACATTCACGCAACCCCCAGTGGCCGCCAGGAACCCTGAATCCCATCAAGGCTCGAACCATTCCCTCGTGAGGACTCATAGTCTCTGGACGCAACGACTTGGGACGTGTGGACTTGCTTCATGCCCAAGTTGCCCACGAAACCGCCCATCTCTCCCAGCGCAGCCGAGTTCGGCGCCCGAGTCCGCAAGCGCCGCACCGACCTGGGATTCACCCAGGAGTCGCTCGCCGACTCCTGCGACCTGCACTGGACCTACATCGGCCAGGTCGAACGCGGCCAGTGCAATATCACCCTGCACAACATCCTCCGCCTCAGCAAGGCCCTCAACCTCAACCCAGGCGATCTGCTCACCGGCCTCAAATGAACCCCATCCGGGTCGCGAGATCAGAAGCAGGCACCCACGCTTCGGTCAATGGGAGACCTCGCGGCCCGGGTCGGCACCTCCCGTTCGTCAGACTCGAGTGGAACAAGCAGCGACCCATCGCCCAGCATTCTCGATCAGCCTGCGCACGATGCCGCTGCCGTGACGGTGAATATCCTCATGACCCGCCGCACGCTCCAGGGCACCCACCAATCGACCCCCTTGTCGACCGATCTCGGAATCCAACCAGTCAGCGGCGACGTGCAGATCGGGAGCGACTCGTAGCCAGTCCCGGCGTCGGATCCTGTCCGCCCGGAACTCACCCCGCACACTCATCGACAGATGGTTGCCCGCACCTCGACGTAACGCAGCCGCATGGATCTCTTGCCGGTGCGCTGGATTTCGCCGATGGCGCGACCGTTCATGACCACGTACAGCATGGCGTCGTTGCTGGACGGGACCATCAGGCCAGGCCCTTCAACAGAGCATCCAGATCAACAGCCTCCTCGACCGTAGCACCGGTCAACACGATAGGCATGAGCATGATCCTCACGCCCAGCGCATCGGCCACCCGCATCACCATGTCAAGCGGCGCCGCGGGCTTCTCCCCCAACTCGAAGGCGTTGAGCCATTGGCGACCCACCCTCGCCAATCTGGCGAGGGCTGACTGTGTGATGCCCTCAGCGATCCGAGCTTCGCGCAGCGCCGGCCCGAGGTCCCCCGAACGATCCACTTGTATTGTCGCCATCCAACGACAATACCAACTGTCGCCAGTTGACGACAGCGGCCGCCGATTGCTCGCGCCACCTGTTTTCGACCCACACCCGGGCACCAGCGACCAGCACCATACGCTCGGACGGCGAACGGCAGGATCGGCCAGACTTTGTTACGGACGTGAGCACTTCCGGGTGATTTTCTGGCCAGTCTGCCCACATCGCGTGACGTGGGCGCGGATTCGACGTGGAGTAACGCCGTCAACATTTCGTCACGAACTCCATCTCTCATGGGTCGAGCCTGACCCCGATGGAGCCATCCGGGAGGCCACGCCATGTCAAGGGTTTCGGAGCGCGTCATCCGGTTACGTCAGGACCTGGGGTTGACCGGCATGTCCGCCGTACTGGGGCCGGAGCTTCGTGCGGTGTCCGCGCCCGCGACCGCCGCGCTGACCGAACGACTACGCCACCAGGTCACCAGATTCCACGTACAGAACCTCGGCCGACGACAACTACTGGAGTCCGCCGTCGAGGCGGCCGTCGGAGACTTCGTCCACCTCGTCGCCGGTGGCCAGTGGCCCACCCGGGCGGTCGAGCCGCTCTTCCACCGACTCGGTGAGGCGGAGGCCACCGCGGGCTGGGAGCTGGATGCGGTACTCGAGGCGCTGGACGCCGTCCGGGCAGCCCTCTGGGAGCACTACGGCAGCCATCCCTTCCTAGGCCAGCACGCCCCCACCCTCTCCGTGGCCCTCATCGGCTACCTGGACCGGCTACACGGCGAGGCCCGAGCCGGTCACTCCGCAGCCCTGCTCAGAGGGCAGTACCTCGGTCCACTCACCAGACGACCGCGACCCGAACTCGAGATCACCCAGATGCTCCGACGCTGGGGGCCGGCCGTGCGCACCTTCCAGGTACAGGTGCGTTCGAAGGACGCCGCCAAGGTCAGGCACGCGCAGGGAACCGGGGTCGACCACGTCGCGGTGGTCACCCCGCACCCGGCACCGAGACCCCGATCCACCCGAGGCATCGTCGTCTGGCGCGGCCCGGTACCCAGCAGGGACGTGATCACCAGCTATCAGACGTGCACTCTGGTGTTGCGGATGCTCGCGGCCGGACTGGCCGGCGCGTCCTCCCCGCTCCCCTGCCCCGATCCGGAGTTCGCGCTCCTGTCCCTGCGGCCCGGTACCACCCTGGTGGTGCGGGACATGCCCATGTTGCGGCGCCTCGCGCAGGTACCCCGGGAAGACCGGGCTCGTCTCGGCAGGGCGCTCTATCTGCACCTGATCAGCCCCCATCATGTGGGCGAGTTGGCGGACCACTTCGGGTTGGCACGCGACCGGGTCGAGGCCGACCACGTGCGGCTGCGGGGTCTGCTCGGCTCCATGATCGACGCCACCTCGAACACGCTGGGCATGTGTGCGGTGCTGCAGATACTGGTCGCTCTGTGGGAGCTGGAGGCGGTCACCGAGACCCCCGAAACCGCCGCTTCAGACGATTCTTTGTGATGCGCATAGCAACTTTTGGGTTTCTCTTAGCCGAATCTTGACCGAACCCTTGCCCCTCCGGCCATAAGGTGCGTGAATCCTGACGCGGAGGCGTCGGTCCGTGTCCCTCCCTGATCGGCCCGACGCTGGCACAACGAAGCCCATGGCTCCGTCCGCCCGGTCACGGGGCAATCCCATCGTGCCCCGTGACCGGTCATTCAGCGGAAGCGCTGACAATCAGTCTGGAAGTCCATAGGTTCATGAACAACGACAGGCCAGAAGACCGGGGGGCCGAGGAGGATGAGGATGGTATTCCACCGCCTGAGGACGACAGCAAGACGGCCATGACGGATGCTCCTATCCTGCTTCCGACGCCCCCGGCCCGCGTGACGCCGCCGTCCTACCATGCCCTGCTGCTCCAGATGGCCGAGGCGATCGTCAACGAGATCCGCGACGAGATTCCGGCCTATCGGGGGCCCGACGGCGGCCGCCGTCACCAGTTGATGGGGATGGCGGCCGATGCCGCCATTCGTTCCTATCTGGACACCTCCCCAGAGCATGTCTCGGCCCAACGCAAGGTCGATGAGCTATTTCACCGGATGGGCTGGGGCGAGGCACAGGACGGCCACGGACCGGAGAATCTGGATCTGGCCCTCCAGGTCGCCACTCGGGCCGCCTGGCGGCACATGGCCGACCATGCGGTGGCCCACAACTACTCCGTCCAGGGCCTTCGTGACGTGACCGAGGCCCTGCTGGACTACACCGAACACCTGCGCAAGGAACTGCTGTCCGGCCACCAGATGTGGCAACGTGACCCGCACTTCGCCGACAACCAGGCCCGACTGCGGCTGTGGGACCTGTTCTGTCCCGGCAGCGTCGGGCGGGTCTCACCGCTGCGCCCCCTCGGCGTCGACCCCGACACCCTGGCCGAGATGGCCGAGCATGCGGACTGGCCGGTGCCCGACCAGGTGGTGGCCATCGCGGTCAGCTACCACGGCGACCCTCCGCCGCTACCCGAGGGCGACGAGATCCTGTCCACGCTGGAGATCAATCGGCTGCTGTTGCTGTGCCCGGCCAACCTCGCCGACGAGCTGGTCTCCGAGCTGGCTCGATCGGGAAGCGACCGGCGGGTGGTGGTCAGCTGGCCGGTACTCCCCGAGGAGTCCGGCACCGCGCTGCTGTGGGTGCTGAGGGCGTTGGACCTGATACAGCTCGGCGCGATCGCGCCGACGTCGGTCGTGCGCTGCATCGAGCACACCACGCAACTGTGGCTGCACGCCGAGCCTTCGATGCGTCGGCACCTGTGCCAGACCCTGCTCGAGCCGCTACTGGCCGAGTCTCCCAACTCACGCGAGATCCTCTCCGAGACCCTGCTGACCTGGCTGGAGACTCGAGACAGCGCCCCGGCGATCGCCGCTCGGCTCGATGTGCACCCGCAGACGGTCCGCTACCGTTGGCGACGAATAAATGAGTTATTCGGTGAGTCGCTGCACGACCCGGAGTTCGTCATCCAGATCACCTTCGTGCTCAAGGCCAGCCTCCCACTGTGGAAGGGCGGAGACCTGAGTGACTTCGAATTGTTCCGGGACCTGAAGGAAGCGAACTTGTGATTGCGGCGAGAGTGGTCGTACCGCTAGCGGTGACCGGGGTCGACCTCGCTGCGGCGGGTGCGACCTGGGCAGGATGGAGCGCGACCGGAAATGACGGGGTCCGAGCGGCGCTCGCGGTCCTCCTGCTGGCTACCCCGATCGGGATGGTGCTGGCGGTCACCCTGCCTCACTGGCTGACGCAACGGGTGGGGCGTGGTCTGGGCGTGAGCACGATCGGCAGCCAAGCGCCCGAACGCTGGCAACAGTTGGGCACTCTGGTGCTCGACCCGTTTCGCAGCCTGACCACCGGACATCTGGTGGTCACCGAGGTACATGCGGTCGACCCGGACCACGAACGCAACCTGCGCTGGTTCGCGGGAGCGCTCGCCCATTCCTACGACGACCCGATCGGGCGCGCGGTGGCCAAGCTCGCCGGCCGCGGTCGGCTCAGCAATGTGGCCCAGGAGCCCGGGGGCGGGATCCGCGGCTCGGTGGACCGGCATCCGGTCCGGGTGGGTCATCCCCAATGGCTCGGGATCGGCACCGAGAGTCCGGTCGTCGAGGCACCGATCAAGGTCGGCACCACGGTGTCGGTCGAGGTCGATCAGCGCCGGTTAGGCGAGATCACGGTCGCTGACGAGGTCCGTCCCGATGCCTCCCGGCAACTCGACCGGTTGCGCCGCACCGGTCTGACCCCGGTACTGGCCTCGGCTCAGTGCGAGGGCGACATGGAGCGGCTGGCCAAACTCTCGGCCAGCCCGGCCTGGCATGCCGAGACCGATCCACTTCAATTCGCCAAGGAACTGGCCGTCGGTGAGGGTCCGGTCGGTCTGGTCCGCAGCGAACCCGACGGTACGGCCTCCCTGCTCGTGGTCGACCAGAACGATGATTCGCCCGGCACCGACTCCGAGATCGCCCTGAAACTGACCGCGCCGAGCATCGACACGGTCGTGCACGCGGTGATGCTGGCGGTCCGCTCGCACCGGGCTCAGCGCCGCACACTGCGGCTGGCCTGGATCCTGCTACTGCTCCCCCTGCCGTTCGCCGCGCTGGGACTCGTCCCACCCGTGTTCGCCCTGATCTTCGCGGCGATCTCCTGGGTCGTGGTGGTAGCGGTCGCGTCATGGGAATTCGCCGGTATCCGGATGACCGAGGAACCCGACGGAGACTGAGGCCCGGATGGGAATCGGGGCTCCAGCCGGGACCGGAGAGTGATAGACATCACTCACAGACCGGCTCGACCGACGAGCACTACGAGCAGGAGATCGCGATGCGTGCCCTGGAACTCACCGGCCCCCGACAGTTCACCCTGACCGACCTGCCCACGCCCGAGCCCGGCCCTGGTCAGGTTCGGATCAAGGTGGCCTACGCCGGCATCTGCGGTTCCGACCTCGCCATCGCCGAGACCGGTCCGCTATTTCCCGAGGACTATGCGCACCCGATTCTGCACCGCACCGGAGGCATGGGGTTCGGCCATGAGTTCTCGGGTCATATCGATGCGCTCGGTGCCGGCGTGACCGAGGTGACCCCGGGCAGCCTGGTCGCGGTACGAGCCAACGTCTGGGACGACACCTGTGCCGCCTGCCTGCGCGGCAATCAGCACCTGTGCGCCAACGGCGGGTTCATCGGCGTCCAGGGCGGAGGTGGCGCGTTCAGCGACTATGTGCTGGTCACCCCGGACCAGGTCTTCGATCTGCCGGAGCCGTTCACGGCACGGACCGGAGCGCTGGTCGAGCCGCTCGCGGTCGGGTGGCATGCGGTGCGCCGGGCCCGGCTGCAGCGCGGCGACTCCGCCCTGATCGTGGGTGGCGGACCCGTCGGGCTGAGCGTGCTGCTGGCGCTGAAGGCCCAAGGCATCGACCGGGTGACGCTCAGTGAGCCCAGCCCGACCCGCCGCGCCCTGGCCGAGCGTCTCGGAGCCACCGTGGTAGATCCCGCAGAGGCGGGCGCCGTCGGTGGGGTGGACGCCTCCTTCGAGGCCGCCGGGATCGGCGCCGCCACCTTCTCCGCGGCCCTGAACGCGCTGCGCCCCGACGGCACCCTGGTCTACGTGGCGATGGGTCACGAGGAGCTGCCGGTGCACCCGCTGACGCTGATGCTGACCGAGGTCAACCTGACCGGATCCAACGCCTACGACGACTCCGACTTCGCCGGGGTGATCGCCGCAGTGGCCGATGGACGGATCGACCCGAGCGGGCTGATCTCCTCGGAGATCGGGCTGGACGACATCGTCACCGCCGGGTTCGACCACCTCTTCGACGGCGGGCGCACTACCGAGGTGAAGATGCTCGTGCGCCCCTGATGGCTCCTGCACCGTCGCCAGGCGACGGGACGTCATACGGATCGGGGCCTATGAGCCACCATCCGTATGACGTCTCACAAGCGTCAGAAGGGCCCCACTCAGGTCACACTCGGTGCCGGCGCGGCCCGGTATGCCCACGAGCCCACGACCTGCTCCCCTGCCCAGTCGGCGAAGACCAGCCCGGCATCCGGCTCCAGGACCGAGATGTCGGCCGCCCGGCCCAGGCCCCCGGCACCTGCACCGGTACCGGCCTTGACCGCCGCCTCCTTGCGGGTCCACAACAGCACCGGATCCCACCCGCTCGCGACGGCACCCCATTCCTGCGGGCTCAGCGCCCGGGCCGGGATCGCCGCGTCCCGGTGCTCGACGTCGATGCCGATCGGAGCGGCGGCCAGCGCTGCGACGGCGGCCACCACCGCCGAGTCCCCACGGACCGAGTGCGACAGGCTCAGTGCGACGTCCGGATGGCCCACCACCTCGGCTCGCCCGTGCCCGAGCGCGCCACAGTCCGGACATCGCTGCCGGATCCGCACCCGGTCGACCGGACACCCCAGCAGCTCGGCCGTCACCCGGCGCACCAGCAGGTGGGCGGCCAGGTAGGCCTGCCGGTCAGCGGCTCGATGTAGCCTCCCCATCCGCTCTCGTTCGGCCGGAGACAACCAGGACTCGTCCCCGTCCGGCAGCGCCTGGAGCGCGGTGCCGAAGCGGACCACCGATACCGGGCCGGTCATCACGAGGGCGCGAGCAGTCCGGCCAGGATCTCGCCCACCTGCGCCAGCGGCTCGCCTCGTACCAGCTCGCCGTGCCCGGCCGCGACCGGGTGCCGGTGCACGGTGCCCTGGGTATGGGCCTCCCAGCCGGACGCATCCAGCCAGTGCTCGGGGCGTGGTGCGGTGGCCACCACCACGTGCACGTCACCGGTCAGGCGCGAGTGCCGCGAGGTGCGCACCAGCCGGGCCGCCTCCACCACCGCCGCCAGGCTGCCGGCCAGCACCTGGTCGGGCAGCTGCGCCAGCGCCGAGCCACCGGCGCGGAGCAGCTCGATCGCTCCGTCCCGGTCCAAGACGACGCCCTCGGGCACGTGGGACTCCACTCCCCCGAGTCGCAGGATCCCGATCAGGGCCTCGGACTCGGTCGGCTCCGAGAGGTGAGACCACTGCCCGGCCGGGTAGGCGTCGAGCAGCAGCACCGAGCCCACGCTCTGCCCCGCCGCCCGGGCCTGGGCGGCGACCTCGTGGGCGGCCATCCCACCCAACGACCAGCCGGCCACATGGAACGCCCCCGAGCCCACCACCTGCCGGATCGCCGCCAGCTGCCGGGCGGCCAGCGCCCTCAGGTCGGCCACCGGCTCCGGTGCCCCGCGCTCCAGCCCGGGGGCCTGCACCGTGAACACCGGCTGCTCGGGCGGCAGATGCCGCAGCAGACCGGTGTAGCACCAGCCCAGTCCCCCGGCCGGTGGCAGCAGCACCAGCGGAGCCACGCCCGGATGATCGGGATGGGCCGGACGCAGGACGAGCACCTCGGCCAGGTCGGAACCCGGCGCCCGCTCCCCGGCGATCAGCCGCGCCAGACCGGCCGGGGTCGGAGCCTCGAAGACGGCACGCACCTCCAGCGTGGTGCCCAGCGCGTCCTCGACCTCCCCGATCAGCCGCAGCACCCGCAGCGAGTCACCCCCCGCCGCGAAGAAGTCGCTGTGCGGGGCGTAGCCGGGCACTCCCAGCACCGCCGCGAAGAGCTCACAGAGCCGTTGCTCGACCAGGTCCACCGGAGCGGCCGTCGTGCCCCCGGCTCCGGTGACCAGCGCGGGAGTGCTCTCGGCCAGCCGCCTGCGGTCGGTCTTGCCGGCCGGACTGAGCGGGATCTCCGGCACCGGTACCCAGTGACCGGGCACCAGCGCCTCGGGGAGCGCCCGGGCCGCGGCCTCGCGAAGCGCCGTGGCCGGATCCGGGCCGGTGGATCCCGGCTCGGCGACGTACCAGACCACCAGCGAGGACTCGACCGTCCCGGCCGCCACCGCGGCCACGCCCCGGACTCCGGCGAGGGCGGCCTCGACCTCTCCCAGCTCGACCCGCTGGCCACGCACCTTGACCTGGTCGTCGGCGCGTCCCAGGTACTCCAGGTTGCCGTCCGGCAGCCAGCGGGCCAGGTCACCGGTGGCGTAGCGACGTGCCCCGGGACTCGGGTCGAACGGATCGGGACGGAACCTCTCGGCGGTCAGGTCGGGCCGGTTCACGTACCCCAACGCGATCTGGACCCCACCCAGCCACAACTGACCGGGAACGCCGACCGGCACCGGCTGGTCGGCCTCGTCCAGCACGTAGCAGCGGGTGTTCCATACCGGCGACCCGATCGGGACGGTCTCGGCCTCCGGTGTCAGCTCGGCGGTGTCGAAGCAGGTGACATCCACGGCTGCCTCGGTGGGCCCGTACAGGTTGACCGGTGCCACCCCGAACACCTCGGTGCAGCCGAGCACCAGCTCACGCGACAGCGCCTCACCACTGCACACCACGTGTCGCACCCGGTGGGCGGCACCGGCCACCCGTTCGCGGCTGGTCCGGTCGGCCAGGAAGGCACGCAGCATCGACGGCACGAAATGCAGCACGTCCACCCGCCCGCTGACCACCAGCTCGGCGATCCGGCGCGGGTCCCGATGGGCTCCGGCCTCGGCCACCACGACGCAGGCACCGACCTGGTGGGCCCAGAAGTGCTCCCAGACACTCACGTCGAAGGTGATCGGCGTCTTCATCAGCACCCGCCTCCCCGCTTCGAGGGGGAACCGGTGCTGCATCCAGGCCAGCCTGTTGTCGATCGCCGCGTGGGAGACCAAGACTCCCTTGGGGCGACCGGTGGAGCCGGAGGTGAACAGCAGATAGGCCGGCGCGGTGCTGTCCTGGGGAACCGGTGGCAGCCCGATCCCGGCAGCACTGGTGTCCATGCCGACCACCGTGCAGGTGGCCAGGTGCTCGGGGTGAGCCCCTGGATGGGGCGCGAGCACCACCTCGGCCTGCGCATCGGCCAGCATCGCGGCCACGCGGGCCGACGGCTGCTCGGCATCCAGCGGCAGCTGGACCGCGCCGATCCGTTGCACCGCGGTGAGGGCGACCAGCAGGTCGCTGCCGCGGGGCAGCATCACGCCGACCACGTCACCGGCACCGACACCGGCCATCAGCAACGCCCGAGCCACGCGTTCGGCCTCGGTGGCCAGCCGGGCATAGCTCCAGGTGTCGGCGCCGCTGACCAGAGCGGTCGCGTTCGGGGTGGCGACGACCTGCGCTGCGAACCGGGCCGCCAGGGTGGCGCCGCGACGCGGTACCGCGGTGTCGTTGAAGCGGTGCAGCACCAGATCGCGCTCGGGGTCGGTGAGCAGCGACAGCGTGGCTAACGCAGCGTCGGGCCGGGCCCCCGCGCAGGTGCCCAGCCAGCCGAGCAGACGCTGCAGGTGTGCCGCAACCTCGCCGGCGGAGTACAGCAGCGGGTTGGCGTCGAGCTCCAGTCGCACCGAGCGGCCCCGCCCGGGGGTACCACGCAGACAGATCGTCATGTCCTCGACCGGGCCGGCGGTCAGGTTCCGAACCCGGCCGGGCGCTCCCGCGAAGTCCAGTTCGAGAGCGAACGGCATCAGGTTCACCTGGGCGCCGAAGAGCTGGCCACCGGCCCCCCGGGACAGCTCGCGCGCCAGCTGCTCCTGGCGGTGGAAGGGATGCCGACGCAGTTCCTGCTGCTCGGCGCCGAAGCCGACGAGCGCCTCGGCCAGGGTGTGGGACCCTGCGAGGACGGTGGCGGGAAGGACGTTCATCGCGGTACAGACCGTGCGGGAGCCGGCCAGCGCCCCGTCCCCGGGACGGCTGCGGTTCATCAGCGGCAGGCCCACCCGGCTGTGCTCCGCGCCCCGGCACCGGGCCAGGTAGCTGCCTACCGCGACGTGCACCAGGTCGGCCCAGGAGACCCTGAGCCGCCGGGCGCCCGCCACCAGGGTGGCCTGCCGCTCGGGGTCGACCTCGACGCTGCTGCGCAGCGCCGCCGGAGCCGGGTCCTGGATCCGTCCCGCCAACGCCGGGACATCGTCGTAGCCGACCAGGCGGGCCGACCAGAAGTCCCGCGAGCCGGCCCGTTCCTCGTCGGCCAGTACTCGCTGATCCTCCGCGACCAGTTCGGCCAGGGTGGGAGTCGTCAGGGGCGGTACTTCGGTGCCGAGCGGGTAGCGCCGGGCCACCCGGCGCAGCACCTGCTGCGCCCCGTAGCCGTCCAGCACCAGATGGTGGGCGGCGTGCCAGAACCACCAGCGCTCCGGCCCCAGCCGCAGCGCCCCGGCCCGGACCACCTCACCGTCCTCGGGACGCATGGGGACGGTCAGCAGCTCGTCCAGCAGTCGCGTCGCCGCCTGCTCGGGGCTCGGCCGGTCGCTCAGATCCATGGTCCGCCACGGATGACGGACCTCGATGACCTGCTGCTCGGGGCCATGGGAGGTGCTGCGGTAGCGGGTCCGGAGCTGGTCGAAGTCCTGGTGGGTGAGCGCCACCGCGTCGGCCAGCCGCTCGGGGTCCAGGACGCCCTCGATCTCGACCACCTCGGCCGTCGTGTACGCCGGGCTCTCCGGGTCGCGTAGGTGGGCGAAGTACAGCCCCGCCTGGGCCGTGGTGAGCGGTAGCCACCGGGTACCCGGCTGGGAGCGCACTGCGGTACTCATTGCGGTGTTCACTGCGGTGTTCACGCCTGTCCGAGCAGGAACGCGATGGTCGGGCGCGCGGTGAAGTCGGCATAGTCGACGTCGACCCCGGCCTCGTCGATCAGTCGATCCAGCACGTCGAAGGCCTGCAGCGAGTTCATCCCCAGGGCGAACAGGTCCTCCTCAGGCCTGGCCAGCGCGGTCCCGGCGAACTCCTCGTCGAGCACCTCGGTCAGGGCCGCGGTCAGGGTCTGGGTGAAGGCGGCGTTCACTGGACTGCCTCTCTCGTCGCGGTCTCCTCGAGGACGGGGCTCAGCGCGTCGACCACCCGGTCGACCCAGGTCACCACGCCGGCGCAGCTGGCCACCTGGTGCAGGGCCCGCAGGTGCTGTTCCGGGCCGAAGTCGGCCACCGCGTCGGCCACCACGAAGGGGTGCACCTCACGCATGAAGGCGTCGAAGGCGGTGGCGGTGACCCCGATATGGGCATAGACCCCGGTGATCAACAGCTGGTCGCGGCCGGACTCGGCCAGGCGATCGGCCAGGTCGCTGTGCGCGAAGGCGCTGTACCGGTGCTTGACCAGCACGGTGTCATCGGGGCCCGGCGCCACCTCGGGCACGATCTCGGTGTGCTCGGGCACCGGCAGCATGCCCGGTCCCCACAGGTCACGCTGCAGGCCACGACCGACCCGATGAGTGGTGCCCGTCTGAGCGGTGTAGAAGACCGGCGCCCCGGCGGCACGCGCGGCCGACAGGATCCGGGCCGTCCCGGACAGCGCCTGGACCAGAGCCGGGCAGGAGGGTGCGTAGGGCCGCAGGAAGTAGCGCTGCAGGTCGTGTACCAGGACCGCGCTGCGGGCCGGGTCGAGCTCCCAGTCGGCCCGGCTCGGGCCGAAGTCCGCAGGGGTGGCCGGGACCTCGTAGTCGATCAACAGGGGCAGGCTCATCGGTTTCCTCCACTCAGGGTGGTGGCCAGCTGGGATCGCAGCTCGCGACGGCTGTTCTTGCCGACATGGGTGCTGGGGAAGGCATCGACCCAGTGCACCTGTTCGGGCACCTTCCACGAGGCGAGGCCCGAATCCCTCAGGTGCGCCCGCAGGTCCGGTCGCCCGGTCGTCGCCGTCTCGGAGCCGGGTTCAGCCACCACGACGGCGACCACCCGCTCGCCGAGCCGCTCGTCGGGCAGCCCCAGGGCGAGCGCGTCGTGCACCGCCGGGTGGGTCAGCAGCAGGTCCTCGATCTCCTCGGTGGCCACCTTCTCGCCTGCCCGGTTGATCTGGTCCTTGGACCTGCCGGTCACCACCAGGTGCCCGGACGGCAGCCGTCGGACCAGGTCCCCGGTCCGGTAGAAGCCGTCGGCGGTGAAGTGCTCGGCATGGCGGGCCCCGCCGCGGTAGTAGCCCCGGATCGTGTACGGCCCACGCGTCAGCAACGCCCCCTCGGCCCCTGCGGCGACCTCCGCCTCGGCGGGGTCGTCGGGGTCCACGATCCGGATCTCGTCGTACTCGCTGATCGGTCGTCCCTGACTGGTGGCGACCAGTTCGTCGCGATCCTCGGGCCGGGTGTAGCAGACCAGTCCCTCGGCCATCCCGAACACCTGTTGCAGCCGGGCGCCGAGTACCGGACCGATCTCCGCGGCGATCGTGGGTGAGAGCTTGGCTCCGCCCACCTGCAGCACCCGCAGGCTGGACAGGTCCGGGCTCCGGCGCTTGGCGGCCGAGATCCAGGCCTGGGCCAGGGGCGGGACCAGGGAGGCCCAGGTGACCCGCTCGGAGGCGATCAACGCGAAGGCCGTGCGGGGGCTCGGGTCCGGGGCCAGCACCACCGCGGCACCGACGTGCAGGGCGCCCAGGATGCCCGGTGAGCTCATCGGGAAGTTGTGGGCGGCGGGCAGCACCACCAGCATCCGATCGGCGGTGACCAGTTCGCAGATCTCAGCCGAGGCTCGTACCGAGTACAGGTAGTCCCGGTGGGTGCGCGGGATCAACTTGGAGACCCCGGTAGTGCCGCCGGAAAGCTGCAGGAAGGCCACCTGGTCCGCACCGGCTACCGGCGGCTCGAAGGCCACCGTCGGCAGCTCACCGAGGGTCTCGGCGCGCACCAGCAACGGTGGGGCCACCGGTGCCGGACGCTCGGCCAGCAGCGCGACCAGGGCACGGTGCAGGTCCTCGGCACCGGCCCCGGCCAGCACCACGGCGGCGGCGTCCGACTGGTGGGCGAACTCGCCGAGCTCGCGGGCACCGTGGCTGGGCAGCGCGAAGACCGGCAGCGCACCCAGGGTGAACACGCCGAGCACCACCTCGAGGTACTCGGTCACATTCGGCAGGGCCACCACGACCCGGTCCCCCGGCCGGATCCCGAGCCCGGCCAGCCGCCCGGCGCTCTCCCGGACCCGACCCAGCAGGTCCGCATGGGTCCACCGCTGGGCCACACCGTGGGTGTCGGTCCCGACGACGGCCGGCTCGGCCGCGAAGCGGGCGCACCGGTCGGCGATGAACTCGGCGAAGGTCTCCGACTGCCACAGTCCCAGGTCGAGGTACCGGCTCGCGCTGGCCTCGTCCCACGTCGGTACGGCTGCCAGGGCCGAGCGGATCGGCAGCGCGCTCACAGCCCGACCGCCCGAGTCATCGTGGCCAGCTTGGCCCCGGTCTCGGTGACCTCGTCGGCCGGTACCGATCCGGCCACGATCCCGGCTCCGGCCCACAGCCGGAGCGACCCGCCGTCCAGTACCCCGGAGCGCAGGGTCAACGCGAACTCACCATCACCGTGGTGGTCCACCCAGCCGACACAACCGCCGAACCAGCCCCGGGGCTCCCCCTCGATCTCGGCGATCGCCCGGACCGCCGCGGCCTGCGGGACCCCACCCACGGCCGGGGTGGGATGCACCAGCTGGGCCAGGCCCAGCGCACTGCAGGCGGGATCGTCGAGCCGCTCGGGGTCCAGGATCGCGCTGATCGGGGTGGCCAGGTGCCACATGGTGTCGGTGGCCACCACCTCCGGGCGGGCCACCGCTCGCACCTGGCTGCACACCTGCCGGAGCCGGGCGGTGAGGTCGTCGACCACGAAGTCGTGCTCGGCCAGATCCTTGGTCGAGGCCACCAGCGCGTCCCGTCGGGTGCGGTCCACGACCGGGTCGGGGTGCCGGGGCACCGATCCGGCCAGCGGCATCGCCTCGATCGTGGTTCCGGCACGACGCACCAGCAGCTCGGGGCTGGCGCCGACCAGCTGAGGCCCGCCGGACCGACCGGTATCCCCCAGCGGGACCTGGAACAGGTAGCGACCTGCCGGAGTCCCGCCCGGGAATCCGGCCAGGCGGGCGAGTACCGCCGCGGGCCGCAGCGGAGGGTCCGAGAGCACGTGCAGGCTGCGGCCCAGGACCACCTTGCGCAGGTCCCCCTCCGAGATCCGGCCCAGGGCGCTGGACACCGCATCGGCGTACTCACCGGGCGTGGGGTGGGCGTGCACCCGGTGTCGTTGCTCCCCCTGCTCTTCCGGACCGAGTCCGGAGGCCAGCACGGCCCCGGCGCGCAGGATGCCACCGGGCAGCGTGCGGTAGCGGGCGAGCCGATGGGCGATCGCGGGACCGTCCGCCTCGAACGAGAGCGCCGCCACGGCGCGGGTGCCCGGGACCAGGTCGCTGAGCACCGCACGGGTCCACGCGACGTCATCGCTACGGGTCGACGGGCGCGACGTACAAGACCTGTCGGTTCGGCCGCACAGCACCGTGTCGCCGTCCGCGAAGAGGATCTCGGCAGTGGCCAGGTGGTCCAGCATCGGGTGGTCCAGCATCGGGTCGCGGGTCGGGTGCAGGGTGGTCACAGGGAAGCGCCTCCGTCGACGAAGAGTTGTTGCAGGGTCACGTGCCGGGCCGCCGGGCCGAGCAGGAAGCAGACGACCTCGGCGACGTCGTCGGGCTCGGCGATCCGGCCCAGCGGGATGCCGAGGCGGAAGGCCTCCGGGTCACCGGTCAGGGCCGCCCGTTCCCCGGCGACCGGGTCGGGCCACAGGTCGCGCTGCATGGCGGTGCGGGTGGAGCCGGGCTCGACCACATTGCAGCGAATGCCCTGGGCGGCCAATTCGAGTCCGGCGCAGCGGGTCAGGGCTGCCGCGGCGGCCTTGGACGCGGCATAGGCGGCCATTCCGGTGCGTGGCACCCGGGCCGCGTTGGAGCCGATCACCACCACCGAGCCGCCGCGGTCGAGGTGTCGCGCGCAGGACTGCAGCACGTGCAGCACCCCGAGGGTGTTGACGCTCAGGTGGTCGAGCAGGTCCTGATCGGTGATCTCCAGCAGGCCCCCGGGGACGAGCATCCCGGCACACTGGGCCACCCGGTCGAGCCGACCGAACTCCCGAACCGCTGCGCTGAAGGCGGCCTCGACGGCCGGGCCGTCCCGCAGGTCGAGTGGTCGGGTGCGAACCTCGGCCCCGCTCTCACGTAGGGAGGCCGCGGTCCTGCGCAGCGCCTCGGGGTTCCGGTCGAGTAGGACGATCCGGTGTCCGTCGGCGGCCATCCGCGCGGCGACGGCGCGCCCGATCCCGGAGGCGGCTCCGGTGACCAGGCTGACCGGTGACGGGTCCACAGCCGGGGTGGGCTCGATGTTGTTCATGAGAAGGCTCCAGGCCGAGCGGCCCCGACTCCGGTGTGGGAGGCACCGGAGCCGGGGCACGGGGTCAGCGCTTGACGCGCTTGGCTGCGGACTTCTTGGTGACCGTCTGGTAGCCGGTCTTGGTCCCGGTCACCTTGACGGCGACCTTCTTGCCCTTCATCGCCTTGGTCAGCTTGAGGGTCGCCTTCTTGCCCTTCTTGCCCTTCACGGCCTTGCCGTTCACCAGCCACTTGTAGGTGAGCGTGGTGCCGGCGGTCCACTTGCCGGTCTTGACCTTGATCTTCTTGCGGACCTTGAACTTGCCCTTGAGCTTGGGCTTGACCGACTTCAGGGTCTTGAGCACCACCGGGTTCGGCTTCGGCTTGACCACGACCGGAGCCTTCGGGCTCAGCCTGACCACGATATTGTCGGTGTCCTTGTTGACCGCGTACACGGTGCCATTCGGGCCCACCGAGACGTGGTTGGGCCTGTTCAGCGGCAGGTTGGCGACCTTGGTACCGGCCGGGTCCACCACCGTGATGGTGGTGCCGCCGAAGTTGGCCACATAGGCCAGGCGCTTGACCGGGTCGAAGTGCACGTTCAGTGCGCCCGCTCCGGTCGGAACCTCGGCGACGGTGCTGGCGGCGGTGAAGTCGTCGTTGAACTTGGCGATCAGCAGCTCGTCGCTGGCCTGAGTGGCCACGAACAGCTGGTGGGTGACCCCGTCGTAGGCGGCACCGGAGGCACCGCGAGCGGTGACATTGGCGATGTCCGGCAGCTCGATGTAGTTCTCCGCACCCGTCTCGGTGTCGTAGACGTAGGCCCGCTGGCTGGTATTGCTGACCGTGATCAGCTTGTTGGTCGCCTCATCGAGTTCCAGGCTCATCGGGGAGAAGTAGGAGCGCGGCTGCTGCGCGATCTGCTCGATCATCTCGTACTTGATGCCGTTGCCGTTCTTGTCGTCCGCCTCGAACACGCCGATCGAGCCATTGCCCGAGGAGCCCTCGCTGGCCGAGCTGACGTAGACCACACCGTGCTTGGGGTCGGCCACCACGTCACGGGTGTGCGACAGGATCCCGGCCGGCAACTGAGCCAGCAGGCTCAGGTCGTCCTGGGCGTACACGGCGACCGTGTTCTGTCGGGTGTTGGTGACCCAGACGGTGCCGTGGGTGTCGTCGACACCTACCCCGTAGGCCGCCCACAGCGCTCCCGGCGCTTCCTCGGCCGGGACCACGGAGGCCCGCACGGCCAGGGTGTCGGGATCCAGCTTGTAGATCGTGGAGGTCGTCTTCACGCTCGCCGAGGTGGCGAACAGGGACTTGCTGCGGGCACTGTAGGCCGACTGGTACAGGCCCTGCTGGATGGCGCCCTTCGCGGTCTCGACCCGGTCGTAACCGGCCTCACCGAGCAATGCCGCGGAGGGTGAGACCTTGGCCTGGAAGGTGCTGCTCTCGGCGAATGGCGCGGTCCGGGTGGCCACGAACGTCTTGGTGCCCAGGTTGGCGACCGCGTCCGGGATGGCGATGTCGCCGGACCCGGCACCGGTGGCGTCGGTGCTGAGGGCACCGGTGAGCACCTCGACCTCGTCGCCGGTGACGTCGGGCGACGGGTCCAGGGTGACCGAGCCGTAGCGGGCGTTGGCGGCACCGTTGAGGATGCTGACGGTGCCGGCGCCACCGAGGTTGGCGTTGGCCACCGCGAACACCGGCTTGACCTCGACCTGAGCGATGCCCTGGAGGTCGGCGGTGTTGGCACGCTTGAAGACGAGTTGGTGCTCACCGGCCAGCAGGGTGCCCACGGGCAGGCTGATCTTGCCGGTGGTGGCGGTACCGACGATGACGCCCGAGGCGTCTGCGGTGACCGTGCCCAGTGCGGTGCCCTCGTCTTGGGCCCGCGCCACGGTGACCACCTCGTCGGGCTTGAAACCCGATCCGGTGACCGCGAGCGACACGGTGGTGGTGCCTCGGCTGGTGGCGGTGGTGGCGGTCACGCTCACGACGGGTGCCGGCGTGGCGGCGGCGTCGACGGTGAAGTCATCGCTCCACCGTGAGGTTCCTGCGGTCAGGAACCTCAGGAAGTGCGGTCCGGCGTGACTGGCCGGGTTCACCGCGGCGCTGTCGATGTCGTCGGGCACGATCAGCGAGCCCGAGACGGTACCGTCGCCCTGCACCTGGAAGGCGTCGATGACGGCATCGGTGGAGCCGTTGGTGGCGGTGCCCGTGTACAGGTCGGTCGAGCTCGCGGCATCCAGCTTCAGGGACAGCTGCCCGTACACGTCCGGGTTGGTGGACGCGGCGGCGAATCCCTCCCCCGCGAAGGAGAGGCGCTGCCCCTTGGCGACGGCGGTGGAGGAGGTGATCCACACGTCGCCGACACCGAAGTTGCCGCCGGGGCTCCCATCGCCGGGATTGGCCTGGGCAGGCAGGCCCAGGGCGGTGATGGTCAGTGCCGAGGTCAGGGTGACGGCCAGGGCACTGAGTGCCAGGCGTCCGGGCCGGGAGGACGAGCGCCCCGGGGAGTGGGTCGGTGCGGTACTCACGATTCTCCTTCATTAGGGGTCCTTCGATGGGATGAACCAAGGACCCACCTAGTTAGGTGAGGCGACCCTAACTTACATCGGATGATTGAGGGAAGTGGTGTCCGTCACTCGCGAGCCACGAGGCGAGGGATGGGACACTTCGACCTGTCATCGGATGCAACACATCGCCTATCTGGAGGAGCGCACATGGCCATGGGGACCGAGCGGGCCCGTGAGACGGTGCGCCGCCTGCAGCGCGACATCACCTCGGGTCGCTGGCCACTCAACAGCCGGATCCCCACCGAGCCCGAACTCGCCACCGAGCTCGGCGTCGGCCGCAGCACCGTGCGCGAGGCGGTCCGCTCGCTGGCTCACCTGGGGATGCTCGAACCCGCGCCCGGAAGGGGCACCTTCGTCCGCTCATTGAATCCGGTCAGCACCGTGCTGGCCGATTTCGCCGGCGAGCACTCCCCGGCCGACCTGCTCCAGCTGCGCCAGGCCCTCGAGGTTCAGGCCGCACATCAGGCGGCCCTGCACGCCGACCCCGATCAGGTGGCCCGATTACGCTCCGCTCACCTCCGTGACACGGGCGGTGACCTGGGACAATCCACCCTGGATGAGTCCATAGTGGAGACCGGGCGTACCCCCGGCCAGTTCCACCGAAGCCTGATCGAGGTCGGCGGCAATCCCCTACTGATCGAGCTGTACGACGCGCTGATGACCGCGATCCGGGCCGCCCAACGGCGCGGCGCGGTGAACAGCCCCGAGTCCGACGAGCAGCGGCACTGCGAGCACTCCCTGCTGCTTGAGGCGATCGCCGCAGGCAACCCCGTGGCCGCGGTGGCCGCGGCCACGCAGCACGCCTCTCGCGACCTGGTCACCAGCGAGCGGGCGGCGCACGCTCCCGAGCCGACACTCGAGCCGGAACCCGGGGTCGAGCCCCGCACCCGTCGACCCCGCACACCCGACCCCGACTCCGCCCTGTTCTGATCCATCCGACGTTTCTGTTAGGGTTGCCTCACCTAATCCTCATCTGATGTATTGGGTCCTGCTGCCACTCCTGGCACACCACAGGGCCACAAGGACGGACCAGAACAGATGCGTTTGATGTCGCCACGCATGCGTGGCAACCGCACCCAGACAGGGCCACGAACCGCTCGCGCCGGTCGTGGCTCCGCAGTCATCCTGCTCCTCACCTTGGCCCTCACCGGCTGCGGCGCGGGCCCGAGCGAATCGCCCTCCGGGCAGGACGGGTCCGCTACCCGGATGGTGCTGGACGCCGAAGGAACCGAGATCGCGGTGCCCACCACGCCTCGGCGTGTGGTGGCCCTGAGCGAACCGACCCTGGACGGGGCTCTGGCCCTGAACGTGACGCCGGTGGGCACGATCACCGGACGCGGCCAGTCCACGGTCCCCGGCTACCTGGGTGACCGAGCCGGGGACATCCCCGTGCTCGGCGGGGTGGCTCAGCCCAACTTCGAGAAGATCGCCACCGCCCGGCCGGACCTGATCCTGGTCGACGGCTCCAGCATCAACAACAACCCCGAGGCGATCGGGGTGCTGCGCAAGATCGCGCCCACCGTGGTGACCGGATATGCCGGAGCCGACTGGCGAACCAACTTCCACCTGGTCGGCGAGGCCCTCAACAAGGCCGACGAGGCACGAGCGGTGATGAACGAGTACGACGAGGCGGTCGCGGCCGCCAAGCCGGATCTGGCCCGGTACGCGGGCAAGACGTTCTCGATCGTGCGTTGGCAGGGCAGCTCGGCCTCGTTGATCCTCAAGGAGCTCCCCGGCGGGATCGCGCTCGATGACCTGGGCCTGACCCGGCCACCGGCCCAGGACCGGCAGGGGCGCGGTCACAGTGAGCCCGTCTCACTGGAGAATCTGGACCAGATCGACGCCGACTACCTGTTCTTCGGCACCCTGGGCGGCTCCTCGTCCAGCAACCGGACGGCGGGCGGTGCCAGTGACGTCACCGGGGCCGAGAAAGCTCTCGGCCAGGCCGCGAAGGTCCCCGGCTTCACCGACCTGGTCGCCTACCGGACCGAGCACGTGATCCCGGTCGACGGCTCGCGTTGGACCTCCACCGGAGGCCCGCTCCTGATGCGCGGTCTGGTGGCCGACGTGGTGGAGGCGCTCGGATGAGCCGCCTGCGCTTCGCCGGCCGGATCGCCACCGCCGCGGTCGCCGCGCTCATCGGCCCGTTCGCCGGAAGCGCGCCGGCCGCCACGGGGGCGACCGAACAGAACGCGGTGGCATCCTGCGGTGCACCTACCGCGAGCGTCGCCCTGGGCGCCGACACCGCCCGCCTGGACGGCACCATCAGGCTCACCGGCACCGGCTGGTGCCATCCGGCCGGTGGCGGCTCCACGATCGGGGTGAAGATCGACGAGGGCGCCATCTCACGCCTGAACGACTCGGTGCACACCAACCGGACCATCTGGCAGCTGGTCCAGGCCGAACCCGACGGCACGTTCAGCGTCGACGTGCACCTGCCCGACGGCACCGCCGCCACCTCCACCCCGGCCCTGGCCACCGGCCGGCACTCCTTCCGGCTGCTGTCCGGGTCGCTGCTCGACGGGGACGCCGGGCGCAGCGTGCTCTCCCCCGGCTTCGACGTGGTCGGCAGCGGCATCGGGCCTACCGACGCCCCCGACTGGCCGCATCAGGTACTCACCGGCGGCAGCGCGACCGCCTACGTCGAGCGTGTGGTGGCCACCGGGGACGGCGCCACGCTGCGGGTCAAGGGGTTCGGCTGGACCAACCCCCGGGGCGGGGGCTCCACCGTGGCGGTCAAGCTCGGTTCCTCGTCGGGCGGCGGTCAGCACCGGCGCTCCGGCACCGCGATCGTGCAGCACCCGTCGGCCTCGGGTGACGACACGATCTGGGCCCTGATCGCCCCGGGCGGCGGCGCACAGCCGCAGGTGTATCCGATGGGCGCCGACGGCACCTTCGAGATCACCCTGGACCTGCCCCCGGGTCTGGCCGACGGTGACTACCTGACCGCCGCGCTGACCTCGGGCCGGTTCGCCACCGGCGACACTCAGCGCACGATGACCTCCCGGACACTCCAGGTCGGCGGCACGGCCTGGGACGACTCCGCGGCCGGCAGCGACGTGGTGTGCAAGCCCACCAGCGCCGCCGCCACGGTCACGATCGACACCCCCGAGGTGGCGCCCGGCGGGGTCCTCACCATCTCGGGCACCGGCTGGTGCAACCCGGCCGGGGGCGGTTCGAAGCTGGGCGTGAAGATCGACGAGGGCGCCATCTCGCATCTGGACGGCTCGGTGCACTCCAACCGGACCATCTGGGCCCTGGTCCAGGCCGAGCACGCCGACGGGACCTTCACCGCCGACCTCCAGCTGCCCGACGGCACCACCGCCACCTCGATCCCGGCCCTGGGCAACGGCAGCCACACGTTGCGCCTGCTCAGCGGCTCGCTGCTGCCCGGTGACACCGTGCGCACGGTCAAATCGGACACCTTCGTGATCGGCGACTACCGCCCCAACGGGCTGCCCGACCCGCTCGACCCCAAGCGGCTCACCCGCTCCGACCGATCCGGTCTGGTCTCTCGGGTCGACAAGCGCACCCTCACCGTCCGGCTCCCCCGCGCCGCCGAGGGCGACTGGGTGTTCCTGGGCGGCTACGCGGCCGATGGCTCGCCGCGCTACCCGTGGTCCGATACCTGGTTCCGGCTGGACGCGACCCGGACGATCACCACCCGGATCCCCAAGGACGCGCCCGCCGGCCGGATCCGGCTGGTGGCCCAGTCCGGCAACCGGTCCGACTTCGGCGCGCTGGTCGGCTGGGCGCCCGTCACCTTGCGTGCCGAGGCCCCGGGCCCCGATGACGAGAGCGGCGACACCGAGCAGAGCACCCCGACCGGCGTGCTCACCCCTGGGCTGAGCACTCCCGCCCAGGCAGCCGACCTACTCCCACCGCCGGCCGACGCGCCGGTCCTCGAGCCCGCCGCCCCGGCCAAGAACTACGTCGAGGTCGGACTGCTGGACGAGCACGACGCGACCGGTTCGTTGGAGGGCTCGCTGCTCAGAGTCACCCTGCCGCACACCGAGGCCGGCGCGCAGGTGCACGTGCGCGGCTATGGAACCGAGCAGTTCCCCGTCGGCTGGGCGGTGCTCGACCCGGAACGGCGGGTGATCCTCGATCTGGCCCGACTACCGGCCGGCTCCTACCGGTTCACCTTCACCACCGGTACCGGTGAGGTGCTCGGCTGGGTGGGCACCACCTGGGGCCCCGATGGGACCCCGCAGCCCGGCAGCAGCTCCCCTCGGCCGGTGGCCGAGACCCCGCAGACACCGATGGCCGCCTCCGCCGGGCAGGTCGGCTGGTCCGACGCCGCACTGGTCGCCCTCGGGCTGCTGATACTGGCCGGGTCCGGTCTGTCGCGCCGCATCCGAGGAGCACACCGATGAACACCACCCGCAGCCGCTTGCCGGTCGTCATCGCCGCTCTCGTCGCAATATTGGGACTGATCGCCATCACGACCCCGGCCCAGGCCATCCCCGGGGACGGTGCCGGACCCGACACCCCGGGCACATCGGCCTCGGTGAGCCCGCGACAGCTGAGCGCCGGGGCGCTGATCCGGTTCACTCTCGGTGGCTTCCCGGCCGGTGAGGTGGTGAACATCAAGATCGACGACGGCGACTTCTGCTCACAACGTGGGGTGCACGGTGCGTGTGTGGTGCACCAGCAGCGCGTCGGGAGCAACGGCTCGGTCTCCGGCTCATTCGTGCTGCCGACCGATCTCAAACCGGGCAGGCACTGGCTGCGCTTCCTGGCCAGCCAGGAGATGCGCGATGCCTCCGGCGCCTATCTGGGGGTCAAGGGCTTCACGCGTCGCGGCGGCGCCGAGTTCACGGTGCTGGCCCGTGTCACCGGGGCCCAGGACTCCCAGGAATCGCAGGACTCACCGGGCTCGGGATCAAGTGGGTCCCAGGGATCCACCGGCACCACGCAGTCCAGCGGCACAGGCGGCACCACCGGCGATCCCGATACCACCGAGGCGGCAAGCCCCTCGGCGGTCCCCGCCGGCCAACCGGTGCCGGTGCGACTCGAGGGGTCCGGCCCCGCGGCCTCCCCCGCACCGTCCAGCCCGACCCCGTCGGCCGCACCGAGCCAGGCCACCCTCGAGGCCACCGTCCCCGCCGCGGCGGCTGACGCGAGCGACCGCCGGATCCCGTGGTGGGGCCTGGGTGGCCTGGGCCTGACCCTGATCGCCGCCGCATCGGTCATCGTGACCGGTCGCCGATCCCGTGGATGATCTGGTCACCCGACGACAGCGGCGCTGGCTGGTCCTGGCCGGATGCGCGGTGCTGCTGCTGGTCTCGGTGGCGGCGAGCCTGTCGATCGGGTCGCGGCACATTCCGGTGGACCGGGTCTGGCACCTGTTGCTCTCCCCGAATGACTCGGTGGAGTCCGGTGTGCTGCACGACCTGCGAGTACCTCGTACCGCGGTGGCGGTCGCGGTGGGGCTGGCCCTGGCCCTGGCTGGTGCGCTGATGCAGGCGGTGACCCGCAATCCGCTCGCCGATCCTGGGATCCTCGGGGTCAATGCGGGCGCCTCACTGGCCGTGGTGCTCGCCGTCTCGCTGACCGGCCTGGTCGGCATCGAGTTCTATCTGTGGGCCGCGCTGCTCGGCGCGGCCGGTGCCACCCTGGCGGTCCAGGTACTGGCCGGCAGCGGCCGTCCCGGCAGCTCGGCGGCCAGGTTGGCTCTGGCCGGGGTGGCGGTCAGTGCCGCGTTGGCGGCCATCACCCAGACCGTGATCCTGGCCGACCAGCGTGCCTTCAACGAGTTCCGGTTCTGGGTTTCGGGATCGTTGGAGGGCCGGGGCTGGCACGTACTCGGCATGGTGGCGCCGTTCCTGCTGGTGGGCGCGGTGCTGGCGCTGTTGCTCACCCCGGCGCTGAACGCGCTGGCTCTGGGCGAGGACACCGCTCGGGCCCTCGGCGCCCGGCCCGGACGGACCCGGGTAGTGAGCGTGATCGCCACCGCCGCTCTGTGCGGCGGGGCGACCGCCGCGGTGGGGCCGATCGGCTTCGTCGGACTGGCCGTTCCGCTGCTGGCCCGCTGGCTGGTGGGGCACGACCAGCGGTGGGTGCTGGGCACCTGCCTGCTGCTGGGGCCCGCCTGGCTGGTGCTGGCCGACACCGTGGCCCGGGTGGTCGTGCCCGAGGAGGCTCCGGCCGGAGTCGTGGCGGCGCTGGTCGGGGCACCGGTCTTCATCGCCGTGGTCAGTCGTCGAAAGGTTCCCTCGCTGTGACGAACGGCCCTACCTCCTTTGTCTCCACACGTCCCCGAGTGCTGCAGACGACCCGGTACTCGCTACGGTTCAGCCCGCGAGCCGCCCTGGTCTCCGTGCTCACCGTGCTGGCGGTGGTGCTGCTGGCCGGATATGCGATGACCGTCGGGGACTACCAGCTGTCCCCGGGGCAGGTCCTGGCCGCGCTGACCGGACGCTCCGATGACCCGGCCGCGACCTGGTTCGTGCAGGAGCTGCGGGCCCCTCGGGTAGTGGCCGCGATCGTGGTGGGCGCCGCCCTGGGTGTCGCCGGAGCCCTCTTCCAGGGGCTGACCGGCAACCCGCTCGGCAGCCCCGACATCCTCGGGTTCACCACCGGAGCCGCCACGGGGGCCCTGATCCAGATCATCGTGCTGCACGGTGACACCACCTCGGTGGCGATCGGTGCGCTGCTCGGCGGCCTGGCCACCGCGGCGCTGGTGCACCTGCTGACCCGCTCGGCGGGGTTGACCGGTGGCCGGCTGGTGTTGGTGGGGCTCGGGGTCGGGGCCCTGCTCTCGGCGCTCAACACCCTGCTGGTGGTCCGGGCGTCGCTGGACGCCGCACAGACCGCCGCCCAGTGGCTGGCCGGGTCCCTGAACGCCATGCAGTGGGGTCGGGCCCTGCTCACCGCGGTGGTGGTGCTGGCCCTGGTCACGGTCGCGCTTCTGCTCTCACGGCAGTGGCAGCTGCTGACCCTGGGCGATGACCTGGCCCGATCCTTGGGGGTCCCGGTCGGACGGGTGCGCGCCGCGAGCCTGCTGGTGGCCGTGGGTCTGGTGTCGGTGGCCACCGCGGCCACCGGACCGATCGGGTTCGTCGCTCTGGCGGCCCCTCAGATCAGTCGTCGGCTGTGTGGACAGGCGGTGCCCGGGCTGCTCGGCGCCGCATTGACCGGTGCCCTGCTGGTGGTCGGATCCGACATCGTGGCCCAACGGCTGCTGGCGCCCACCCAGCTGGCGGTCGGCGTCGTCACCGGGGCCCTGGGTGGCCTGTACCTGATCGCTCTGCTCGCTCTTGACTGGAAGAGGTTTCGACCATGATCCGCCCCAGCGACGCCTCCCCTGGTAGAGCCCGGCTACGGACCGAACGACTGAGCGTCCGGTTCGGTGCTCGGACCGTGCTGCACGAGTTGGACGTCGACATCCCCGACGGTGCGATGACGGTCATCGTGGGCCCCAACGCCTGCGGCAAGTCCACTCTGTTGCGGGCTCTGGCCCGGATGATCACCCCCAGCCAGGGGCGGGTACTGCTCGACGACTGTCCGGCCAGCTCGTGGGCCACCAAGGAATGGGCCCGGCGGGTGGGGATGCTGCCGCAGTCCCCCACCGCGCCGGAGGGGATGGTGACCGAGGACCTGGTGGCTCGTGGCCGACATCCGCATCAGAGCCTGCTGCGGCAGTGGTCGCGCACCGACCAGAGCGCACTCGACGAGGCGATGGCCGCGGCCGACGTCACCGAGTTGGCCGGCCGCCCGGTCCAGGAGCTCTCCGGTGGGCAGCGGCAGCGGGTGTGGCTGGCGATGGCGCTGGCCCAACAGACCGATCACCTGCTGCTCGATGAGCCCACCACCTATCTCGACATCGCCCACCAGGTGGAGGTGCTGGAGCTGGCCCGTCGGCTGCGTACCGGCGGACGCACCGTGGTGGCGGTGCTGCACGAGCTGAATCTCGCCTTCCGCTATGCCGATCACCTGGTGGTGATGTCCCAGGGCCGGGTGGTGGCCGCCGGCGACCCGCGCGAGGTGGTCACCGCCGAGCTGATCGAGCGGGTCTACGACCTGCCCTGCCAGCTGATCACCGATCCGCTCGCCGGAACGCCGCTGGTACTGCCCACGGTCGGCACGTCCGCCGAGCGCGGCGCCCAGGAGGCGTCGTGAACGGCGTCGAGAGAGGTGCGAGTCCCACCCGCCGCCAGCCTCCCAAGATCCGTCGCCCGGCCCCGGTCCCCCGCGTGCCCAGTCCCTTGGTAGGGCTGACTCCGACCCAGATCGCCGCGCTGGCCGACGCGCCCCTACCGCTGGTGGAGGAGACCGGCGACGGACATTGTCTGGTCACCTTCTGCTGGCAGGACCGCAGCGGCGATGCCGAGGGGGTGCTGCTGTTCGCCAACCGGCTGACCGACGAGACCTGCCTGGAGGACACCCTGTTGGAGCCGCTGGCCGGTACCGACTGGTGGCATGCGACGTTCCGGATGGAGTCCGATTGGCGGGCCAGCTATGCGTTTCTGGTGCACCGCCGCGGTCAGTCCGCGCCCTGGCTCAGCGCCGACCAGGTCCAGATCCGGCAGGTGCTGGATCAGGGAGTGTGCGACCCACAGAACCCTGCGTGGTGCGAGAACCGCGCCGGAGTTCGCCAATCGGTGGTGGAACTGCCCGATGCGCCACCGCAGCCGTGGACGCAGCCGCGTGCCGGGGCCTCCACCGGATCCGTCACCGGTCACCGGCTCACGGGTGAGCGCCGGGTGTGGTGCTACCAGCCTGCCGGGGTCGATTCAGCCACCCCGCTGCCGTTGCTGCTGGTCCTGGACGGTGAGGTGTGGGTGCAGCCCAGCCATTCACTCCCGGTGCTGCTCGACAACCTGATCGCCGATGGAGTGCTCGGCCCCGTGCGAGCCGTCCTCCTCGACTCAGGCGGCCGGGACCGCCGCTGGCAGGAACTGGGCACCGAGGGCGGCGGCGTCGCCGATCTGGTCGAGGGGCTGGTGCCGTGGGCTCGACAGCGGTTCGCGGTCGCCTCGGGACCCGCCAACGTTGCCGTGGCCGGGCAGAGCCTGGGCGGTCTGACCGCCTTGCGTGCTGGCCTACTGCGGAGCGACGTGGTGGGTGGCGTGATCAGCCATTCGGCCTCGCTATGGCAGGACGATCTGCTCGGGCTGGTGGATCCGGCGCTCTGCGCCGGGCGCCCGCTACCCCGGATCCATCTGGCCCATGGCCGACAGGAATGGGTTCTCACCGGCCCCCACCAACGGCTGGCGGAATGCGCCCAGGCAGCCGGACTCGACCTCAAGGTGTCGCAACACAACGGCGGCCACGACTATGCGTGGTGGCGTGGCGGCGTGGCCGAGGGCCTCATCTGGCTGTGGGGAATCGCCGATTGATCCCTCGATCAGACCTACATGTGTGGGATGTGTGTCGGGACCTTAACGTATTATCGAACGCATGAGCGAACAGGTGGTGGACATCGAGACGGAAGATCTTTCCGTCGATGACTCTGCCGTCGATGACTCGCTGCTGGCTGCGTTGGCGGATTCTCGGGATCTGATCGCTCAGGCCGAGGTCGAGCAGCTCCTGATCGTGTCCGACTGGGCCCACACACACCCCGCCGTAGGCGATGTGTCGATCCTGTCTCGTGATGAACATCCCGGTGGGGAAGGCACCCCGGGAGTGGCGGCGTTCACGTCGTTGCCGCTCGGTGTGGCGT